>JBEIPI010000028.1:0-30612 GCA_040377165.1 Bacteriovorax sp.
ACAACTTCAAAAACTCTTCCTACAACCCATCCAACGCTTAGTTCAGGCATTATTAATGTTGCACTAGGTGGCTATCATGGATGTGCTGTCACTGGAGCAGGCGCAGTAAAATGCTGGGGAACTAATAGCAGTTATCAGCTTGGAACTGGATCGACATCGACAGGAGTGAGCCCTGTAGATCCTACGGGACTAGCTTCTGGGGTTGCAAAAGTTATGGCAGGTAACTCAAGCTCTTGTGCGCTCACAACGACTGGAGGATTAAAGTGTTGGGGGGCTTACCCTGGAGACAATACAACTTCTAAGACAGTGCCAACAAACGTTACGGGACTTACAAGTGGAGTAAGTGACGCTGCCATGGGGAGTAATTTTACATGTGCACTCACTACTACGGGTGGAGTTAAGTGTTGGGGAATAAACACGTACGGAAATTTAGGTGACACAACAACAACGACAAGAAATACTGCTGTCGATGTAACAGGACTGACTTCTGGAGTAAAGGCGATTGCTACAGCAGTTGGAGCAAATCACGCTTGCGCTATTAATAGCTCTGATAATGTCGTTTGTTGGGGTTATAATAATGCTGGGCAATTGGGCGATGGTACAACGACCAACCGATCTTCTCCTGTGGCAGTGTCAGGTCTTGGCACAGCTAAGGCCATTAGTGTTGGGACTAGTCACTCATGTGCTGTCTTGCTCTCAAATGGTGAAGTCCGTTGTTGGGGTGGAAATTCATATATGCAGTTAGGAACGGGTGTAGCCTCTACAAATTCTTTGACTCCGGTTACGGCTGGACATCAGTGGTCGGTTGATTACGTTGTTCCAAAAATTTACACAGGGAAAAAACATTCTTGTATGACTTATATTGATAAGCTTTATTGTTGGGGAGCTAACGACTACGGTCAGCTTGGTCTGGGGACAACTTCTGTTTCAGAAGATACTGCACAGGAGAGCACGCTTGCCTTTCCTATAGAGAAAGTTACGTTAGGAGCGGAACATACATGTGTAATTTTAAAAGGTGGTCACACAACTTGTTTTGGGCGCAATAATCGTGGTCAACTTGGCGATGGAACAACCGTTAATAAGACGAATGTGCATAATTTCATTCTAAGAAATGTGGCCAATATTGCATCCGGAGATGAGTTTACTTGTGCCAACGGTGGACTCGGAATGAAGTGTTGGGGGGCCAATAATGAAGGTCAACTAGGAGATGGTACTTACACTGATCGCAGCACTCCAGGAGTTGTTTACAGTAATAAAATTTTTAACGGAAGTCTTTTTGCAGGAAGCCGCTCGATGTGTGCTAACTCTGTAGGAAGCACTTATTGTTGGGGATATAACGGAAGTAATCAATTTGGGCTCGGGTACAATGGAGCAACGAGCCTGAATGAGCCAACAGCTCTGCAGATGAGTTTTAAAGAGATTGGTATTGGAGAAGAGCATGTCTGTGGAGTGAGAAACTCTGGAGATGTGGGGGTAGTGTACTGTGCTGGATATAACAATTATGGGCAGCTTGGATCAAATGACGGAGATAAAGAATCGTTTACTCCTGTAGATAATTTACCAGTAGAATTAAAGAATGTGAACAAACTTCAAGTTGGAGAGTATCACGCATGCGTGAAAGACGAAGGAAGCGAAAAACTTTTCTGTTGGGGAAGAAACAACTACGGACAGCTAGGACAAGCGCGCTTTGCGACGAGTTTTTCTCCAAAATACGTTCCTGGAACTGATAGCACATTTGATTTCTCTTCTTCGTGGAATCACCTGTGTTTCATTCAAAAAATTCCTGCATCAAGCAATGTCAAACCTCCTCAGTGTTTTGGTTACGGCCAGGACGGACAGCTGGGTAATAACGATACTCAGAATATAAATGTGCCGGTCTTTGTGCAAGGAGCGCCGTAAAGTGAAGAAGATTTCAATTATCTTAGCCGTTGTGGCAGTGGTTTTGGGAGGTATATATTACGCCTTAAAATTGAACCAAGATAAAAAAGACAGAATCGCCCTGGAAAAAGAGAGGGCGGCCCTGGCAAGAACTTTTAAAGTTCATTTTCTTAAAAAAGGAAATGATAGAGGATTGGATTATGGAATGCTTCTTAAATTTCAATATGAGCTTTATCTTGTAGATAGAAATCGCCCAGACCTTAAAGGGAAACTTGTAGAAAACAGAAAATACCTCGGAGATAAAAAAGGCGAGATCTTCTCGACAGGAACTTATTTGCCGGGAATCGAAAAGGCCATCTTGCAGATGACTGAAAAATCTGAGGCCTGGGTTTATATTCCGTGGGAGTTGGGTTACGGCGATAAAGAAGTTGGTGGTGGATTGGTGCCTGCTCAGCATGACCTGGTGGCGGTCATAAAAGTTTTATCTGGAGAGGATAAAAAATGAGTCTAGGTAACAAAACCTGGCCATTTATTGCGATCGCCTCAATGGCGATGGCGGGTTATGGTTATTTTTATCATGATTTAAATCCAAAAACAGTGGTTGTAGAAAAGGTTGTGACTAAAGAAATACACCCGGAAATGCCATTAGAAGTGTATTTGCCAAAAAATCGTCAGAAACTTAGTTTAAAAGACAAAGAACCAATCAAATTTATCTGGAGTGGATGGGATAAAGAGGCCCGTTATCAGTTGACGGTTCAAAATGAGTTTAACGAGACAGCAAACATTGATCTAAAAACGAATGAAGTTGATTTGAGAATTGAGAATGGGTCGCACTTTCGTTGGTCGCTTAAGTCTGTTTCAAATAAGTATGGGATAAAGAGTGCGCAAGGGGAGTTTTTTGTAGAAAAAGAAGTTGCTCCTGCCGTAGTGGCGGCACAGCCAGTACCGGAACAAGCCCCGGCCAGAATGCCGGCGAGTGCACAGGTTCAAGAAGAGGTGTCTTTTAATGTCGCCGATAAAAAAATAGTTTTAAACTATCCCGAAAATTCGATCAAACTTTCGTGGAAGGGAAATCAGGAAGGGCGCTACCGCTTTTTGATCACCAGGCTCTCGGATAAGAAGATAGTTGTTGAGGATGAGGTTCAGGGTCTTACAAGGCCAGTTTTTTTCACTAACCCGGGAGTTTATCAAATCTCTCTAGTGGATTTAAGTAAACAATCAATTGAAGCAGCGGATTCTTTAATTATTACTTTTAAAAAGAAAATTGGAGCTTTTAACTCAACTCAGCCTTTTGATGTTGCGGGTCCCTCTGTGCAAGTTAACTTCAATATTTATGAAGGGCAAACAGCAAGACTGCGCGCCTTTTACAAAGACAGCAAGGCGGAAATCGGAAGCTTCAAAGTCCAAGGTAATTCTCACCGTTTCGTCCTGAAAAAAAAGGGTGAGTATTGTTTTGAATTGCTCAATGATGATTCACCTAAAAACCTTTCTGCTTCTGAGCCTGTGTGTGCGAAGTTTGGGGAGGAACAGAAGAGGGAAATTGCCAGTGTCCCGAGTTATGATGTTGTCCCGCCAGGGAAAACCATATTAAATTACTACAAAATAAATGGGGTCGACACTTACCAGTTTGATCTTCCGGAAATCAGTGGGGCCACTGATTATGAGATACGACTCTATGGCGATCAAAAGGCCCAAAATTTAATTAGAGAAGTTAAGTTAAAAGGCAGAAGAGTCTTTTGGAAAACCCAGAGAGAATTAAAAACTTATATCCAGTACCGCGCCTTCAATAAGACCCAAGGACCAACACCATGGTCAGAGGTAGGTGAACTAATATTCCCTATATCCCCATTGGAAATAAACTAAAATTTAACTTATACTTTTCTGTATGAGATTCCTTTGTTTCATTTTGATAAGCGCACTGCTGAGTTTTTCAGCCAATGCGGAAATGAGCGATTTTTGGGAATTTAAGTATCAGGTTGTAAAAGGTGATTCTTTTAGCCGGATACTCAGAAAGTTTGTCAAAGATGATACAATTCTTGATGGCAAAAGCCGCACTGTTCGCGAGTCAATCAAGGCCAATCCTCACATGAACACAAAAGAAGTTTGGCTTAGCCCACCAGTCGGATCATATATTGATTTGAAAATCGAAAAAAGCATTCTTGATTCGGAGAAAGTTAAGGCCTATCAGGCCTCATTGGCAAAAAAACATAATACAGTTGAAGTCAGTGACGACAAAAAGGCCTGGCGAGCTTCACTTTTTTATATGGCATCGATGGGCTCTTTTGAGCAAAATTCAAGCACACTTCCAAGTGTTAATTACCAACAAAACTCATTTTTATCATTAGGAACCTCTCTATCTTATACACCTCAGGCATCTCTGTGGAGTTATTCAGCGAGTGTTTATCTTTCAAGCTTGAAGGCCACCGGATCTAATTTGAACAACGACAAGGTGACTATTCCCAATGAGATGGGGGCAAACTTTTATGCAGAAAGACTGCTGACCTCTTACGGACTGACTGCTTATGGCGGATTTGATTACGATTCTTTTTCCACTTTTAATCTTGAAGGGATTAGGAATGATGAGAAAATCTATGTCGATGAAAACAAAATTTATTACCTGACATTGGGAATGGCAAAAAAAGTGAGCATTGCCGGGCACCCTTATTTTTTCAAATTGGCCTTATCTAAAAGTCTAATGTCCAGCTTTACTTCAAATTATGTTTCAACGACCAACGAAAAGCTATCGGGCTACAGAGCGATGGTTTATTTGAACACTAAAATATCGGACAACTTCTATTTTCACACATTGTTTAAGTATCATTCAATGAGTTCGAGTTTTGATCTGAACGTAATGAGAATAGGCGTCGGTATCGGTTATATTTTATTCTAAAAAAAAGGCCCCTCTTTGGAGGGGCCTTTTGTTATTCTGGCTTAGGCTGCTTTGGTTGTTTTTGCGGTTTAGGCTTTGGCTCAGGCTTCGGCTCAACCGGCAGGTCAATTTTAGGAAACAATGGCAGAGGCTCAGAAAGCTCATACGTAGTGCTTCCGAATTTCACATCAGCATAACTTCCAAGTTTCACTCCCAACGGTTCAAGGGCCTTTTTCGCTGTTTCCGGAAGAAATGGAGACAGAAGAGTAGAGATTGCGTGGATTGAGTATAGACAGTTATACACCACCTGCTTAAGCGCCGCCTTGTCCTCTTTTAGTTTCCATGGCTCTTTCGTATTTACGTATTGGTTCATGTTGTTGACACCTTCCCAAAGGGCCTCAAGCGCTTTGTTGTGTTCGCGTCTTTCCATGAATTCCTTCATCTTCTTGAAGTTCTCATCGAAGTTAACCTCTTGGGTGATGCCAGCTCCATCAACTGTCGGAGCGTTGTCTTTTAAGTAAAGCTTGATAACTCTCATGATCAGGTTACCGAAGCTGTTTCCAAGTTCAGCGTTGTGTTTTTCAATCAATTCTTTTTCAGAAAAGCGTCCATCACTTTGAGCAGGGATTGCGCGAAGAAGATAATAACGGAAACTATCCAGTGGATATTTTGCCAGCATATCGTTCGGGTCGATAACATTGTTAAGCGACTTCGACATTTTTTTACCGTCTTCAGCGAGAATCATCCCGTGAACGTAAACCTGTTTCGGCAGAGCGATCCCAGCAGCGTGAAGCATGATCGGCCAGATGACTGTGTGAAACCATGTAATGTCTTTACCGATAACGTGCATTGAAGCCGGCCAGAATTTTTCGTTCGGTGTTCCTGCAACTGCAGCGTAGTAGTTAATTAGAGCATCAAACCATGTGTACATAACAAACTTTGGATTTCCTGGAACAGGAATTCCCCATCCTTCATTTGGACGAGAGATCGGCAGGTCCCTTAGTTTGTCGCCTTCTAAACGTGAAAGCATTTCATTGTATGACGATGAAGGCACGATGAAGCTTGGATTCGTCTTGATGTAAGCGATAATCCAATCTTGATAAGCACCCATTTTAAAGAAGTAACCTTCTTCCTCTTTTTTAGTTAAAGGAGTGTTGTGGGCAGGACAGATATTGTCCGGCGCCTGAGTGTCGGTATAAAAAGACTCACAAGCAAGGCAGTAGTTACCAGAGTAAACTCCAAAGTAAACATCGCCTTTTGCTTCAAGTTTTTTCCAAAGATCAACACACACATCGTGGTGGCGCTTTTCAGTCGTTCTGATGAAATCGTTGTTTGAAACGTTTAAGTCAGCGCAAAGCTTTTTAAAGATCGCCGAGTTGTCATCGACAAATTTTTGCGTTTCTTGTCCATTTGCTTTTGCTGATTCAATCAGCTTCTGGCCGTTTTCATCTGTTCCAGTTAGAAAGTAAGTTTCATAACCTAAAAATGCGTGCCATCTATTATAGGCGTCACTGACGATTTTTTCCAGAGCATGACCCATGTGCGGTCTACCATTTGGATAGTCGATCGCGGTCGTAATATAAAATTTTTCTGACATATATAATCCTTATGCTTTTACAACAAAGTTAACAATTTTCCCTGGAACGTAGATCTCTTTCACGATTGTTCCTACCAGGTGCTTCGAGACGTTCTCATCCGCTTTTGCCATGGCAATTGCGTCTGCTTGAGTGATCGTTGGATCTACTTCCAGAGTCGCGCGAAGTTTTCCGTTAACCTGAACCGCTACGGTAATCGTATCGTCTTTTGCCAGGTTTTCGTCGAACTTAGGCCATGTTTCATATGTAAGCGTTGTCTTTCCACCTAACATTTCCCAAAGCTCTTCACCTAAGTGTGGCGCCATTGGAGCAAGAAGAAGTGTGAACGTCTTTGCTGTTTCATTGGTCACTTTACCAGCTTTGTAGCAGTGGTTAACGAAAATCATAAGCGCAGAGATCGCTGTGTTGAAACGAAGGTTATCGTAATCCTCAGTGACTTTCTTAATTGCCTTATGAAGTGCCTTAAGCGTCTCATCGGATTCAGATCCAGTTGTAATATGAGCTGGGTTGGCAAAAAATCTATAAGCGCGTGTTAGGAAGTTATAAACTCCTTTAACTCCGTTTTCATTCCAAGGCTTAACTTTTTCAAGTGGCCCCATGAACATTTCATAAAGTCTTAATGAATCAGCTCCTGATTCTTTTACAACCGCATCCGGGTTCACAACGTTACCGCGAGACTTAGACATTTTTTCGCCGTCAGTTCCAAGGATCAGACCTTGGTTAACAAGCTTCTTGAAAGGCTCTTTCGTCGAAACAAATCCTAAATCAAAAAGAACTTTGTGCCAGAAGCGTGCGTACAATAAGTGAAGAACCGCGTGTTCAGCTCCACCGATGTAAAGATCAACCGGCATCCAGTATTTTTCGATGTCTTTGTTCCAAGGCTCTTTTTCGTTCTTTGGATCACAGAAACGAAGGTAGTACCAGCAAGACCCTGCCCAGTTCGGCATTGTATTGGTTTCGCGTTTTGCTTTCTTTCCAGTTCTTGGATCAGTAATCCAAAGCCAGTCAGTTGCATTAGCAAGTGGAGACTCACCGTTACCAGATGGTTTGAATTCCTGAAGTGCAGGAAGCGCAAGTGGAAGTTCACTTTCATCAAGACAACGAATTGTTCCGTCTTCAAATTTTAAAATAGGGAACGGCTCTCCCCAGTATCTTTGACGAGAGAAAATCCAGTCGCGAAGTTTATAATTGATTTTTCCTGTCCCAAGCTTTTTAGACTCAAGCCATTCAATAACTTTTTTCTTCGAGTCAGCAATGTTCAGACCGTTGATGAAGTCTGAGTTCATGTGTTTACCGTCAGCGGTGTAAGCTGCTTCGTCGATATCTCCGCCCTCAATAACTCTGATCATTGGAAGATTAAACTTCTTTGCGAACTCGTGGTCTCTTTCATCGTGAGCTGGAACGGCCATGACGGCACCTGTTCCGTAAGTTGCAAGAACGTAGTCAGCAATCCACACCGGAATTTGTTTTCCAGTTGCCGGGTTAATCGCGAATGCACCTGTTGGTACACCAGACTTGTCTTTGTTAAGCTCAGTTCTTTCAAGTTCGTTTTTAAGTTTACAAGCTTCAACGTAAGCATCTACGGCTGCTTTTTGAGCAGCAGTTGTGATTTTTGAAACTAATGCGTGCTCTGGTGCGATGACCATGTAAGTCGCACCAAAGAGAGTGTCTGGTCTTGTTGTGAAGACTTCGATTTCAAAGTTTGTACTGATCACTTTATTTTGAGCAAGCTCTGGTTGAGCTGGAGTTTTTACATCAACCCATGGCTCATGTTTTGCTGCTGCTTGATCGTGAGTCATTGGAACTTGAAACTTAATCGTCGCCCCTTCAGACTTCCCGATCCAGTTTCTCTGCATTTCTTTAATCGATTCAGGCCAGTCAAGATCCTCAACGTCGTTAAGCAGTCTCTCAGCGTACTCAGTGATTTTTAAAACCCATTGTTTCATCTTTTGCTGAACAACCGGGTGGCCGCCAACTTCAGATTTTCCGTCGATAACTTCTTCGTTCGCTAGAACTGTCCCTAAAGCAGGACACCAGTTAACGTTCATCTCTGTTTCGTAGGCCAGGCCTTTGTTGTAAAGCTGAACGAAAATCCATTGAGTCCATCTGTAATAGTCGACATCTGAAGTTGCGATCTCTCTGTCCCAGTCGTATGAAAAGCCTAAAGCTTTAAGCTGACGAGTGAAGTTCGCAATATTTTTTTTGGTCGTGATGTCCGGATGAGTGTTAGTCTTCATCGCATAGTTCTCTGCCGGTAACCCGAAAGAGTCCCATCCCATTGGGTGGAGAACGTTGAAACCGAGCATTCTCTTGTAGCGGGACATGATGTCCGTCGCTGTATATCCTTCAGGGTGACCTACGTGGAGGCCGTCACCTGATGGGAAAGGGAACATATCGAGAGCGTAATACTTCGGCTTCTTCGAATTGTTGTCCGTTTTGAAAGTTTTGTTCTGGTCCCAAAATTTTTGCCACTTGGCTTCGATTTTTGTGAAGTCGTAGTCGATTTGGGTTGATTGGACGGGGGTGTTCTCAGACATGAATGAAATCCTTGGTAAATGAACCTGATTATTGGGAAGTCAAAATTTTAACACTAGGAATGCTTTTTATCAAAGTGTATAATAGGGGAAAGTTATGACTATTCTACGGTTCTCGAGGGGGAGCTTATGAGTGACAAAATTATCGTTTACCCAATCAGCGCCAACCCACCAACTTGGGGGCACGCCGACATCATGATGAGGGCCGCTACTCATTTCGACCACCTTTACTGGGTTGCCGCAACGAACCCAAGCAAAAAGTACATGTTCACGCTGGAAGAACGCCTGGAAATGATGCAGGCTTACGTTGACTACTATAAATTAAAAAATGTGACTATCCTCTCGCATGAAGGGACGATTGCCCGTTTCGCCGAAGAGAAGAAGGCACAGTTTTTACTGCGTGGTTTAAGAAACTCATCGGATTACCAAATGGAATTGGAACTCTCAGTCGGAAACCGCGGGATCAGCAAGGACATTGAAACCATCTGCATGTTTTCAAAGCCCCACTTTGCAACAATTTCTTCAAGCCTTATTCGCGAGCTCGCTCAACTCAACGAACGCATCGATCAATACGTCATGCCTTCTATCGCTAAAAAAATTCTGCATAAACTTCATGGAGACAAAGCGATTAAATGAGAACACTGATTATTTTAGGTCATCCGGATAAAAAGTCTCTCTGTTCGGCCATTGCCGATAACTATGAAAAAGGGGCCCGGGAAAAAGGCGGTGAAGTCACACGTCTCAATCTTGGCGACATTAGTTTTAATCCCAACCTTCGCAATGGTTATCGTACTATTCAAAATCTCGAGCAAGATCTAGTGGAAGCTCAGGCCCATATTAAGTGGGCCAATCATATCGTTATCATTTTTCCTGTCTGGTGGGGAAGTGTTCCGGCAATCCTGAAAGGTTTTCTGGACCGTACTTTCTTGCCCGGCTTTGCTTTTAAGTACCGTGAGAATTCAAATCAATGGGATAAACTTCTCTCTGGGAAAAAGGCGAGATTGATCGTGACTAGCGATGCACCAGTTTGGTGGTTGTACCTAACTTATTTTCATCCGGCAGTTAACATGATGAAAAAAGCAGTACTGGAATTCTGTGGAGTCTCTCCAGTAGAAGTCATGAGCTTTGGATCGATTAAAGATGCGAGTGATAAGCGTATTGAAGGAATTCTTTATAAAGCTTTTCGTGCGGGGTTAGATGACAACTAAAACTCTATCTTCTTTTGGCCTAGGCCTTAAAAGAGGGGACGTTGTTCTTTCCCCTGATCAAAATAATTGGAGTAAAGCTTTCAATTGGGAAACATCCCGTATTCTGGCCGGAAGTGAAAATTTTCCGAAACTAAAACTACACCATATCGGCAGCACATCTATACACGGCATACTGGCTAAACCGGTACTGGATATCCTTGGTGAAGTTTCATGTCTTCAAGAAGCCGATCAATGGAAGGAAAGATTTGAAGAGCTCGGCTACATGTGGAAAGGTGAGTATGGAATACAGGGGCGAAGATACCTGGTGCTTTATGATGAAGCGAAAACAACGGCCTTTGTTCATATCCACATTTTCACTACAGACTCACCGGAGTTTCAAAGTCATCTTTTATTCCGTGACAGGCTTAATCAAAATGCTGAACTTCGCAAAGAGTATGAAGACTTGAAAAAAAATCTTATCAGCAACGGAACTCCTCGCAGTCAATACAGCGAGGGAAAGGCGGACTTGATCCAAAAAATTCTTAAAGGGAATTAGCTGTCGCAATAAACTCTTTCAATTCAGCCACAGTAAATTTTTTATCCACACCTGCTTCTATTTGATCAAAAAATTTAACCAGCAAAGGGCAGAGCTTCTGTGCTTTACTCGTCAGGTGAAACTCAAATCCTCTCAGGTCGCCAGGGACATTTTTGCGGGAAATGAGTTTGTTTTCTTCCAGGAAAGAAGTGCAATGGCTGATGTTACCTTTTGTCGTCGGTATGACTGCAACTAAATCGTTAGAGCGGATACATTTTTCTGGTTCAAAGAAAATGGCCAGAAGAATCAAGGCCTGGTTGAGATTCAGGTTAAACTCTAAAAGCCCTTGATTGAGCTCTTTTTGCAGGCGCATCCCGTTGTAGATCACTGATATCGTGGCACTTTCTTTTATAAATTTTTCTAATCGGGGTTTTCTCATATTGTTTACCGGTAAATAGTTTAGTATTAAACTAGTATGGGGGGGCGGTTTTTGCAATTGTTTTTCATTGGGAAAAATCTTATTTCTAAAAGAAAAGGAGTTTTCCATGCACACATCAAAAGCGTTTGTTCCGGCTTCAATGACCAGGTTTTCTAACAAAGCGGTCGCTACAGTTGTCTCACTTTTTCTTGGAGTGGTGATGCTCTCACTACTTGCTCAACTCAAAATCACTCTTCCGTGGACACCAGTGCCCGTCACTGGGCAGACTTTCGGCGTGGCCTTACTCGCATTGATTTGGGGAAGCCGCTTGTCGCTTGCCACTTTCGCGAGCTACCTTGGATTAGGGTTTATCGGAGCTCCGGTTTTCGCGGGAGGAGCTTCAGGCTTTTTAATTGGACCAACATTTGGTTACCTGGTTGGGATGCTGGCGGCTTCATGGTGCGTGGGCAAACTTAGTGACCGAGGATGGAGTGAGAGCTTCCCCAAAGCGCTGGCCGCTTGTTACCTGGGAAGTTTGATTATTTTTTCTTGCGGAGTGATTGGACTATCTTTTTTCATTCCGGCGAAGGCGCTATTAATTTCAGGCGTACTGCCTTTTTTGCCAGGGGATTTGATTAAGAATTTGCTGGCGGCGGGGACGGTTGCAAAATTACCACTCAAAAAGTAAATCGTCTGAGAACCAACTCTTCTTTTTGACTTTGACGTCTTTTAAAGAATCGTTTTCAGCATAATTTTCAAGCTGGTACTTTTTCATGCTGTCAGAGAAGGCGTTGCTGCATCCATTGGGAACATTCTCGGCCATTGTGGTGAAGCTTGAGGCAATGGCCCTCTCAACTCCGGTTAAGGCCTTAACAGAGGTGTCGGAAATGATACTTGGAGCGTGGTAGTCCGTACAGCACGGCAGTTCCCTGCTCAATTCTTTGGTGGTTTTTTCTTTGTAGAGCTTGGTGAAAAATTCGAAAGTCTCGTTGGTGGAAGGAGTTCGCTTTCTTAGGTTTTCCGCAGCGGCACCCGTGGCAAAAACATGAGAGACTTCGACACTTGGAGAATTAGTTTGCACTTGAATTTTGTAAACGGAATCGCTGGTAGCTTCCACCGACACAGGGATTTCCCCGGAACAGACAAAAGTCATGACGTGGAATTTTGTTAGAAGTCTCGATTGATTTTTCTCTACGAAAATATACTGTTTCTGATGAGGTGAAGGGATATTCTCAAACTCCGTTTTCATTGGAGAAATAACGATATTATTTTCTTCGGGTTTGTCTTTTTTCTGCTCGCTTTTCATTGAGAACGCCGTGCTCTTTTTAAAACAGGCCTGCTCACCATTTATTGTCAGTGGAACATTGACGGTATTTTTGTCGTAATAACCGGCACTGCTTGAACCACCACCAAATGAAATCCCAAATCCTGTTTGATTGTAATAACCAATGGCCTTGGTGTTACATTTTGCGGATGCCTCGGTAAAAGGGATCAGGAATGCGAATGAAAGGATTAGTGTTTTCATAGGAGGCTTATCGTCCCCCTAAATAAATAGCTTTAATAGATGTAAAGCTTATTGTTTTGCTACGGTATTAACGACGTGGCCCGCGGCCATAAGTCCGAATAAAGCGGTGATATGAGAGACAGAACCCATGCCGGATTCACAATCGAGTTTCAGGTTGCTTTCCGGATCAGGGATGTTGCAGGTACCGCCTTCTGCGGTAGGGTAAATGGCATCTTCAGGTGAATAAACACACATAATTTTAAATTTCTGTTTTTTAGCACTGGAGAATTTGGCAGCGCTTGGAAAATCAAAATCCCTTCTCAGTTTTTTTCTCAACCTAAAAAGAAGCGAGTCGTTTACGCTTTCACCTAAATCATCAATTTTGATTTTTGATGGATCAATTTTTCCAGCAGCACCACCGGTGATAATAACCGGGATTTTTTTCTGGTGGCATTTTGCGATAAGAAGCCCTTTATTTTTTAAGCTGTCGATAGCATCGATTACGTAATCGAAAGGCGTCTCTAAAATTGCTTCTGCGGTTGATTCTGTGAAAAAATCCTCAATCAGGTGCACGTGGCAGTCCGGGTTGATGGCATGAATGCGATCGCGCATAACATGGATTTTGAGTTTTCCGTACTGGCCGCTCATCGCTGGAAGCTGGCGGTTGGTATTGGTGATACAGATATCATCCAGGTCAACAAGGGTTATAGAGCCCACACCTGAGCGGGCAAGGGATTCAGCGGCCCAGGAGCCTACGCCACCAAGGCCGACCACCAATACACGCGCCCTCATCAGGTTTTTAAGCCCCTGAACGCCATAGAGCCTGGCAATGCCGCCAAATCTTTGATTTGCCTCGGATGTGCCTTCTGTTGGTGTGATATCGATACTCATGAGGAGCTTTATACCTATTTTAAGGTGCCTTTCCAAGAGGGAGAGGGGGGAACTTCTATAAAAATTACAATGGGGCCTATCTCGTCCCCGGACTTGGCCTATACTTACGGCATTCACATTTTTTGCAGAGGATTTTATGGCACTAGAGAAATTCAAGATTGTTTCACCAAAAGACGGTCAATCAGTTGATAACATTTTCGAAACATTGCTTATCAATACTGATCATATCGTAAGCCTTAAACCAATCCGCATGGTGGTTGAAGAGAAATTGGTGATGGGTTATTGGATCAGAACAACCAACGGGAAGAAGTACCGCGCGGTTGAGATTCCAGAATTGCTTAAAACTACTCTTGGCGCAAGTGAACTTGATGGATCAACGACAGTGCTAAATGTATTAAGTGACGATCCGACTCAAAACGAACTTTTGAACTAATCAGATTTTTTACAACATCCGCGCTGCCACCGGTGAAGACAACTTTGTCGGGGGCAGTGAGCCTGATAATTTCCTCAAGACTCGATTTCAAATAAATTTCCGTGGCCCCTAAAATCGCCTCTTCCGTAGAATGGGGAAGACCAGTATTTCCATGAAAAAGTTTTCCTTCAGCGAGCGTTGGAAGGTTGGCACTCTCTCCATATATTTTTAGGAAGCGGTTGAGACCCGGAAGGATGTAGCCGCCTTGGAAACCATCAGGTGTCACCAGGTCACAGGTGATGAATGTGCCGGCATCGATGACCAATGCCTTCTCATCTCCTTTTAGTTTTTTAAAGACGCCGTAAGCTCCGATCATGCGGTCTTCACCCAAGGTCTCGCTGTACTGGATTTTCATATCGAAGAAATGAGTCTTGGTTCTTTTACTTTTCAAGTCAAAGCTTGGCTTGAGTGAAAGAGGTTGCCCTACGCTGGAAATGAGGATGTAGTCGTCTGCGAGAGGAGTGTACTGATCAAAAGAGACAACATCGGTTAAAACACCACCGGTGAAAAAACCAACTCGCTTATGAGTGTTGCCGTTATCGATCGTCACTAATCTCATTTTAAATATTCTTTAATCAGCTTTTGTTTGTATTCGTAAACATTGCCAACTGGTTTGCAAAATTTAGGAGGGTCTTTTTTTCCTAAATGCAGTAGATCGTTGATAACCAGAACCTGTCCATCTGTGTTTTTGCCAGAGCCGATTCCGATCGTCGGAATTTTTAATTTATCAGTGATTTTTTTTGCCAGGCCTTCTTCAACAAATTCCAGGACGATTGAAAAGCACCCGGCAGCTTCCAGAGCCAGCGCCTCTTTCATTAGCCTGTTTTGTGAAGCAGTGTCTTTACCGTGAGTGTAGTAGCCACCTTGCTCGTGCACCGACTGAGGAGTTAATCCAATATGCCCCATGACCGGGATCCCGATATGAGTCAGGCGTTCGATGATTTCACAGATAAAAGGGAATGCGCCTTCAAGCTTTAAGGCCTCTACACCTGACTGCTGAAAAAGTTTAACCGCATTGGTAACTGCCAGTTCCATTGTCGCGTAAGAAGCGAATGGAAGATCAGCAATAACGAATTTATCTGGGGCCCCTCTTTTAACCGCAGCTGAGAAGATGCACATCGTGTCTGTATCGACTTTAATGGTGTGGTCATACCCAAGGATCACGTTGCCCACACTGTCTCCAACCAGCACCATATCCAGGTCAGTGTCGTTTAATAACTGAGCTGTCTGGTAATCGTAACAAGTCAGCATCTGCATGCCTTTTTTGGCAGATTTCTTTTTAAAGGCGCGAATTTTTCTGGTGTCTAATTTCATTTTTATTCTCACTAATTTATCAAGTCTGCTTTTAATCTTTTAAAAACCTGTGAAAGCTCTTCTTTGCTCCACTCGTCGATTACCTTTTTTCTCAAGCTGTCGGCGTCTTGTTCAACTTCCTTGTAAAAAGAGCGGTCGTTGATGTCCCTCATAATTTTTTCCAGCCCCGCTTCAAATTCTTTTCCTAAAAGAAGCTCTTTGCCTTTTTGGGATCCGATTAAAGCATTGGGTGAAATCAAATTAAAAAAGGCCTCAGGCCCCAAAGTCACAATGGCCTGTGAAATAGATTTTAATTCCAGGAAACATTCCATGAAAGCTATTTCTTGAGAGACACCGTTTTTTCTAAGAGTGTTGAACGATTTTAAGGCAACGTATGGAAGGATTGAACACAAAAAAGACTGCTCAGAGAAAAGATCGGCGGCGCACTCTTCGTCAAAATGGCTTTTGTAGAGAGCGGTAAAGCCGGCGGCACGGGCAATCATGCGCAGATCAGCTTCAAGTGCGTCTGTGTCTGCAGAATAAGCAGCTCCGATTTTTCCCTTGATCTCATATTGGTAACGCACTTCACTTGCAATTGCCTTTGGCGCGAGCAGGGAGTGGTGAAAATCAGGGTAGAGTTTTTTCAGGTCGAATTTTGAGACGCTGAAGCCATGAGCGTAAATCAGGTGAGCGCCTTTTGAAATGAATGAGGCATTTTTCTGCAGGAAACTTAGCTGCTGGTCGTCTGGAATCAGCATAACCAATAAACGCTCCTGTTTCAAAGCGTCACTTTCAAGATCAATAATTTGAAAGCCCATTTGTGAAGCAAGGGGGCGGGATTTACTTGTTTTTGAAAGAGCGATTTTAAGTCCCTGTTTTGAATCTTTTAAGTTTAGGGCCCAGGCCTTTGCTTGAGAGCCAAAACCAATGATTGTGATGCTGGATTTCAGAGGCTCCATACACTATTTCCTTTGTCATATCTTCACCGTTAAAGCTACACTCTTAGGAAGAAAGAGGCTAGCATTTCATTGAAAATAATATCGTCTGAAACCACCCCATTTTACCAGTCAGAATCACTAAACCGCGGGGTCTGGACTTTCACTTCTTTTCTCTCTGATAAATCAGGATACATCTTTTTAAACGAGCATTTAAAGCGCCTGCTTGCAGGAGCGGACTATCTTTTTCCGGAAAAAAAGTGGCCTTCAAATCTTTTGGCGATTGAAGATTTTCTGAGACAGGAGTTTGTCCCATCACATTATTTCAGGCTCAGTATAGCCGACGATACTTTACTGTTTTCTAAAAAACCGCACACGCCTAAAGGGCCCTATGTGAATTTAGGGAATGCGACGTCAACAAAGGCGCCGCATTTGCTTCCGCCCTGGCTTAAGCGCCCTGATTATCTGATTGCGGAGATGGAGCTGAAAGAGGCGGCTAAACGCAAGTGCAGCGACGTGATTTTTTTTGATGGCCAGGGGAATTTAACCGAGGCCAGTACCTCAAATATTTTTGTAGCAATTGATGAAAAAACCATTCTGACTCCCAAACTTTCGTCCATGGTTTTAGAGGGAATTACCCGCAAAAAACTGATGGAGTTTTTAAAAAGAGAGGGGTTTACCGTCATTGAGTCCGACATCTCCAAAAGTGAGCTTGAAAGCTCCAGGGAAATTTGGTTAACTAATGCAATACAAGGCATTCGTCTGGTTGATTGTTATGAGAAGATCAACTTTGTTAAGGAAAAGAACCTCTATCAGACCGTATGTCTGAAGTTTGGGCGCTTTGGAGAGAAGTTTAATTATGAATAAATTACTGACAGTAAAATGTCCTCAATGTGAAGCGGTCTTTACGTACTACGAATCGGAGTTCCGTCCGTTTTGTTCGAAGAGATGTCAGCAGATTGACCTGGGCCATTGGTTTCAGGAATCTTATGTCGTTCCCACTAAAGAATTAACTCCCGAAGAAAATCAACCAAAAGAAGATCATGAAGAAAATAATGAAAGTGAATACGAACACTAAAAAAGTAGTGGTGAAAAAAGAGGAAGCACTCAAACTCGCTCTTGATCTTGGAGTGAAGGCTTCCAGACTTCTTTTGGAAAAACAGAAAAAACTTTCCAGTTTGAAAATTACAACAAAAGTCGCGCAGGGGATTGCTTCCAATGCGGATGTTGAATCTGAAAGACTGGTGATTGAAGGAATCAAAAAGAAATACCCGGACCATTTTATCCTGGCGGAAGAAAGCGCCTACAAAGAATACATGGGCGAAATGAACCGCTATAAATTTCTCAAGGAAAAAGACTGGGTGTGGGTTATCGATCCACTTGATGGAACAAACAATTTCTTAAACGGTCTTGACTACTATGGTGTCTGCATTTCACTGGTTCATTTTGGTGAGCCGGTTGTTGGTGTGGTCATCAGGCCGACAAACGGCGATTGCTTTTATGCGGTCAAAGGTAAAGGAACCAAATTAATCAACTTCTCCAGCAATTTTAAGAAGCACTCCAAACCAGTGAGCCTGAAAAAAACCAGTACCAAAAAGAAGCTGAGTGATTCGCTACTGGTTACCGGCTTTGCGACTGAAAAAGGCCCGGTGTTTGATCAGGAATTCGAGCTTTTCAAAAAACTCATGGGCAAAAGCCGTGGGATCAGAAGAATGGGCAGTGCGGCCCTGGATTTATGTTACGTGGCCCGTGGAGTTTTTGACTGTTTTTGGGAGCGAGGACTGGCGGCCTGGGATGTTTCGGCAGCCGGATTAATTTGCCTTGAAGCGGGTGTTGAAGTAACTGATTATGAAGGTCAGAAATTTCATCCTTTTCAGGCAACTATCACAGCGGCAAGAGCGCCTCTTCACAATGAAATCTTGTCTTTATTCGGGAACAGATTATAATTTCCTAATAGATAAAGCTGCTTTAATCCTAGGAAGGGACCGTGACAGAAACAATACGTTTAGTACTTACAAAGTTCACAGACGAAACAATTACTGTATTCAGTTTGTTATTGTTAGTGACAATGGTGGGAATTATTATTTATTGGTTTTATAACCGTAAAAAATTTCATCAACTCTCACATGAAATCCCGGCCAGTGTTGTAAAAAATTATCTTGATTCAATCATTCAAAATTCAAACTCACTAAAGTCATCGCTTTTTAGAGGCGGAGGACTTGATATTGGAAACGGAGTACCTTCTGTTGTACCGGTTGGAGACCTTCCATCGTCAATGAGTATTGGCGTCGGTGTCGGAGGCGAAGAGGTTTCGCAGAAGAATGCTGAGATCGCTTCGTTAACTCAAAGACTGAGTGACCGTCAGAGACAGATCTCTGATCTTGAAAAAACAATCGCGGATCTTTCGGCCGGCAAAGGGCTGGGTGCTGAAACAGAACTATTAAAAAAAGACCTGGGTCAGGCGCAGGGAAGAGTGCGCGACCTTGAAGCGCAACTGGCAGAGGCCATGACCCGTGCTGGCGGTGATGCAAATCTTCAAAAAGAACTTGCTTCAATCACCAGTGAAAGAAATGAAATCCGTGAACGTTTGAAAGAATACGCCATCATTGAAGAAGACCTGGCGAATTTAAAAAGACTACAACAAGAAAATGATCAACTGAAAGCTGAGCTTGCAGCACTTAAGAAAGGCGCACCAGCCGCCCCTGTAGCCGCCGCAGCTCCGGTAGCAGCTCCGGTTCCAGAAGTTGAAGAGGACCTGGAAGCAGCAATGGCCCAGGCGATTGCTGATAGCAAACCAGCACCAGCAGCAGAAAAAGCTCCTCAGGTTCTGGACGTTGCAGTGGAAGAAGTTCCAGTGGAAGAAGGCGAGCAGAAATCAGCAGAAGAGCTGCTTTCTGAATTTGAGAAAATGTTAGGTTAAGATTTTTTAGGAGACCTCGATGAAGAATTTTACTCGTTTACTTTGCCTTGTTGCCATCACTTGCTCAACGTACGCACAGGCGGCGATCAGTAATTCTGAAGTCAAGAATGTCCTACTCCAAAAATACATGATGAATTATAACGACAAGATTCAGATGGCGAGCCTAAAGAGCGAGACGCTGAAGCACGGCGGGCAATCTGTTGAGGCCCTGATTGAAGTTATGAAGAATGGAAAATACCCTGATAAAAACCGCTGGATGGCGACTTTTTTACTGGGACAGATCATGGGTGATAAATCAGCGCCGTTTCTTTCGAAATTTTTACAACACCCTCACTGGGTTATGAGAATGGCCAGCCTGAAAACCATGCTGGCATTAAAACAAAAAAGCTACGCCCGTCAGTACGCGACTCTTTTGAAAGATGATTCTTTCATCGTGCGCGCTCAGGCACTTGATAATATCAGGACGCTGAAAGCTTCTGAAGCCGCTCCACAGGTGTGGGCAATGTTGTACGATAAAAAGAACTACTACCAACCGACGATGAATGGAAAGGCGATGAAGATAAAGCGCTCCAACATCATTAAAAACGTCATCCTGACTGTCGGTGATTTAAAATTTGAAAAGGCGAGACTGCCTTTAATCAAAATGATCCAAAAAGACCGCTACAATGACATCTTCAAGGAAATGGACCAGAGTTTAATGAAGATCACAGGTCTGACTTCGCCAGCGGGTGACAATGCGAAAAAGAGAATGTTCTGGAACCGCATGGCCCTGAATACAACGATCCAATAATTTGTTTGATTTCCTTAGAAATTCTTTTCAGCTTCTTTGGTTTTCTTGTCTTCGATTTCCTGGAGTCTCGCTTCGATGGTAAGCGCTCTGTCCAGGCGGTAGAGGATGGACTTCTCTAAGATTCCGTCACTTCTGATGACTTTCCAGCCCTGAAGAAAATCTTGTTCGATTCTCTGGCGTTTAAAGACCGTCACCTTGGAGACTTCTTTGCTTCCGCGGTAACCTTTGACAACGTTGATGATGAGTTTAAACTGGGCCGCTTTGACCGAGTCGTTTGAGCCGAAAGAGTCGGCGAAGTTGAGTTCGAGGGTGTTGTCGATCCAGCGGGTTTTAATGATCCCAGCTTCCTGGTTGTAGACTTCTCGAGCATATTTATTGGTAATCTTCATCACTTCCTGCCAGACTTTGTTGTAGTCTGCGCGATAGACCTGGCTTGGGATTTCAAGATCTTCAGTGATGTGCTTGAAGTTTTCGTAGGAAGTACAGCCATAAGTGCCGAGAGTGAGCATGCCCACTACACTGATCTGTGCCATGATCTTTGGAAAACTTTCCTTTATAAGTTGTGAAAAACTTTTTATCATTTAACTATATTGTAGCGAAGATTAGCAAGAAGACCAAAGGGAAACCAAAGGGAAACTATGACCCACTCAAAAACCATGGCCGAAGTACTAAAACTGGAAGCGAACTCGCTTATGAGGGCCGCTGACATTTTAGAGAAAAAGCACTCTGCTGATGCTGATAAGCTGACCAGCTTGTTTGATCAACTGAGAGCAACAGGTTCGGCGATTATTTTTTGTGGAGTAGGTAAGTCCGGCATTATCGCGCAGAAATGTGCGGCCACTTTCACCTCGCTTGGACTCCCTTCATATTTTCTTCACCCAACAGAAGCGCTTCACGGAGATCTCGGGCGAATCGGGAAAAACGATGCGATTGTTTTTTTAAGCAAGTCGGGAACGACTGAAGAGATCGTAAAACTGCTTCCGTTTATCCAGACTCCAAAATCCCACCGCATTGCCCTCGTGGGAAAAGTACCTTCGCCGATTTCAGAATTTTGTGACATTGTTTTTGACTGCTCTGTTGAAAAAGAGGCCTGTATTAATAACCAGGCGCCAACGACCAGTTCAACCCTTGCTGTAGCAATGGGAGATGCCATGGCAGTGTTGTTTGAAAAATACATCGGCCTTTCAAAAGAGGGATTTGCCGTTAACCACCCGGGTGGTATTTTAGGAAAATCACTTCGCATGAGAGTGACTGACCTGACGATCAAAGCTTCAGAATGCCCGGTACTCACTTCAACTCAGACATTACAGGATGCTATCCTGGCGATGACAAAGTTTCCGGTAGGGGGCTGTGCTGTGGTTGATAATGGAGAGTTCAAAGGGATTTTGGTTGAAGGTGATATCAGACGAACATTCACCAGAGAAAATCAAGGTCTTCAGACTAAGATCGAGCAGATCATGAATAAAACACCAACCAGCATTCATCCAGAACAGCTCGCTTTCGAAGCTCTGGAGTTGATGGAGTCAAAGACCAGGTCATTTCAGATTCTTCCGGTGCTTGAAGGGAAAAAGTTTTTAGGCTTTATCCGTCTTCATGATCTCCTGAAGGAAGGTTTTTCGCTTAAAGGCTAATTCAACCAATCCTAAAATCAAAGCGATAATAAGGAAGCCGAAGATACCGACTGTTTGAAAAACAGTCTTTGATCTTGGTGCAATTTCCATTTTTACATCAAGATAAGTTTTTTCACCTACGCCCAAACGTTTGCTCTCGCTCCCGTCGGGATAAATGATTGTAGTGATTCCAGTGTTGGTCGACCTGATGATTGGCAGGTTGAATTCAAGCGCTCGCCACTTGCTTAGAAACAAATGCTGATATGGTTCAGCGGTCGCCCCATACCATGAATCATTGGTCAGGTTGATAAGAAACTGGGCTTCATTTTGTTGGTTATTGAGCATATCGGTAACGAAATCAGGAAAAAGAATTTCATAACAGATAACCGAGACAAAATGCTGATTCATTTTTGTGGTGAAGCCGGTAAAACGATCACCTTCAGCGAAGTAGGAGATATTTGTAATAATCCCGCTGAGGTATTTATTGAGAGGCCCGAAAGGAAGACCTTCACCAAAAGGGATCAGTCTCATTTTGCGGTAAGTCTCCTTCAAAAAACCTTCAGAACTGAAATGAAAAGCGGCATTGTAGTCGCTTTGATAATTAAGCCCATTATTTGATTTCGAAGAGGAATCGTAACCTCCAATGAAAAGATCGGACTTGGTTTTACTGATGATATTAGCAAGCAGCGGAGGCAGGGGATAATTAGTGTTGTTTTTAATGGCATCACTAAAAAATAGTCCAGGAAAAGCGGTCTCCGGCCAGATGATCAAGTCTAAAGGATTCTGAATGTTATCCGTGCTCAAAAAATAGTAACTATCAAAAACACTTTGCAGGGATTTTCTTTCGCCTCTTTCAGAGTTCAGTTTAATGAAATTTCCGATGTTGGGTTGGACAATCCTGATGTTTAGTGGAGTTAACTCTGCTGGGGTCTTACCTCCCGGAAGTGGGATGTGCAGAAGACACACAATCAGAGCAAAGGCATAGTAGAGCTTCGGCTTTTGTTTGGTTTTAAAATGCTCGACTAAGGCCAGGGCCATAAGCGCTGAGAAGAACGAATAGAAAGCAGCACCTGCCCATGGAGCAAAAACCAGCTTTATGGTAGGCGCGAGCGATAAAAATGAATGCCCCAGGTGAGCGGGAAATTGTTGAGGTACAAACCTCTCCAACAGTACATAACCAACAGCTAAAAAGAGTGGATGCTTGATTTTGCTTTTCAGGATCACATACAAATAAACCTGAGGAATGATCACCAGTGAAAAAACCAATCCTAGCAAATGATTCAGAGGAAAAGTCAGTCCTCCGAATTCTACCAGCGTATATGGAATCCAGTAGAAACCTAACAAGTAGAAACCCAATGAATAAAACAAACTCAGAAGAAATTGCTTTTTGAGCGTCGACTCCTGATCGAGGGCCCAGTTAAAAAGCGCAAACCCTAAAATAGGAGCGACAAAAACTGATTCACCATTAAAAAGCGGAAAACCTAAAGCATAGAGCATTCCACCCAGAAGACAGACAACAAGGGTACGGTATTTTTTTAAAATCAACATATAGAGATACTAGATTCATTGAGATTATTTGCCAATGACCTCAAGGCAATTTAGAATTTAATTATGAATAATACGTTTGAAACATTCATTCCCGAGGATGGGGAGTTGAAAGACATTCAATTCAGGCCACCGTCGAATGTTTATAAACCGATTAAACGTTGTCCTAACTGCCAATCTGTTTATCTGACTGACACAAACTGCGAAGCTTGCGGTAGATCCCTGCTTTATCATCCGATCGGTGAGCCGTTCTCGGCAAAAAGCCTCTATGGTTTTAAAGAACGTTATTATGAAAGTCTGCCATACCTGGTGAAACACCTCCCTTTGTTTGAAAACAGACAAGGCCCGGAAGCTAAAAGTTATGTCAGAAAACTTCTCAAAAGATTTGATGACCTGATTGCCGCCTTTGGTGAGAACGAGGCCATCTCAAGTCATGACCGCCGCTTCTTTTATGTCGAGACAATGGAGCTTATAGATGAGCTTCTGCGCTATGGTGTGAACCACGTTTTGTTACAGCAGAAAATCGAGGGAAGTATGGAGTCAGGTCCTATGCTTGCCCAGGAACTGCTTTTTTATTTGAATGAAACTAAGCTCAACAATGGACCATCGAAGCCCTGGAAAGAGGTGGTGCTAAATCACCGGATCAGTGGTCTGCGCGTGGATTATATTTTGAAAGTGATATTGGTCACGGCCACCGTGGTAGCGCTGGCCGTGGGTTATTACGATATTATTAGTTCGCAAGTCGGTAGATAATTTTCCCTTCTTCTTTTTTGGCATTTCCATCATTAGCAAGCTGACGGTTTGGAGCTTCAGAGACTTGTGAAGCAAGTGCCAATGCTGATGTGGCATCGAGTCTTCCGCCTGTCGCACATTTTCCTTCCATTGTTGCTTCTTTTCTTGCTGAGTTTTTAATGATGTCTTTAATCTTCTCAGTAGAAAGATTCGGGTACTGTGACTTAATAAGCGCAGCTACACCAGTTACGAAAGCGGTCGCTTGAGATGTACCTGTAAGGTAACCAGCACGTCCGTTTTGCAGAGAAGATTTGATACGGTAGCCAGGAGCGAAGATATCAACGCTTGAGCGCCCATAGTTAGAAGAGCTTAAAATTTTCAGGTCTTCATCGTGAGCTGTAACCGTGATGATATTTTTTAATCCGTAGCTTGCCGGGAAATAAGCTTTTTTTCTGTCGTCAATGTTTGACTCTTCGTTACCCGCGGCAGCTACAACCAGGATCCCTTTTCTTTCCGCTTCTTTTAGAACTCTCAATTCTTCAACTGCGGCCTCTGGTCCACCACCAGAGTAGTTAATAACATCAACGTTATTATCAACAGCGTACTTAAGTGCTTCAACTGTTGAATTAAGGTTATCCAGTCCCGATGCGTTCGGGTTGTAGTATTTTAAAGCAAGAATCTTTACTTCAGGAAAGATACTCTTGATGATTCCTGATACGTGAGTCCCGTGTCCGTGTTGGTCAATCGGTGCTCCCTTAAGTTTTTTATCTTTAGAAAAGTCGACACCGAAGTTGGTCTCATCAACTTTACCGTTTTCAACGAAGATGTTCTTTTCTAAGAAAGGGTGTACCGGATCGATACCAGTATCGACAACGGCAACAACGATCTCTTTTTTCTTTTTGAATTTCTTCCAGGCCTCTAATAGGTTAATGCTGGCCGGGTTTTCCGGGTTAACACCCCAACTAACATAGTTAGATGTTAAATCGCGAGGATCGAAGTAAGACTTCTCTTCCATTTTTTGAGATTGAACTCTTGGAAGATTTCCCTGAATGTTGGCAGTTTGAGACCAGGCACTAAAAGATATTGTCACTAAAAGATTTAGGACAACAGCTTTACTGATCATCGTCTTCACAGTTTGGTTCTTCATAATAATCCCTTAATACGATCCAGTGGATTTTAACTTCCACTTAATTGGTTCTCCCCTTAGAAAAGCAAGCTTTGGGCCAAGGAGATCGCCAACAGTTTTGAAGAGTTAAGGTCATTAATGTCAAAACAATTGATAAAAACTTAGTGAGCTGTAAAAAGTTTAAACACTTTTTTAAGCTTTCCTTATTTTTTGATCCTAAAACAGTTTTTAGACAGATAGGGGAGGAGTGAAAAAATGACACTAAAAAAGTGGCCCATGGATTGCTTTATTAAAGTCAGCAGGCCCAAAATGGGCAACTCTTCAAGGATGTAGAGGTTATCTTATGAAAAACAGCTTACTTAGATTCTACCTAGTCTTCCTATTAATGTCCCTGGTGCTCTTTTCTTGCGAAAACCACCAGATATCTCAGGACACCACGAGCGGAACACCGAACATAATGGAAAGAAAGCCTGAAGGACGTCATCCTGTTGAGCCTAATGAGGCACCAGCAGAGTCACAGAAAGGAAAGAAGTCGCGCCGTAAGTACGTATCGAAATTAAGTAACTGGTGCTAATCCCCCTCAGCATTAGTTGCCTTAAATAAAAAAGCCTCCAATTGGAGGCTTTTTCTATTATCTATTTTGTTGTGAGAGAAATGAACTTAGATAGCTTTGATGAATTTCTGGTTTTCTCTTTCCTGCTCTTCAGCGTGAGTGATACACAGAGTGGTCCAAGGCTGGTTTTCCAGGCGTTTTTCACCGATGGCCTCATCACACTCGTCACAGCACCCGTAGGCATTCTGCTCGATCTTGTAAAGCGCTTCATCAATGGCCTTAAGCTTTACCAGCTCTCTTTGGCGCATATTAAATGTTACTTGTTGATTGATAACTGATGTTGCTAGATCCGCTTCATCTGACAGGTCATCCGATGAGACAGTTAGGTCTTCAGTACTGCGTAGAATTCCGCCGTTCATGATCTTCATCTTCGCCTGAAGAAGTAACGTCTTGAATTTTTCCATCTTAGCTTTGTCCATACATTCCTCGTTTAAACTAGTAACCTTAGAAACTGGGCTTCCGCTTTAGCCAGAAGAAACTTACCAAATAGTTTACCTTGATTTTCAAATTTGACACAAGGGAAAAAACTACCATTACCTTTCATCTGAGCGAAGGATTGTCTGAATAATCGACAAGAATAGGGGGTCATTTTGTCAAAAAAGTTTACAAGTTTTTGTCTCACCTTTATTATTGGGGAAATTGAAAAAGAGGAATGAGTTATGTTTGCAGAAGAGTATCTGAGCCTTGTCCGTGAGTGCCGCGATGAAGAGAAAATGTTCCAGTTTCTGAAAGAAGACAAACCAGGTGTCGCTTTGGAATTGGCAAAGTCAAAAAACGTGAGCCCGCGCATTCTTGATATTCTTACTCGTCACGTTTCAATCACTGTGCGCCATGAAGTAGCGAAAAACCCTCTGACTCCGGTTGAAACTCTAAAGAGACTTTCGGAAGACAAAGATATGCTGGTAAGAGACTACGCACGTCGCACGATTCAAGCGCTATCTTAAATTATTCATTAACGGGCGCGTCCTTTTTGCGGTCGCGCCAGCTTTTTCCTTCACGATTCTTCGACGTTTTTTGCCACTTCACAACTGCCGCCTGATGATCCCCATAATTCTCAGAGAAAATATGAGTCCCGTCATTTTGGCTGACGAAATAAAGATATTTGTGTGCCGCTGGGCTAAGCACGGCCTTGATCGATTCAATTCCCGGATTGGCGATCGGCCCTTTAGGCAAAGCTTTTACTGTATATGTATTGTAGTCAGTAGGTGTGAGTAGGTCTTTTCTGGTAATGTTCCCGGTGTATCTTTCAAACATTCCATAAATTGTTGTCGGGTCAGACTGCAGGCGCATTTTAATTTTTAATCTATTGTGGAAAACACCAGCGATAAGCGGGCGCTCACTTTTGTCACCGGTTTCTTTTTCGACCATTGAAGCTAGTGTGATGACTTCTTCTTTACTCATTCCATTGCTGGTCCACTGAATACCGGCCGTCTTTTTATTAAACTCGCGCACCATTGTCCTGATGACCTGTTCAGCTGGTAAATTAGGAGCGAAGTCATAGGTCTCAGGGTAGAGATAGCCTTCAACTGTTTCACCTTTAATGTTCAAACTCTTCACGAAGGCCGGGCTTTTACATAATTCAACAAAAGCATCATAAGTAGTGATCGCACGCTCTTCGAGCATTTTGCCGATCTCATACATATTCTTTCCCTCAGGGATAGTGAAGTACATTGCCAGGCTTTTTTCGTTGATAAATGTATTGTAGACGTCGATTAAATTAGAATTAGTCCTGATTTTGTACTGACCAGATTTGAATTTCGTCATCACACCATTCCACTGAGAGTAACGATGGAAAAGTCGTGGGGAGTGAATCAGTTTTTCTTTGGCCAGACGGGCATTAATCGAGGCGAAACTCTCGCTGGGTTTGATGTAAAAAAAAGTTTCCGGACCCTGGTACCTCCAGATATAGGCAGAGTAATAGACTCTAAGTCCTACTAATAAAAGACCAAGTACAGGAGCACCAATAAGGAAAAGTAGATTTTTTTTCATAATATCTAGAGGTTAACGGAGCTCTGTTTAGGTGACAACGAAGGGTCATAAATTCCTAGTACTACGCCATCTGTTTAGGATTTAGAATAGGAGGCTAGGAGTTCGAATGAAAATTCTTTTTTCCCTACTACTAGTGTTGCTGTCAGTACCGGATATTTTTGCTCGGACAACTTGTACACCTTCAGGGATTCAGATGCAGATGAGCAACGTTGAGATGATGTCAAAATCTTCGGACGTCCTGGCGTGTATTGCCACTAAAGAAGCATACCAGTGTGAAAAAATGGAAGCGGATTTAGAGGCCAATGAAAAATACAAAATTATTAAGTGTGATGAGAAATCAATTGAGGCCAATAGACTTGGCAATACCAGTATCGCTGACTGTGTTTGGAACGGACTAAAAATAAGTGGTGAGCAGTTACTGGATCTCGGTGCGCTTCCGGGAAAGATCGCGGAAGGAATTTCAAAAGGATTCAAAGAGACTCAGCTTTGCAATTCCAGCATTGAGAAAAAAAGGGAAATCCTGAATGCCTACAACCTGACAATGGAAGACGAGCGTTTCAGATTGAGTGAACAATTCTTAGGAAGATGGCTAGAAGAGGCGAACTGCTCAGAGATTGAAAAACAATTGTCTGCCCGCTACCAAAACTATCTGAATGTAACGATGAGAGAAA
This sequence comes from Bacteriovorax sp., assembly GCA_040377165.1. Taxonomy (GTDB): domain Bacteria; phylum Bdellovibrionota; class Bacteriovoracia; order Bacteriovoracales; family Bacteriovoracaceae; genus Bacteriovorax. The sequence continues at coordinate 28,108 of JBEIPI010000028.1, forward strand.
GAGTTCTCGCCGTTAACATGGGAAAGAGGCCGGCTCCTATTAAGTCTGAAAAAAGTGGACCGAATCTTGTAGATCTTTTTAAGCAAGCAATGAAAGAAGCGGAAGCCACTTATCATTGTTACACTCCTAAGGTGAAAGCGGAGATGGTTTGTGCGGGTGTCACTTCACTTCTGGCCGATATCGCTGTCGGTGGAGGTGTGGTTGGTGCTGCTAAAAAAATCAGCGCAATCGTTAAATCAAAAAAGGCCTTGGGGCGCATAGAGCGCGCCGTTGCAGCAGGAGAAAAAGCGGACTTGAAAGATGCGGCCCGTTTACTTGATGGCGATCGAATTAAAGGGGCCCAGGCCGTCTTGAAGCGCGAGCTTTCAGAAGCAGAGAAAAAGGCCATTCTTGAAGCCCATGAAGTGGGGATAAAAGAAGGACGTGGTTTTTACTCTTACACTCAGGAAGATTTATTAAAAAAAGCAAGAACGCTCAGAGAAGCGGGACTTGATAGTGAGCAAACCCGTGCTCTGATGGAAAATGGAATCACCGGGATGTTCAACGATCCTACGATTAAAAAAGCGATGCTGGCGCATTTCCAGAAAATGTTCACAACGGTTTCACTTGTTCAGCAAGACGCTTTAGTGGCCATCCACAATTTAGGAAGATCATCGGCCGCGGGCTTCACCGAAAAAGCGAAAGCGATGTTAAAAGAGGCGAAATTCACCGATGATCAGATTGAAAAAATCTTAAAAGCAAAATCAAACCAGGAAAATGGAATTAGAGAAGCAGTGGCCTCGACTCCAGCTCCGGCAAAACCACCGGTCACATCGAGTGCCTCGGCAGCTAGGCCGACAACACCTGTTGCACCGGTAAAACCAGCGACTCCCGCTGCCCCAACTGCGCCAGCACCAGCAACACCGGTCGCTCAAACGGTCGCGGATTCTCCGGGAAGAAAAGCAGTGCTTAACAACTTTAGAGATGATGAGTATTTAAAAATCCAGCACACAGAAATCCCGGATAACTTAACCGGCGAGGCACTGGAAGCTAAAAAACGCGCACGAAGAGCAAATGCTCAGGAAATCATTAAAAAGATCGAGAAAAAAGAGCGCAGAGAATTTGATCCTCAAGCGGTGATTATTGAAAATGGTGAAGCTGTTTCTAAATCAAAGAAGGCCTTGGCCGAGGCTGAGGAGCAGATGGCGAAATTGCCAAAAGTAGGCGCTGATATGAGAAGAAAAGATTTGCAGGATAAAATCGATAGAAGCTCAACATCGCTTGAAATGTACCAGAAGAAATGTAAAGCGGCGTTGGAGCTTTATCGCGAAGCTCATGGCTACGAACAGTACATGAGACAGTACCAAAGAGACTACGATAATTACTGTAAGTAAGACTACGACTTGATGAAGTCTTCGAGAATAATAGTCGCTGAAACACAGTCGATTTTTGTCACATCAACTTTAAAATTATATTGCGGTGAGGACTTCATTCGGTCCTCCGCCGCTTTTGTTGTCAGGGTTTCATCCTGTTCGTAAAACTCCTGATCTGGACAAGCGTCCTTCAAAAGCTCTCCAAAGGCCTTAATGCGTTTGGTGTTGTCGCTTTCTTTGCCGTCGATGAAATAGGGGACACCAAAAACAATGATATCGATACCTTCGTTTTCCATCATGGCCTTGAGAGTTTTAATGGAATGTTCAGTTGATTGGTGGATGATTTTTTCGAAAGGATAGGGAAAGGGGTCGAGCCCGGGACAGTACATGCTTGTCCCAATAACCTTACTCCCAAAATCGATTGCGAGAATCCTTTTGGCGATAAATTTTTGGTACCGGGGATAAAAAGAAAAATCATTCATTGGAGCTTGGTATAGCTTAGAATGTGGAATTTTGACATCCTTCTTAATCAATTATTTGTTTTTGAGGGGTTAGCGGGCCTTTTGCCCTCTAAAAAATCCCTTAAGTAGGTCAATTTCCTTGACAGGTTTTAGTTCAGGGATAATATTAAGAATATAAAGACAATTACCTAGCCTCCCTTAACAATCACCGAAATTTACACATCAGAGGTTTCTTAAAAAATTCGGTTTTCCAGTACGTTCTTAAAAATTAATCAAACATTTAACTTATATTTTCACCGCAAACAGGAGTTACCTTCAAATGCACCTTAATGACCTCAGAGAAAAAGACATCGCCGAATTAACAACCATGGCCGAAGAGTTACAAATTGAGAACCCAAGTAACTTAAAGAAACACGAACTCATCTTCGCAATCCTAAAAGCGACTGCAAAAGCTGATACGGCAATTTATGGAAACGGTGTTTTGGAAATTCTTCCTGACGGATTCGGATTCTTAAGATCGCCACTTTATAACTACCTTCCTGGTGCCGATGATATTTACGTATCACCTTCACAAATTAGAAAATTCGGTCTTCGTAAAGGGGACTCGGTAGAAGGTGAAATCAGACCGCCAAAAGAAGGCGAGAGATACTTCGCTCTAGTAAAAGTTAACGAAATCAATTCTCAGTCTCCTG
>JBEIPI010000127.1:0-7749 GCA_040377165.1 Bacteriovorax sp.
AGATGGATTTTTTGCAGCAAAATCCAGGTAATCCCTCTGGCAGTCAGTCTCCGGGATTTTACAGACTTTTTGAGCGAGCTCAAAACCTTTCTCAATTGTTGATTTGCATTGCTTCTTGCGTGGAGAATTAAGCGCCAGCACATTAAAACCCTGGCATGACTGCGGGAAAAAACCTTCGCCATACTTAGAGGCTGAAAACAAACGCAGCTCTTCAAACTCAATCATGTCTCCGAGACTCTTTCTCGCAGTCATTGCCACTGTCTCTTTAGCGACATCTTCACGAACCTTCGAAAAAAGAAACCTCGCCTCATCCGAATTGTAATCCAATTTATCTCTCAGGCAATTAGCAACTCCTGAGCAGCGTTCCGCTGTAAACTCTTTTTTTTCATAAAGCTCTTTTACATAGTCACATTGCATTTTAAAGGCCGGGGCTTCAATGTTACTCACATTTCTTATAAACGCTGAGCTTAGACCTCCATCTTTTATTTGAGCGCAGTCTGTGGCCTGAGATTTTTTTAAAATTGGTACATGAAAGCTGATACCTGGGTCAAAAGAATCCACATAGGTCGATGAAAATTTCTTACTGCTGAGTTCATCGGCCCCATAGATGGTATTGATTATTTTTTTGGAGAAGTCAGGCGTTTTTTTGAAAACCGGCCTCTCCTCTGCGATGGTCAAGAAGCTTTGAGTGATTAATATAAAGAGCAGAAGATGTTTCATTTTGATAAAAATACTGAATGAGTTTATTCTCAATCATTTTCGTTAAGCTTTTATCGGGCGTCTGTACGCTAAACTTAACTTAGACAACTTCCGTTTACATCTTCTACAGGTTCTATTGAGAAACGGAGGATAATATCCTCCGTTTTCATTTGTAAACAGTGTCTCTAGTTAAAATGTTTAATCCCATTGAGAAAGAGCGATTTTCTCTCCAGAGCGCAATACAACAACACACTCTTCCCCTGCGAGCTCTTTTTCACCCAACACCATAGAGGCATAAGGGCGCAGCTTGCTCCCCAAAACGATTCTTCTGGAAAGGCTGCTCCCCAATCGCTCATCTATTCGCACTCTCATTCCTTTTTCCATTAGTTTCAGGCCTAGCTCCCGGGCCTTTATCAAAGCTTCTTCCGACAATGGGTAAATCAGAAGCTCTATTGGACTGAGAAACCTCGGAAGTCTTCCGTCATAATACTCCAGTAGCATAGCGATGAATCTCTCATGGCTGCCCAAAGGAGCACGATGGATAATCCATGGATGCTCTTTCCCGCCGTCAGCATTGATAAATTCCAGGTTGAATTTTTCCGATCCCCCTGAGACAAAATCCAACTGGACTGAACCCATTGACTCCTCCCGTACACCGTTTTTGTCAAAAAAGTTCATCTGAACATCAATTTTTGGCCCGTAAAAAGCGGCTTCACCTTCGGCCTCGAAGTAATCAAGTGAAAGTTTATTTAGTGCTGAACGCAGGATTTCTTCACACTCAATCCACAAGGACCTCTCTCCGACAAAACCAGGTGAGTCTGGCAAATGCTTTGAGAGTCTGTAGCGGTATCCTTCCAGTCCCAGCTCCCTATAACATTCTTCATGAAGCTCCAGTACCTTAATGATCTCCTCCTGCGCTTTCTTGGGATCAATGTAAATATGTGCGTCGTTCTGGCAAAGCCCTCTCACTCTGGAGAGGCCTCTCAAGGCTCCACTCGCCTCGTTTCTGTAAACCTGCCCATACTCTGCAAGCTTCAAGGGAAGCTCGCGGTAACTTCTTGGCCGCGAAGAATACATCCTATGATGATGAGGACAATTCATCGGCCGCAAATAATATTCAATATTCTCCATTTTCATCGCCGGGAACATGTCCTCTTTATAAAACTTCAAATGCCCGCTCTTCTCATATAATTCTGCCTTCGCCACATGAGGACTAGATACTCTCTGATAGCCGTGAAGAAATTCTTTTTTCTTGATGAATTTCTCCAGTTCATCCCTGATTACACATCCATTGGGTAGCCACATGGGAAACCCCGCCCCTACTTCATGTTCAAAAAAATAAAGTTCCATCTCCACCGCAAGATCGCGATGGTCATATAAATAAGACATAAAAACTCCACACAGGAAAACCTGATTAAAATTTAATAAATGAATTTAAAAATGTTATGTACCCCCGAAAAAATCGGGTGCAAGAATGAATGTCCCCTTACGGGGTGGTTGTGGTGAAAAGGCTGAATGGATAAAAAAGAGCTTTATTCATACTTCAATTTATAGCATATCCTGAGATTAATTCAAGATGGAGATTTATTCCTTTGAAAGTTTAATCAATTGATTGGCCCTATCCCTTAAATTGCTTACCAGATTCTCCCTCTGTCCCGCCCTTAACTCATTAAGAAAAACAGTAACGAACTCAGCAACCCGTTTATTATATGCCTCTGTCAGGATGCTGTAATCAGGGTTCCTCATTTTCTCATATTGAGTGAAAACATTTCTCACATACTGTGCTCTGGAAATTTTATTGGGAAAGGCCTTAACAAAATCGTGAGACATAGTTTGGCGGTTAAAAATTTTCTCCCTGGTCATAGAGGGAGTCTCTCTCACAAAATTCTCCAGGCTTTTTTTCTGCTCCGATGTCAAATGTCCGATCCATGTCTCAAAGTTTTTTTTCATTTTTTTATAATTATTTTTTTCCGTATCGTCTTTTCGCAAGTCAATTAACTTCTCATCCATCTCCTTTTGAAAAACGACAATCTGCCTTGAAGAAAGTTTCTCTGAAAAAAGTGCGGCATTAGGAGCAAAAATCCTCGCGCCTTCATAAACCAGTTTTTTCACTCGCTGATAGCTAACATAAACTGCTTCCTGATCAACCATCCTGTTGGTATTCAATATATCAGCTACCCGCAACAACTCATGACCTAGCTGAGGAAAGATAATCCGTTTCACTTTATTGATATCGGCTTTCAAGGCGCTCTTGAGCCACTTCTTCTGGTCACCGGCCAGGTCGAAATAATCGTCCGCCTTGTTGACTACATAAGTGTCTGCAAAATAAACTGCCAGATCAATGCGCGAGCAAGACGATGTAAAAAGAAGAAGAGAAAAGAAGAGAACAATTATTTTCTTCATAACATACCTCATTATTTGATAAGCAATACTGATGCCTTTTTCCCTCCCAGCAAAAAGCTTTGGTATTTATCTAATGCCAGAGAAAAATGCCACAAATAAGAATCAACTCACTGGCTAAGATATGGTTTTTCCCAAAAATAGATTTTGCCGATGGGGCACTATACACTCCATTTCATCATTGCATTATGTTCTATGGGGAAAGTATGGGGAAGGCTTCGCTCTTTAAAATACCGTTATGGTGTCTGGGATTATTGACCCTCGCTTCTTGCCTCAAGCAAAGCGAAACAATTACACCGATTGCTCCAACCGTTACAATTGCTCAATTACAGCAGGAAGCGCTGATGGAAGTTGTAAATAGGGCCGGACAATCAGAACTCTCTGCTGACGCCAAGGCCACACTTGAAACAACTGCCAGCGACCCTACCATTTTTTATCTCAATATCCGATACAACATAAAAAACATCGATGTCTTTGAGGCGGCTAAAATGCCAAATACCTTTGAGCAGATCGGCCACTCTTTTATCAAGACACTGGCAAAATTATATCTTGCCGTCGCCGGCCCCAAAGTCATTGACATCAACGACATAGATTTAAATATTCCCGACATCGAACTGGATCGCAGCATCATCAAGTCTTTCAAGATCAAGCGCATTTTTTTGAGATACAACAAGGAAGTAGATGAGCAAAGCGACTACCTTGCAAATTTCTCTTTCGTCAATACACTAGAGCTCTCCAGAAAAGTGACTGTACCGAAAGTTGGAGAAGTTGAAACACTATTTTTAAGTTACCGAAAAAATCGCAATTTCTGTCTCTACAAATGCATGCAGTTTGATATTCTTGAAGACAACCTGATTGATATATTAAAGCCTAACACCAATATCAAACTGAAACCCGCTCTTTCAATCGCCAGTCTGCCTGATGTGGAAGATATTAAGCTTGATGGTGAAGTGGAAATGCAGGTCGGACTGAAGCTTCCCTTTTAAAAGAACATCCTGATTTGAAAATCATAACGTTCATAATTGGGAGTGTTTTTTCCCGAAAATATGGTCTGCGCGGCCACGGTCATTCCAAAAGGAAGAAAGAATTTCTTTTTTTGAAAGAGACTCAAGGTCGAAAAATTCAGCGCCGCTCTTCCCGTCTGGACAACTCTCTCCGTTCCCTGCTCCAGTATTAAATCACTCTGGCGGGAGTTACTTTTATAATCGTCAGCTTCCTTGTATTCCAGCGAGTATGTCAGAGAAGTGCCCCATTCATCAGAGATACGGTAATTGCCCTGCCAGTTAGTTTGCAATTTATTGCCGAGTTTTATTTCCGCCATCCCTTTGTTGGCCGTGACTGGAAAATCACTCGAATCAGGCAGCCTCACCATGCCCTGATAAGGAAACTGATAAGTCACGCGGTTCCAGTGATCAAAACTAAAATCACTAAACATTCCAGAAAAAGTGTAACCTACACCGAATTCAAAAAAGGCATCCCACTGACCGTCACCGAAAGCGATGTCCTGTAAAATATCAGGATTGTCCTCTCTTCCCGTCGGCGCCACGGCCCCCACGTTAATCAGCGCTCCGGCATTTCTCCATTTTCTTAACTGATAAAGAAAGCCGAACTCAGCATCACCGAAATCATCGGCCTGCCATTTCCCTAATGGTTTGTATTGATAGTAGTTAACAAACAGTGATTGAACTAAACGCACATCTGCATCCGGAAGATTTTCCAGTTGAATGGCACTGCCTACATTTGTCCGTCCCTTTTCTGTTCGTTCGATATGCAAATCCACTTGTGCTGAATAAAAAGGGATGAATCCGTACATGGTGATTTTATCAGTGAGCCCATAACCTCCACCCATTCCATGAACCTTAACCTTCGAGATCGCCCCACCTTGAAAAGTTCCGAAGCTGAAATTGTTGTAATCTTCGGCACTCAGCGTTCCAAGATAGGTGTCAACAGCGGCGTTGATCCCTTTGATTGTATCGGCGGTGATTTTGGCATTGACGTTATAACCTTGAAGGTTTCCCGCATTGGTGTACCTTCCGGTTATATTTCCGGTGATCGTATGCTGGTATGTGAGATTCCTCACTCCCTTAGGAAGCACATCATAATAGGCTGCGTGAGCTGTAGTTGTAAAAAAAATGAAAAATAAAAGGAGTTTCATGCCTCGGATCGCCTCAAGCTAGCATAACATTTCCCGCTGAATTTTCCATCAAAGTCAGACAGATGCGGAACTTTGTCAGAATAAGCATTTTGTTCAGGTACTTAATGGCCCTGAAAAAAGGGCGGCTATTGCCACCCTTTATACTTTTGTCTGCTCTCGATTGATCTTTTTTTCCAGGCTTTGCGCTGTTGGGACATCATCCACTTATTCTGCTTGCGCATCTCATGACTGATCTCTTTTTGGATCTTATTGTAGCTCTTCCAGCGGGCCAAAAGCAGCTCCCCGCTCTCCAACGCTTGAGTGATAGCGCAATCCTCCTCACCTTGATGCTGGCAATTGCTAAAGCGGCATTTAGTGACAAGCATTTCAATATCCCCAAACTGCTGCTCCAGTCCTTCCTGATGATCAGAAAACTGCAGCTCTCTCATTCCAGGAGTGTCGATAATGAGTCCACCTAAACGGCTCACATAAAGTGAACGGGCAGTCGTCGTATGCCTTCCCTTGTGATCATCCTCTCTGATCTCATTGACCAGGATCAATTTCTCACCGATCAAAAAATTCGCCAGTGTAGATTTTCCAACCCCCGAAGAACCCACCAGTACTGATGTCTTTCCACGCGCGAGATAGCGCTTTAAGAACTCTGCACTTTCAAAATCATCATGGCGAACCATGTGCACATTTACACCGGGAAATCTCTCTTCTACTTTTGCCAGCTCCCCTTCCGGGTCCTCCACCAGGTCTGCTTTAGTCAAAAGAATCACCGGAGTGGCCCCTGAGTCCCAGGCGAAAGTCAGGTAGCGTTCGAGCCTTCCCATGTTCATGTCACCGTTGAGTGAAGTGGCAATCAAGACATAGTCGACATTCGTGGCGAGAATCTGGATTTCAGAAACCTCTCCCACTTTTTTTCTCTGGAGCGTGTTTTTTCTCCCGTAAATATGGCGGATCATCGCCCGCTCTGATCCTGGAGAGAGTTCAATCACCACCCAATCTCCCACTGCGGGGAAATCCACTCTACTATGGGATTCGTACATCATTTTTCCGGACACGCCCGCCCAGACAATTTGATCTTTATCGGTTTGCACACGATAAAGATTTTTTTCCTCGTTAATCACCCGCCCGATAAGCTGGGATTTTGAAGACAAAGTAAGGACCTGACTTTCAAAAAAGTCGTCCCAACCGAAGTTAGTTAAAAACATGAATACTCCTTAAGTTAGTTTAAAAAAACGTAATACCTAAGGGCCTTTCAACAATGAATTCTAAATGAAAAATTAGAGTGCGATCGATTGAAGGCCCAATTTGTTGATAGTTCCAATCATACTGACCTCCCTTAAAAGAATGAGTGAAGACATTTCACCCGTATCGGCAGAATAAACGAAAAAAAGATTCTGGTCAAGAGGCTAAAAAATCTTCTCCCTGATTTCCCAGTAATACTTTTGTTTTCGTGCAATTACATAAACCGGCATGCGGAATTTCTGCTGATTAAAGAGCACATCATCAGCATTTTTGATGGCGATATTTTTTTCCGGCAGACGGTTATGCATTCTTGTGAAGTTGAAATAAAAGGCCCGCGCCTCTTCAGGTGAATTAAGATAAAAAAGCTCACTTAGGAACTCTCCATCCAAATCGTAGTACCTGACCTCGACTCGCTCTTGCCCTTTTTTGTCGTAGCTTTTTGCAAATGTCATGGAATCGGGCTTCATGATATGAGCGTCTTTAAGTGACATCGCCTCCTTGAGTTTCTGGTCATTGTCCACCAAAAGATTTTGGCAGGAAGAACACACTCTGGCCGCGATATCCTGCTCTTCTCCGCACTGATTACATCTTTTAAAACGGAAACGGTAATCACAGCGCTCAAGCTCTTTGGTCTTTGGGTCAAGAAAGGCCCCTTTGCATTTTCTTCCGAAATGCTCAACCACTTCACCATCCTCAACAATACCCCAAAAATCGTTGTCGTGGCCGCATTGTGGACAAATGATATTGACGGCAACGGAGTTCACCGATGGTTTATCATCGTCGATTTCCGGAGAGAAAATATCGTGCCCAACTCCCGTGTAATCAAGAATCAAACAGTCTGTTTTGCCAGGGCTCAATCTCAAACCTCTTCCCACTATCTGCTGATAAAGGCTCACCGACTCAGTCGGGCGCAAAATAGCGATGACATCAACATGAGGCGCATCGAAGCCAGTGGTAAGCACTGAGACATTTACCAAAAACTTAATCTTTCTAAGTTTAAAATCCGCAATGATCTCATCGCGCATTTCCGCCTCTGTCTCTCCTGTCACCATCGCGGACCCTATTGGCAATAGAGATAGAATCTCTCTCGCATGAGCAACAGAGCTGGTGAAGATCATTACGCCATTTCTCTCTTTCGACATTTCGATAATATTGGCGATGATCACGGGAGTGATTCGCTTTTGATCTTTTAAAACACTTTCGATCTCTTTAAATGAATAACGGTCATTTTTTAATTCGAGGCTGGAGAAATCATAACAGGC
>JBEIPI010000096.1:0-10947 GCA_040377165.1 Bacteriovorax sp.
TGATGAGATCAGCAGGATACTTCCCTTTTAAGTACTTTTTTAACTTTTCATTGAACTCAGCTTCATCTTCAGCGTTGATGATGTCGTAGGTAGAATCCTCATCGTAGTTTAGCCAGGTCCATCCCCTGATGGCCAGGGCGCCGATTCCGGTTCCAAGGGTTCCGATACCACCGATAAATACACCGGCCCTTCCCGCCTTCATCACAGTCACCCAGTTTTTAACGGCATTTAGACCGAGTTTTTCCTGGTATCTTGGGCTTAGGTTCTCAATGATTTTCTTGGCCGATTCATCGATCTTTTTGTAATCGATTTCTGCGCTTTTAAAGAGGTCTTTGTATTCGGCGTTCATTTCTTCGAATTCGAGTTTCGCCACAAATTTTAGTGTCGGAAAATTGTCAGGGTTGCGATTGATGGCAATAAGCTCTTTTAAGAAGCCTTTTAAATGCTCCTCATCTTTTGGAGCACTGGCAAGATGGTTTCTGATTTCACTCTCTAGTGACTTTAATCTTGTTGCTAAAAGCGCCTGATTAAAATCTCTGGTGTCGATCGCTCCAAATCTGAAATAACTTGTCCCCTTCAGCTTTTTCATTTTTCCTTTAAGCTTGAAGAGAATATTGTTTAACTCATCGGGGCCCGCGACATAGTCTTTAAGTCTTTGTTCATTACCGTCTTTGAGTAGTTTTAACTCAATCTCAAAAGGGTACTCAAGGTTCTTGTCACCTTTTAACTCTCTTACCTTCCTCGCATACTGGGCCAGGGTCGCGTACTCGCTGACCAGGTTTTCCATGTCTTTGTTGTAGGATTTGAAAGTTTCAAGCCAGCCATTGACTTCAGTCTCCACTTTGGAAGGGGCATCATCGGCGCCCTTTGAAACTTTGGACTCTATGAAGTCAAAAATCTTTGGGTAAGAAGCTTCGTCATCTTCAATGTAATAAATTGGACGGAAGTTGCTGTTGATATCCATGAAAGATATCTTCATTTTATGAAAGATTACTTTTTTAGCTTTGTAGTATGAGGCACCAATAAAAGTTCCGTTTTTGTTATCCCAGAATTTTTTACTGGCAGCTTGAACTGCGCTTTCATCAATGCTGACTTCTCTTACCGGAACAGCTGCCTCATCCAATTCTTTATTAATGATCTCATTAACGGCGGTTAGGCAGTCTGCAGGTTCCGAAGCGGGAATCCTTCTACTTTGCATTGATGTGAACTCTGGGTAAAAAACAAGCAGAGTGCCAAAGGCCACAAGCTTAAACGACAGAAGTGATATGAAGAAGTAGAATAGATTTTTATTTTTAGTTTCCATTGGTTTCGTATCGTCTTATCAATGAGAAAATTTAATCAAGAATGACCGAGTAAAAGGTTTGGTTTTTGATTATAAACTTCTTAAATGATTATCATTTCACTTCGCTTGAGGGTTTGATCAGGGTATTCTATTTGCGCAGTTGCCGGGGCTTCTGCTTAAACCACCAGGGAAATTAATGATGAATTCTTTAAAAATGCTTTTATGTCTTATAAGTTTGAGTTTGGTTGGGTGTGCAGAAATGGGGCTGAAGCCACATAAGCCGTCGATGAAATCTACACTAGAGATTGCTAAAAGCAGTGGAAAGTTCAGAATTCTTACGGTGAAAGGCGCCACTTCTGAAGTTACAAATAAATTAAACGGCGATTTGATGAGTTGTGGAACGACTACATTTAGTATGCCGAGAGGAAACACAGTCGGAACATTTATTAGAGAAGTATTTGAGCAGGAATTAATTGCGGCGGAAAAACTCTCGGCAACAGGCACACCGATTGAAGTAATGATTAAATCAATGAACCTGGTTACGACGACAAAAGAAAGCGGCGAATGGACAATTGAGATAGATTACACCGTTGATGATAAAACGACGCCGGTTAAAACAATCATCGAATTCGAATCTAAAGTGAGCATGATAACTTCTTGCTCACACACTGCCACAGTTTTTGAAGATGCACTGGCCGACAATCTGGTGGATTTCTTTAAACGTACTCGTTAGATCCCGATGATGCTTTTCAGAGGCACTTTTTCAAGTTTATGTCTGGCCTTTCTTCCTTAATCAGGTCCTGGCAAGAGGCAGGGATAGGTATTCCTTTATTGATCATTTCTATAATACTACGTGATAGTCCGGTGGAATGCATGCCTTCATCGTCGATAAAGGAGAGGTCTTCATAGGCATCTCCTGCGAGATTACTACGGAAGAATTGGCAGGAATAAATTTTCTTATCCTTTGGGTTGGAGGCGATGGCGATTAGGTCGGCAACATCCTCTTCAGTAAATAGACTGTCGCCGTGATGAGATAGCCCATGAGTTGCCGGCGGGGCCTTTGGGTAATAGGTATTGGCACATGCTCTAAAATCTTTGTAGAGTGCCAGGCTTTCCGTACTTAACGGTGTCGTCTTAAAGAGACTGTTTAGCGCATGCCCAATTTCATGAGAGGTGTTGTGTTTACCGTGTAAGTGGTTTTCGCATGAATGATCGGAAACAAAAACGTGGTCCCCTTTTGATAAGTCTTTAAGCAGAGAAAGTTGAGGATTACTAAGGTCGATACTTTGAACAGGGAGGTATGCATCCCAGCTGACCTGGCCACTGCCTATGCACGGAAGGACATCAGAGTAAGGATTAACATCTCCATTATTAGAATAAATGTCTGAAAGCTTTTTCCATTTTTGAGCATCTGGTATTTTCAGATTAAGCAAGTGAACTTCCGTGTAGTAAGCGGCATCATCATTAAAAGATTCAATGGCGTCCACTGGTGGAGAAACTTTCTTTCGTATATCAATTCCACTGACTATAAGTTTTTCATTAAGGTACTTGCTCATGATCTCTCGTGAGTGAGTGGAAAAGCGAGGAAGGAAATTTTGAAGAATGGTCTCTCTTGACTTTAAAAAAACTTCACGCGCTTTTTTATCTTCAGCGGTCATCATGTTTTTGCTGATTAGCATGGCCTTGCACCGATTGATGGCATTGGCCTTATGTCGAGAGCTTGAAACGGCATTTTCATAAAATTTAAAGCTTTTAGTAAGTTGAGAGGATTTAAAAAATTCTTGATAGCTCTTTTTGCATTCGGGAGCATCACAGGTTGCGCGTGTGAGACTTTTAGTTTTAGCCTCCAGTGCGAGAGTATCATCAATGTATCTGATTTGCATGATGACTCGGTCATAATTGAGTTTTGTCAGTGCTTTTTCGGCCAGGAGACTATTGAGTGTCTTGAAGCTAGAACTCAGGTCTGACGTCACAGACTTTTGGTTTTTCTTATACATCGCCTCAACTCTTTCAAAATATTTTTTCGCAAGAGGAAGATAGTTTTCATTTTCTTTGTAGGCGCGTTGAAACTCGACAGAGCGAGTGTCTAAAGGGATGGTGGTAGCGATTTTTTCGGAATAATTTTTTAACGCCTTTATAAAATCCGGAGAAGCCTGTTCTGGAGCTTCAGCGGTAACAATGAATCTTTTTTCAGGTGCAGCTAGTGGGTCTATCTTTAGGCTTATATAGGGAGAGAAGATATCGCGGGCCATGGTCTCGTCTAAATCAGGAGGTATATGATCCAGATTTTGGGAAGCCTTTTGAAAGAATTGGCGTAGCTCTTCTTTTTCTTTCATTTTCACCTTTTGGGCGTGAGTGAAAAGCCTCTCAAGTGTCGGGTTGAGTTTTTTTATGCGTTCCAGAGTCTCTTGAGGAATATTTTTAGAAAAGTTGTCATTGGTAATCCACACAGAGACGTTGTCTTTTGCTGGGCCACAAATATCCACAGCGCATTTATTAAAAAGTGAGGACACAAATTTAACGGGTGTTTTTTGATCTTCGCTGCAACTTAATTCAGGTGGCGTGATGACTTTGCCAGTATTAATACGGGAAATGACGTCGACTATTTTTTGGAAGAAGGTTTTATCACTGTCACTGTCACCGGCATGGGCCAGTTGGGAGAATAAAAATAGACTAAAAAGACACAGCGATTTCATTGGTAAATTTTAGCACAAACTAGGCCAGAGCTCAGGTAGGCAAGAATTCCATTTTGGTCAGGAAAACAAAGGCTTGGAAATTGCAATTCTATCTGGAAGATCCCTTTTTATTGAGGGCAACCAAGGAGGGTCTATGGCCACTGCGACCAATGAGCTATTTAACATTTCTCAGGATTTTTTTTCACCGGCGATTTTACAAAAAATCAGCTCCGAGATTAATCAGCCGATTGAACAAACAAAAATTGGATTGAAATCAGTAATTCCGACTCTTCTGGTGGGTATAGTGAACAAGGGTTCAACCAAGGAGGGAGCGGAGACGATTTACTCTCTTGCCAATAAACAACTACCCACGACAGAGCTTACCAGTGAAGCGATAGATTCCAAAAAAGGAAATGATGTGATTAACGGTATTTTTGGTGGAAATTTAAGCAGTGTCATTTCCCAATTGGGTGAGAGCACGGGAATGAACTCGACAAGTATTACAAAGATGCTCGGAATGGTCGCTGCTCCGATAATGGGAACGATTAATTCAAAGGTCAGAAGTGAGCATTTATCCCCTTCTGGGCTGATGAATTTTTTCAGACAGCAAAGACCATCAATTTCCTCATTTGTTCCAGCGAGCTTGGCGAATTTTCCATCGATGGCGACAACGAAGAAGAGCAAAATAGCATGGCCCCGGATTGTTCTGATTGCACTGGCCGCCGCGGCCATTGTCTGGTGGCTCAATTCTTTTGAGCTGTTTAAAACAAATCGAGTGGCAATGGATCCGCCTTTGCCAAGGATATCAGACGAAATTAAACCCACAACAGCTTATTCCGTCGGAGAATTGAGTGCATTCATGGCGTCGCCACTTACGGCAGGAAGGTCTCAGCGCTTCCGTTTTGACAGCTTAACTTTTAAGACAGGAACCACCGGTGTTGGAGCTGGAGCAGAATATGAAATCAATCAAGTGGTGACAGCACTAAAACAATATCCATCGGCCTTACTAAGAATTGAGGGATTCACCGATAATGTTGGGTCAGCTTCCAACAATCAAACCCTCTCAAGAGATAGAGCGATGGCCGTCAAAAAAGAGTTAGTTTCCAGGGGCATAAGTAGCTCACGAATTGAGACATTAGGAATGGGGGAAAATGACCCAATCGAGACGAACTCAACTGAAAATGGACGTGCCGCCAATCGCCGCATCGAGTTTATTATTAGGCGCTAAAATAGTTGAGCTGGCCGAGTTTATTTGACTCGGTCAGTTTGTACTAACCAAATGTTCAAGCTTTTTCATTGGTGGCCGAAGGGAACTTTAATTTAAAATAAATTTGAAGTCCGCTTCTTGAAATGAAAAGAGCCTAAGCCTAAAGTGAAACCCGGAGTTTTTTTACATGGAGAATTTATGGCGCCAAAAATTTATGTAGGGAATTTGCCAGGTTCGGTTGGAAATGAAACTCTGGCCGAAAAATTTTCCAAGTTCGGAAAAGTATATTCAGCTAAGATTATCCTGGATAAAGAAACAAATACGTCAATGGGCTTTGCTTTTGTCGAAATGGCCTCTTCTGAAGAGGCAGAGAAAGCGATTATGAATCTTAATGGTTCTGACTTCAATGGAAAGTTAATCAGCGTTGTCGAAGCGAAAAACCCTCGCCTGCACTGATTTTTAGCCAGCATCAACTTCAACATCAAATTCTTCTTCATCTTCGTTCCATTCGGCAACAATGTGCAGAGGATGACAGCAAACTTCACAGTCGATTGTAAATTCCTGTTTCTCACCTTCTTCGATGTAAATTTCAAGCGGGATAGTTTCGAAACAAAAATGGCATTTGATATTCATGGAAAAGATCGTAATCAGAAAAGTGGACAAAAAAAAGGGCCATCTTTAAGATGACCCTCGATTTTTTTAGTTTTGGTGAAACTAGTATCTGTTTCTTCCGCCGCCACCAAATCCACCACGCGATCCACCGCGGTTGTCATTTGGAGTCATTGGTTTTGCTTCCGATACAGTCATTGGACGACCATCGAATTCTTGACCATGGAATTTGCTGATTGCTTCTTCAGCTTCTTCATCAGTTGACATTTCGATGAATCCGAAACCTTTTGATCTTCCAGTTTCACGGTCAGTGATAACTTTTGAAGAATCAACAGTTCCTACTTCTTCGAATTTTTGTCTTAGGATTGCATCGTTAGCTGAGTACGGAAGATTTCCGACATAAAGTTTTCTACCCATAATTACCTCCTTAAGGCTGGGGCCGCTAAAGAGGAGGGCGAACAAACTGACCACTAATCTTAAAGGCGACGAACATTAACAAAAGCACCCTAACAGAGTGCCTTCGATAATACTATCATTAAAAAATGAATTTATCTAGGTAGGGAAAAAATTAAGGTAGGCATGAGTTAGTGCTTGGAGCTGAGCTTTAATCCAATGACTCCAATCAAAATCAGGGTCAGAAAGAAGATCTTTTGTGCATTGGCGCCTTCTTTAAAAAAGAAGATACCGACCAAAACGCTTCCTACGGCACCAATTCCCGTCCAGACCGGGTAAGCAATACCCATAGGGATACCCCTCATCGAGAAGGCCAGAAGCCACATACTGATGATAAGAGTGATGATAAATAAAACAGTTGGCATGGTTTTAGAAAAACCCTCGGAGTTTTTCAGAAAAATGGCCCAAATGACTTCGAAAATTCCTGCGATGATTAAAGCGATCCAATTAATGACAGATTGACTCATAAAGCATCCTGTTTATTTTGGTTTGTTGCCAGAACCTTTGTTATTAGCATTACCTCTGTGCCTTGGGTTGTGGCGACGGCGAGGGTTAGATGCGCGAAGTGTATTTGTTGCATCAATTAAAGCTTTGGCCTTTCCAGATGACAGCAGTTTTGCATCTACTACACCCTGTGAATGATAAGGATGATCAGATAAAATATTAATGGATTTCCCGATCAGTTTTTCAATATCTTTTAAGAAGGCCTTCTCTTCTGAATCACAAAATGAAATAGCGACGCCGCTTGTTCCAGCTCTTGCTGTTCTGCCGATGCGGTGAACGTAATCTTCACTTACATTGGGAAGATCGAAGTTGATAACGTGAGTGATTTCATCGACATCAATTCCACGGGCAGCGATATCTGTAGCAATAAGTACTCTGATTTTTCCGGCCTTGAAATTCTCAAGTGCTTTCTGTCTTGCTGTTTGAGATTTGTTTCCATGGATGGCCTCTGAGAGAATATTGTTTTTTCCCAGATAGTCGGAAATTTTATTAGCGCCGTGTTTTGTTCTTGAGAAGACGATAACTTTTTTTAAAGTCTGGTCTTCAAGCACATGCTTTAAGAGAGGTCTTTTATTTTCACGGTCAACGAACATGACATTTTGAGAAATCATTTCAGCTGTTGACGATACAGGAGTAACTTCAACTCTGGTTGGATTGACCAGGATTGAGTTTGCAAGTTTTTCAATTTCGGCCGGCATTGTTGCTGAGAAAAACAAATTATGTCTTTTTGGCGGAAGCAACTTTAGTATCTTTTTAATGTCGTGAATGAAACCCATGTCCAGCATTCTGTCGGCTTCATCAAGGACGAATACTTCAAGAGCATTCAGTTTAATGAATCCTTGCTCAATTAAATCCATAAGTCGCCCGGGAGTTGCCACCAGGACATCTACACCTAAGGACATGGCCTTAACTTGTGGAGTTTGCCCAACACCGCCGAAAACGACTGCGTATTTCAAACGAAGATTTTTTCCGTAAGTGGTAAAGCTCTCATGCACCTGTATGGCCAGCTCTCGTGTTGGAGTTAAAACCAGAACGCGAGTGTGGCGAGGTGTTGTCTTTTTATGAAATTGAGTAAGGTTATGTAGTATTGGAAGAGCAAAGGCCGCTGTTTTCCCTGTTCCTGTTTGGGCACATCCAAGCAGATCCTGTCCGGAAAGAAGTGCGGGAATCGCCTGGGCCTGAATTGGCGTCGGTTTGGTGTAACCGGCTTCGTCTAGGGCAACTTTTAGGGGGTCAATAAGATTTAGTTCAGAGAACGTTTTTGGGAGATTATGATTCATTGCTTTGCAACCTACAATCTTTGCTCGAAAGAAGCAACTATTTATAAAAGGAATCAATGTAATAGTCGGTTTCACGGTCTATGTAGTGGGCTTCATGAGGAATTTGGGCCCGTGCCCTGACCCGAAACTCTGAAGCTGTCTCGCCCGGGGCCTTCAAAAGTCCGTGCCGCTTCATACGTTTAGTGAATTTCAGGTAGCGTTTTAAGCGCGGGTCCTGGGCCTTTTTTCCATAAAAATAGAAGATGAACCAAAAGAGTATCAGGGAGAATGAAAGTGCAATTGCGAAGATCCATCCCACGGATAAATTACCGGGGGTCATCGATCTTAAGAATGCCAATTGTTTTTCGCGGTCAAAATTAAAAATGTTGGAGTTGAACTTCGAGTTTAAGGAATCAATCCAGAGAGAGGCGTTGTTGATAAGAACTGAGTTAAAAAGGCTGCGGTCGATTTTTAAATTAAATATGCTTATATAGGGATTTAAGCGATTGTTGAATTCATCGGCACTCATTGCGATTCTTTCAGGTGCCACTAATGAAGTTGGGTCGATTTTTACCCAGCCTTTTTCTGCGATATAAACTTCAGACCATGCGTGGGCATCCATCTCCTTTACAATAACTGAATTGTCGTAAGGGTTGAATTCCCCTCCGAGGTAACCGACCACTATGCGCGAGGGCAGGTCATAAAGGCGGGCCATGTAAGTAAAGGCAGCAGCAAAATGGCTGCAGTAGCCGAATGTTCCAGAGACAAGAAAATCCTCAATCGTATTATAAGTCGGAGGAGTCGTGCTGTATTGAAAGCCGCGCTTTTTAAAAATCTGTATGAGTGTTTTGAGTCTTTCTTCATCCTTTTCGCTTTTTGGATTTTTGGAAAAAAAGAAATTTGCAATCTCCTCTCTGCGCTCCGACTTAATACGCAATCCTTTTTTTTCCATGAATGAGCTCATGATTGGCTGGCGTTCACCATAGGTTCCGACTAGTGAGTAAGTTAAATTCGCGCGAGAGATAGCTTTTAAGCGGTAGCTGCCATCACTGTAATAATTAAATGGCAAAGAGGCGTAAGTGACTGAAGAAGCCCCATCCAGAACAGGAAGATACTCTTTAAGATTTTGAAAAACTTCAACATCGTACTTCAAACGAGAGTTGGCCAAAATCGGCGGGGGCTGTTTTAAGTTCCCGTTGGAGGCACTCCACTCCTGAGAGTTGATCTGCCAGAGCACTGCAGTTCTCCAATAGAGGAGTTTAAAAGGCAGTTTGCTATCTCCCAGGCCATAAACTTTGAACGCTTGTTCGCTAGATGTGCTGAGCGGACCCAGTTGTTTGAAATCAATGCGAGAATTACCGCCCGCAATTATATACTGCATTTCACTAGTGTTGATAAAACCCTGGGTGAAGCGGGGAAAAGTGTAAAAGAGGATTAGCGAAAAGATAATTGAAGGAGTCACCAGAAGCAGAAGTCTTTTGGTGTTCAAGAGAGAGATGTCGTAGTTTCTAATTTTTAGAATATAGTAAAAGTAGAAAATCATTTTGATCATTCCCAGACCAAAAAGAAGAAAGCTTGGGTTGAGAAGAAAAATACAACACTCAGAAAGCGCCAAGATTAAGAACATATTGAAATGGTCTTTTTCGCTATCAAGTTCCCAAAATTTGAGCGCTGATAAAATCAGCACGAACGCCACTGCACACTCCGTGACAAGAAGAGTTTTGAAGTGGTAGCGAAGCAGGACCATAGAGGCGATTAAGATGACGACCTTAAGCACTGTGCGAGCAAGTTTTCCGGGAGTAACCAGTGATAGAAGCAAGGTCCCGACAACAAAGGCCACAACATTGGTCGGAATATCTTGTCCTAAAAGCAAGACGTTTATGACGATAATAGCGAGGGTGATAAGTTTAAGTCTCATACACCGCCAGCTCTTTCAGGCACTGATTAAGATGCCTTGGTGAATTTTCCGGAATGATGAAGACATCCGATTTTAATTTTAACCCATAACGGATATTTTGCTGGTGCAGGGAATGTACGGCAAAGCAGATAGACTTGAGCGTGTCCTCAAGCGGCGTTTTGTCCAGAATTAATATGACTGGGTTGGGAACGGTATTTTGAAACTGCCTGGTGTACCAGCGATTGGTTTGCGCGAGTTTTTTCCAGTCAACACGCTTTAGTGAGTCGCCGGGGGTGTAGTCTCTCAAAAAGAAATCATCTCCATCACGGTTTGCGTGTTCCTGAACCTCTTCTTCTTTGTGGAGTTTTAAGTTCAAGGCTTCTGGATATACAAAACATTCCTGGTCGATTCTAAAAAAAGTAAAGCACCGGAAAAAATTAAACGGAAAAAGGGTTTCAAGGTAAATCGCTTTAATGGATTCTTTCCCCCTTCTGACTCCCTTATATGAGATTTTAATATTGAGGCGATTGGAGTCGAGAGGAAAAGTCTCCTCTGGTGAATTCATTTTTAAGAGGGTGCTTTTAAAATGCGGCCGGATGAAAAAGTGTCCTTGTGAATTAGTGCTGGAGAAATGCAGATTAAGCACGCCGTCTTCTCCAGAGTGAATCGACGCAAATTGTGCGGATTCAAGCTTCAGGCCGCTGATATTGAAATGAGTATAGAACATCGAACCCAAAAACAAGCAAAAGAGAAT
This sequence comes from Bacteriovorax sp., assembly GCA_040377165.1. Taxonomy (GTDB): domain Bacteria; phylum Bdellovibrionota; class Bacteriovoracia; order Bacteriovoracales; family Bacteriovoracaceae; genus Bacteriovorax. The sequence goes on from JBEIPI010000096.1 coordinate 10,641, forward strand.
AAAATTAAAAAGCAGTACATAGTTGTTGGCGTAAACAAGACCGATGATAAGCAGGGTGATGTTTAAAGCGACAACCTTGAGCCCATCGATAGTTGGGAGAATATATATCGGATGAACTCGTTGAGAGTCGGCCGCGCGGGAGTAAAAGTAATCCCATATTCTCTGAAACATGTTAATCCACTGGAGTTGTTTTAATAAGTGTGCGGGTTAACTCCAGGTCCTGTTCAAATGATTGGTTTTGAAATGGTGGAAGTCTGTGAGAAATAACGGATGGTAAAATTGCTTGTACATCATCAGGCAAAACGAA
>JBEIPI010000135.1:0-7148 GCA_040377165.1 Bacteriovorax sp.
GAGCTCATTTTTAAAAATCTAAATTTTTATCTGCAGAACACAGAATTAATCGGAGATTTTTTATTCCAAAATAAAGAGGGGAGGCCTTACTCCCCTAAGGCCATGTATAACAAGATTATAAAAATTGTTGAGCGTGCTATTCCCGACAATCAACTGACTACCAAAATCACACCCCATAGTTTTAGGAAGGCCTGTGCAACTGAACTTTATATGAAGTCAAAAGATTTATTGTTTGTGCGTGATTATTTGAATCACAAAGATGCAAAAATCACCCAGACATATATTGATAAACGGACACTTTCGCTTAAAACAAGACGTTATCACTAGAAGTCCCCTTTAAATCACGCATTTTTTATGCAAAAATGCCCTCTATGTTAAAAGTCATTCGTCTAACTCTATTCGCTATTTGGGTGATCATCGCTGCGACATTGGGAACAATCAGCGCGCTTTTTAGACCCTTTAGCACTAAAAACCTTATGCTCACCGCGGGCCTGATTAAATACGGTGAATACATCCTGGGGATGAAAGTCATTATTCGCAACCGTCAGATCATGCTTGATACACGCCCCTGTGTTTTTGTTAGCAATCATCAGGACAACCTGGATATTATCCTTGGTTCAAAAATCATCGCTGAAAATATTGTGACAATCGGCAAGCGCCAGATTCTATGGATCCCTTTCTTTGGTATCTTCTATTGGCTGGCCGGCAATATTCTTATCGACAGAAAAAATAAACGAAGCGCTTTCGGTACTATGGATCAGGCAGCAAAAACAATTAATGAAAAGAAAATTTCTGTCTGGATCATGCCGGAAGGAACACGCTCAAGGGGACGCGGCCTTTTACCTTTTAAAAAAGGCCCTTTCATCACAGCGATTAAAGCTCAAGTTCCGCTAGTACCAGTGGCCTGGAGTAATTACATTCAGGTAATCGATCTCAATAAATGGAAATCCTGTGTTGCGATTGAAGAGGTTCTTCCTCCAATCGACACCAAAGGAATGACTCTTGATGATGTCGACAGGCTTAGAGACCACACTTATGAGTTGTTAAAATCAACTATTGAGCGTCTCGACCTGGAAGCAAAAAAGCTTTATGAACAAGCGTAGATCTTCGGCCGGAAAGCGCTGCCTTCGCTGCAAGATTCATATCACATTGTGTTTTTGCAGTTCTATTCGAGAATTGCCGACGAAAAACCGCGTCTCGATCATCATGCATCACCGTGAAAGACATCTCACATCCAACACCGCAAACCTGGCGACACTAGTGCTGCCAAATTGCAAGATTCTAATGCGTGGACTTCCAGAAGAACCTTTTTCTGCCGAGTCTTTAAAATTAAATGCCGATGAAATGCCAATTTATCTTTTTCCTCATGAAGACGCTGTTGAATTAAACAAAGAATTCATGGAACTTCACCGTGATAAAAAAATCCACCTGATTGTTCCCGATGGAACCTGGTCACAGGCCGTGAAATGCTACCGCCGCGAACCGGGACTTGCCGGGATTCAATGTGTGAAACTTCCCCCAGCGGAACCCGGAAGATACAGGCTTAGAAAATCCTCAGATGAAAACAGGCTTTCAACTTACGAGGCAATCGCACGCGCGCTGGAAATCCTGGAAAATAGCTCTGAGTTGCGATCTGAAATGGAAGTGATTTTCGATACGATGGTTGAGAGTGTGATCAGGGGAAGAACGGCCTTTGAAAACTGATTTTCAAAGACCGAATCTTTATTATCTAAAAGTTGTAACTGTTTTGCAGTTTGATCTGTAAGAGAAGTTATCAATTGATAAAACTCTTGAAGAGATTTTTTCTTCGAAATCTAAAAGCAGGTTAAGCGACTTAAGGTAAGCCTCATTAGTCTTAAGCACAACCTGATCGAAGGCCTCTTTTGAAACTTCACCAGCTTTGAAGTGGCGGATATAACCAAAAACTCTGACTTCTTCGAAAGTCTGAACTGATTGAGTCGACTCTGCCTTTTGAGTCACAATCGTTGCGACACCTTCAACATTGTTGAAGTCATCAACTGTCACCACGCCGTGGGCGTCGAATTTGTGAATTCCTGGAAAATCGATTGATGTACATTGAAAGCTGACTACGTCAGCCAGCACAACACTTGGTAATACGAAAAGAACGGCCAATAACATTTTTTTCATTTATAACCCCGGTTTTGTTTCCACAGCATTAACTCCATTGTCCGGAGTTGCCGTGAATTCTGTATTTGTTGATTCAGTCGTCAGCGCTCGAAGATCCGGCCCGTTACCGGTTCTTTTATATCTTCTGGCCTTGCCAAATTTTTTCTTATTTTTTTTGTTCTTACTTTTTGAGTGAACGTAACTCGTGCGGTTTTTTTTCTTCTTCGCATTTTTTGTTGCTGCCATAACATCCATTCCTGAATGGGCAATCACCATAAATGCGGCCAGAAAAAAGACCATCATTTTTTTAAACATATCAGCTCCAAGTATCATCTAAAAAACTCAGGTATATTTATGGAGTCTGCCCAATGTGGCAAGTCTAAAAGCTCAAATTTAGTGATTTTCGTTACTTGTATTTTTGAAACGCTAAGGAATCTGCGACTAATGCGGATGTTCTTTTTTGACCTTTGGTGTTGTACTATGAATTATGCCTTCACCATTTATCTACATCGCTTTTTTTAAACCTTACGGTGTTCAATGCCAGTTTACCGGTGAAAACCCTGCAGAGACACTCAGTGTTTTTAACCTGCCAAAAGATGTCTACCCTGTCGGGCGCCTGGATAAAGACTCCGAGGGGCTTTTGATTTTAAGTAACGATGGCGCTTTCATTGACCAGGTTTTAAATCCTAAGTTTGATAAGGAAAAAATTTATTGGGTGGAAGTTGAAAACATTCCGACTGAGGCCGCGATGGATATTTTGCGATCTGGCGGTGTTCAGATTCAGGATTATAAAACCAAACCTGCCAAAGTAAAAATCATCACTCCCGATCCTCCGATGCCACCAAGAAATCCACCGGTGCGTTTTAGAAAGTCTATTCCTACTTGCTGGTTGGAAGTGAAAATCAGCGAAGGAAAAAACCGCCAGGTGAGGAGAATGACAGCGAGTATCAATCACCCTACTCTGCGTTTAATCAGAATGCAGGTTGGTAAGTTTCATCTAGGTAACCTTGCCCCCGGAGAATGGGTCGAAATCAAGAAGAGCGATATTCTCTAATCTTACTTTTGTCCAATAAACATTTTCTCATTTTTTCGCGAAACTTTTTGTGATTTGTCTCGTATACTTTTCACGTCATTACCAAAAAGGAATAGCAATGAACCTTATTGATCTCTCCATCAAGCGCCCCGTATTTGCATGGGTGCTTATGTTCTCTCTCATCGTTTTCGGGGCCATTTGTGTTAACCGCATGGGGATCAGTGCTCTTCCTGACGTTGACTTCCCTATCATTAACGTCTCGATTACCTACGAAGGTGCAGCACCCGAAGTTGTAGAAAGTGAACTCATCGACCCGATCGAGCAGAGGCTTTTAACAATTGAAGGAATCAAAGAAATGAGATCGAGTGCCCGTCAGGGTGCCGGTTCAGTCACACTTGAATTTGATATCAACAGAAACGTTGACGTCGCTCTTCAGGAAGTTCAATCAGCACTTTCGCAGCTAAGACTACCACAAGGGATTGACCCGGCGGTCATCAGAAAACAAAACCCGGAAGAAGACCCGATTCTCATCATCTCTGTTTACGGTGGAGAGAACTTAAAAGATATGCTTGCCTGGGCAGACAACTACCTGCTTGACCAGATCCGCTTCCTTCCTGGAGTTGGTGAAGTCAGTGTCGGTGGAGCTTCAGAGAGAAACTTGCGCATCTGGATTGACACCAGAAAGCTGGAACAATTTGAATTAACAATTGCCGACGTCATCACCGCTCTAAACTCCCAGCACGTAGAAAGTGCGGCCGGACAATTTACTGAAGGAAAAAGAGAGTTACGCGTAAGGTGGCTTGGAGAAGCAACCGCCATTGATGAAGTTAAAAACATCCGCATCCTAAGACGAGGTGGCGAGAGAATTTTCAACCGCAATATTTTTATCAAAGATGTGGCCACAGTTGAAGATGGCCTCTCGGACGTCAGACGACTGGCCCGCGTAGAAGGCAAAGAGGCCATCGGGATCCTGGTCAAAAAACAGCGCGGGACCAACGAGGTTGAAGTCGCCGATGAAGTCCTGAAAAAATTTGAGGAAATCAAAGGCAACTTTCCTAAAGGATACAAATACAGAGTTAACGTGGATTACACGAAATCAACCGAGGCCACTGTTGGGCTTACAGTTGAAAAATTATGGGTGGCCGCCCTAATCACTATCGTGATCTGTTTCCTGTTTTTAGGAAGCTTTCAGGCCGCTTTAAACATTCTCTTCTCTATCCCTACTTCTATCGTGGGAACATTCACTGTCCTCTACTTTTCGGGTTTCACGCTCAACCTCTTCACCCTGTTGGCACTGACACTTTCAATTTCCATCGTTGTCGATGATGCCATCATGCTTTTAGAGAATATTGTCCGCCATTACCGCCTTGGAAAAGACTCAAAAACTGCGGCCTCTGAAGGATCCAAAGAAGTTCTTCCTGCGGCCATCGCTGCAACATTAGCGGTTGTCGCGGTTTTCCTTCCGGTTGTCTTTATGGATGGAATCATCGGGAAATTCTTCTTTCAATTCGGGGTGACGATGTGTGCGTGTGTACTCATCTCATTACTGGAAGCGATGACGATCACGCCAATGCGTGCTGCTGCTCTTTTAAGCACAGAACCTGAAGTTTCAAAATTTGAGCACTATTTAGACGAACTCTTCCACAAGTTTGGAGAAAAGTATAAAAAAGTTTTAGTAGTCACATTAAAATGGAAATACGCCATTGTCCTGGGCTCTATTGTTTTCTTTGCCGTCTCACTTATTCTGATTAGTAAAGTCCGCCAGGAATTCGTTCCGCTGCAGGATCAGGACTTGATTATCATGCAAGCACAGACACCTCCGGGAACCTCTCTGGAAGTCACCAGCCAAAAGGCCGCGGAACTTGAAGCGATCCTTAACAAAAACGAAAATATCGAAGGGATGTTCGTCTCCGTCGGTGGTTTTGGCGGTGGATCCAACACCAGCCAGGCATTTATGCCAATTACTCTAAAACCAAAAAGCGAAAGAAAAAAAGGCCATATCCAGGTTATGGAAGAACTCCGTGAAGAGCTCAAACAAGTCAAAGGCATCCGTGTGACTTTAAGGGATAACTCCGCCAGAAACCTTTCTTCCGGACGCCAGAACCCGATCGGGATCAACCTGCGTGGGCCTGACCTAAAAGTGCTGGAAGAAAAATCAAAAGAATTCATCAAGCGCCTTGAAGACGAAAAACTTGGACTTGATATGGACAGCGATTACCGCACCGGTATTCCTGAGTTGATCTTAAAACCAAACCGCAAAGCGATGAGTGACCGCGGAGTCTCGGTCGATCAGGTTGGGGCCATTCTCGCTGCCGGTGTTGGTGGAACGAGACAGGGGAAATACACCTTTGATGGAAAACGCTACGACATCCGCTTTAAAATTAAAGACGATCAGATTAAGACGGCCGAAGATTTTAAACACCTCTACGTAAGAAACGCGGCCGGAAATTTAATTCCATTTTACGAGCTAGTCACGGTTGAAGAAAGTAATGCCATCCAAAGCATCTCCCGCGTAAACCGCCAGAGAGCGATCTCTATCTACGGAAACCTGGCACCTGGCCAGTCGCAATCGAAAGTCCTTGATCGCGCAAAAGAAATTGCAACAGAAATTCTGCCTCCAGGTTATTCATACGCACTGGAAGGAGCTTCTGCCGGATTTTCTTCATCGTTTTCAAGCTTATACTACGCGCTTATGATCGGTATCCTGGTCGCCTACCTCATCCTGGCCGTACAGTTTGACTCCTTCATTCACCCGGTTTCAGTTCTGGTGGCCCTGCCGTTTTCGGTGACGGGTGCATTGATTGCTCTTTGGATGTTTAACGTTTCACTAAACCTCTTCTCGTTTATCGGACTCATCGTTTTAATGGGTATCGCTAAAAAGAATTCAATCATGCTGGTGGAGTTCACCAATCAGGTGAGAAACGGTCACATGGACAACCGCCATGAAGGGCCGCTTGAGGCGCTTTTAATCGCCTGTCCGATCCGTTTAAGGCCGATTATCATGACTTCGGTCGCGACAGTTGCCGCCGCTACCCCGCTTATTTTAGGGGCCGGAATCGGGATCGAAACCAGGGTGCCAATGGGTCTATCGATTATCGGAGGGACAATTGTTTCGACCATCCTGACCCTTTTCGTAGTTCCGGCGCTCTACCTAATCCTGACTCCCCTTGAGCGCAGTGAAACCTACGTAAAAAAGAGTGAAAAAAGTACAATCTAACTCAAAAAAATCCCTAGAGCTGGTACTCTACCAGCTCCGGGAGATTTTTCCATGAAAATACTAAGCTTCCTACTACTAACGGTCTTAACTTTATCACTTGCTCAAGCAAATGAAGTAAACCCGTACGGTCTTCAATGCGCCGGAGTCTCCAGCACAGACCTTAGAAATTGTTTAAAGAAAGAGGCCAGTAAAATTGATGAAGCCAACCTCCCGAATGAAGTGATCCTTTCAACACACATTGATGGAAAAAAGGCCCTCATTGATATGGTCGAAGAGTTAACCCGCGACAGGACAGACACCTACGCACTGGAACTAGCAGCGAAGCTGCCAATGATTAGAGACTCTGTTGCAACAGCTTTAATTATTCAATACGAAGATGAGCCTCAACTCTACTACTACATTGTCGACAAAGACGGAAAATTGGAAGTGATTTTTGACGGGCTAAACAGCGTCGACATCTCTGACACATTCAGTGACATCTTTAGGAATGCCCCGGATACTTTTTCCCTTCACTCAAGTGCTATTTCTGATAATTTTAAGGAGTGGATGAAGCACTTAAAAGAGAATAATTAACTCTCTTTTTTTCTATCCTGGTAAGCACGCTCTCTTTGTGATCCGTCAGATAACCCGTACTTCTCCAGAACGCCAATTCTTGCGATAATTTCTTGTCCCTGATTTTTATCATTGCTGATTAGCAGGTCTTTATAACCCAGGATTTTCTTCTTTAACTCCTGCCCCCTTTCATACAGCATCTCAATCCTGAACTCGCCC
>JBEIPI010000061.1:0-18008 GCA_040377165.1 Bacteriovorax sp.
CGGTTATCGATACAGGTGTTGATTACAATCACCCGGACTTAAAAGCACAAATGGATGTGAACACTGCTGAGCTGAACGGCAAAAAAGGTGTTGATGATGATGGTGATGGATACGTAGATAATATTTACGGTTACGACTTTGTTAATAAAGATGGGGATCCGGCCGATGGACACGGGCACGGGACTCACTGTGCAGGTGTAATCGGAGCAAGCCATAACTCAATCGGCGTTGCTGGAGTTATGGCCAACGTAAAGATTGTCGGTCTTAAGTTCTTATCAGACAAAGGTTCTGGAGAGAGCATCGACGCCATCGCTGCAATTGATTACGCTATTAAAAAAGGCGTGAATGTGATGTCGAACTCATGGGGGGGCGGCGATAAAGAGCAATCTTTATTAGACGCGATCACAGCTGCTGAGCAGGCGGGGATTACTTTCGTAGCTGCTGCAGGGAATGAGTCAAACAACAACGACAGCAGATCGACTTATCCAGCGAACTACGAAGTTTCAAACGTTATCTCGGTTGGGTCATTTACCAATGCCGGAGCGAGATCAGGCTTTTCTAACTATGGTGTGAAGACTGTTCACGTTTCAGCTCCAGGTTCTTCAATTCTTTCTACTTACAAAGGATCTTACTCGAATCTTTCAGGAACATCGATGGCAGCTCCTCACGTCTCGGGAATTGTTGGTCTTCTTCTTTCAAAAGAGCCAGGACTAACTCCGGCCCAAATTAGAGAAAGACTCATTAAGACGTCAACTCAGACTTCTAAGCTAAAATCAGCTTCGATGTCAGGTGGACGCGTTGATGCTTTTAGAGCGTTAACAGAAATCTAGCCAAATCTTATAAATTAAGTTAAAAAGGCCCATATTTAATATGGGCCTTTTTTTTGGATAAAGCCGTGAGCGAACAAAGACCATTTACCGTTAAAAAAAGTGTCAGAGAGGGCGACCCTCTGGTGCTGATCGATTTTTTGGAAAAACACACTAAACTTTCAAAAAGCGTTTTAAAAAAAGTGCTCAATAACGGCGGCGTCTGGCTCAGGAAGCTCGCCAATTCAAAAAGACTCAGAACCAGAAGAGCGACAGCTGATCTTACACTCGATTCTCATGTTGAGTTTTTCTTTGACCCTCGTTATTTAAATTTGGAAATTCCTCTGGCCCGAGAAGTGCTGGCCAATAAAGAATGGGGGATCTGGTACAAACCTCCTGGGCTTCTGTCGCAAGGGACAGACTTCGGCGACCATTGCAGCATCCTGAGACAAGTAGAGAAGGCAAAAGGAAAGGCATTTTTAGTTCACAGGCTTGACCGCGAAGCCCATGGAGTCATGGTTTTTGCTTACACTCATCATGCGGCAGGAGCATTTCCAAATTGTGGCAGGATAGCAACGTAGAAAAATTTTATAAAGTCGAAGTCGTGGGAAACATCCAGAGAAAATACCCGGACGGCGGAGAGATTCAGTTTCAAATCGACGGCAAGAGTGCTTACACAACATTCAAAATCATCGAGCAAAAAGAGCACACAGCTCTTTTGATGGTCCAGATTCACACTGGAAGACTTCACCAGATCAGAAGACATTTTGAGGAGCTGGGATATCCTGTTTTAGGTGACCCGAAGTACGGCACAGGAAATAAAAACAATGAAGGCATCCGTTTGATGGCCTATCAATTAAAGTTCATTGACCCGCTATCAAAAAGACCGGTTAATTTTGAATTGTCAGACGTAATTTTTTAATTCTGGTCTGATAAAAAATCACCAGGCAGACACACATACAGGTAAGACCGATGGCCAGCCCAATCCACAGGCCTCGGGCCTCAAGCCCTCTTTGGTAAGCGAAAAAAGCTCCAATAGGAAGACCGATTACCCAGTAAGAGATTAAACCCAGGATCATGGGAATTTTTGTTTCGTTAAGTCCTCTCATCACTCCCGATAAAACGACTTGAACTCCATCGGGGATCTGGAAGATTCCCACCCAAAATAAAAGTGCACTTCCATAAAGGATAACGTCCCTATCGGTCGTTGCCAGTCCCATAACCTGAGTTGGAATAAGTAAGTAGAGAAGAGCAAAGAGGACCTGGAGAATAAGCACCAGGGTGATCGCACCCATACTATAGCGGATAATGCCGGCCAGGGATTTTTTCCCGAATTGCTCGCCGATTAAAACAGAAATCGAGCTCCCAAGGGCAAGTGGAACCATAAATGTTAAAGAGGTGATATTGATCACCAGACTTTGGGCCGCCCCGGCGACAAGGCTCATGCCTCCAACTAAAACAGTGACGACAGAGAAAATGAGGACCTCGCATAGGAGGGCAAATGCAATGGGAGAACCCAGGCGCAGGATTTTTTTTACGGTTTCGATGTTTTGTTCAACCTTAAAGTCCGTGACTCTTTTCATGTAAACAAAAACTGTAATGGCCATCATGAATCGACAGATACAGGTTGCAATGGCCGCACCTTTAATCCCAAATCCCTCAAAACTTCCGTAACCGAACATAAGAAATATATTAAGCAGGACATTGATGATATTGAATAAGAGAATGATCACATTTGGAGCGATTGTGTTACCCAGGGCCTGAAGGTAATCTTTGGTTGCCTGGAAAACAAGGGCGGGAAAGAGCGAAATCGATGTGATTTGCAAAAAAGTGATGACATGCGGGGTGATTTCCGGAGTGAGTTTAAAGTGGCCGATGTAAAGATCGGCGAAGTAGAGAATCGTGCTCAAAATAAGAGAGATAAAAAAACTCACATAGTAAGCATTAAATAAAAGACCCGGGTCTTTCTTTCCTTCACCTTTTAACTGCGAGGCCAGGGGACCTGTGCAGAGTAAAACACCGATTCCCAGTATAAGAAAAGGAGCGAAAATCGTTGCGGCCACACCGATTGAGGCCACGGCAAGGCTTGAATAGCGCCCGGCCACCATAACGTCTCCAACTCCAAAAAGCATCTGGCCGATCTGACCGGCGATAATCGGGATAGAGAAGACGAAAATTTCTTTAGCTGTGGCAATATTTTTAGAGAGCGACATAGACCAGTAGTTTACAAAGAATGTTTTACTATAGACAATGAAATTATACAAAAAGAAAGGAATCTCACAGTGGAAGACACCAAAGTTCACGTTCGCGAGGAAAAAGCGGACATCAACTCATCAAACTCAACAAAAAAAGGTTGGCAAGCGGCCATTGAAAATGTTTTTAGGCGTTTTCAAACTGTAGGCTTTGTCTTTTTTTTAGTTCCTATCGCGTTGGTTTTTATTTTTTGTATTGCCACAGCACTGACTCCCGGAATTATGCTTTTTCAATGGGCAGCTGAAAGAGTTGTCGACTATCCTTTCGCGCTTAAGGCCTTCTGTTACGGGCTGTGCGGAGGCGGGGCCTTTGTTGGTTTTATTCTCACGCTGATTTTTGTTGTTCCGCTGATGAATCTTCCCTGCCTGCCTTTTGTGAAGCCTTATAGAGGCGCATGGTTTTCAATTGAGTCGATACCGTGGTTTTATCACAACGCTCTTACTTATCTGGTTCGCTACACCGTTCTGGATTTTGTAACTCCTTCTCCTCTGAATATTCTTTTCTTTAAAATGATGGGAATGAAAATTGGCAAAGGAGTCATGATTAATTCTTCAAACATCTCTGACCCGTGCCTGATCAAGCTTGGCGACTACGTCACAATCGGTGGATCGGCCTATATGATGGCCCATTATGGAATGAAAGGTTTTTTGATTATCGACCGCCTCAATATCAAGCGAGGAGCGATGATCGGGTTGTCGGCGAAAATTTTAGGCGGAGTTACTATTGGTGAAAAGGCCGTAGTTGCCCCTAACACCGCAGTTCTTCCCAAGACCATCATTAAAGACGGCGAGAAGTTCGGTGTACCTGTGACTAATGGCTCACCAAGCGTGAACGAAGCTTCGTAAAATTACTTAACGGCCTTATACATTAAAAGTGCGCGCTCTCTTTGTTCTTTATAGCCGACAATTGGGTGGGGATAATCGCGTCCGATAAAACATTCGGCCTCTGCCTGTTCAACCATATCGGTGTCGTGGGGAGAGTGGATGGTTTTGTTGTCGAATTTTGAGAGCTCTGGGCACCATCTTCTAATGAAAATTCCCTGTGGATCAAATTTTTCAGACTGGTTGTAGGGATTAAAAATCCTGAAGTAGGGTTGAGCATCAACACCGGTTGAAGCGCTCCATTGCCAGCCTCCATTGTTGGCGGCCATGTCGTAGTCGAGAAGTTTTAGAGCGAAGTAGCGCTCACCGGAGCGCCAGTCGATTAAAAGCGTCTTGGTTAAAAAAGAGGCCACTACCATGCGCAGGCGATTATGCATCATGCCTGTGGCGTTTAAACATCTCATGGCCGCATCGACCAGTGGATAGCCGGTTTGTCCGTCACACCAGTTTTCAAAGTCAGATTTTTTCCCCAACCATTTTATGTCATCATACTCCGGACGGAAGCAGTGTTTTTCCACGCGTGGATAAACATCCAGGATCATCTGGTAGAAATCCCTCCAGATAATTTCCGAGAGCCATGTCTGATAACCTGAATTCTTTTTCAGGACGGCCAGCCTGATCATGTCTCTGATTGAAAGATTGCCCATGCGGATGTAGGTCGACAGATTTGAAGTGCCTTCAAGCGCGGGAATGTCACGTCCTTCTTTATAGTCGGTAATGACATTTTCAAAATTCTTTAGGCGCAAGAGCGCTTCTTTGGTGCCGCCGGGAAGAATGCATTCTGTTTTTACGAAGCTGATGTCGTAATACCAGTCGTGATCAATTACACTTCTCATGTTTTTGATTGGCGCGAGTTTCTTCAAATTGCATTTGTATTCAGGAATGGCCGAGTCTTGTGCGTGAAAAGTTTCGAGCCATTTATTTTTATAAGGAGTGAAGACTTTATAGATTTCACCCGAACCGTTTAAGACTTCCTTTTTTTCATAGAAGACATGGTCTTTGTAATTGTAGACTTCAATGTTTCTGCCTCGGAGGATCTTTTCAACTTTTTGATCGCGGGCCTTGGCATAAGGTTCATAGTCGCGATTAAAAAAAAGCGCATTGATTTTATACTCTTCTACCAGGCGCGGGATTTCATCCGCAGGATTGCCGTAACAGATAATGAGACTTGAACCGTGTTTTTGCAGTGTCTTTTCGATTTCAATGAGAGAGTCCATGATGAAAGCGACCCGCTGGTCGTTTTTGTTATGGAGTTTCTCCAGGATCTCTTTGTCGAAAATAAAGGCGAGATAAGTCTCCTCACCCCACTTCAGCGCTTCAGAGAGAGCAAAGTGATCGTGAAGGCGCAGGTCACGCCTTAACCAGCAAAGTGAACGCTTCATTATTTTTTTCCGAAGATTTTTGCGAAGGCCGACTCAATTGTAGGGTACGCAAATTGAAAATGAGCTTCCGGTAAACGTTTTGAAACCACACTTTGAGAGTCGAGAATCACACTCGACATTTCGCCAAAGGCAAGTTTGAGCGCCGCTGCCGGTACAGGAAAGAGAGTGGGTTTGCGAAGGGCAGATCCCAAGGCCTTGGTGAAATGGAAGTTGTTCACCGGATGCGGGGCCGCTCCATTATAGACACCATTCATCATTTCATCATTGACTGCTTTAACAAAGATAGCGACCAGGTCATCAAGATGAATCCAGCTCATAATGTGATTGCCGTCACCGATTGGTCCACCAAGGCCTAGTTTGAATGGGGGAAGCATTTTTTGGAGGGCCCCACCATGGGACTCTAAAACCACGGCCGTGCGAATAATGACAGTGCGTTTGCATTCTTTCACTGAATGAGCAGCGGCCTCCCAATCATGGCAGAGATTGGAAAGAAAGTGTCTGCCTTCCTTAGAGGACTCATCCATAGTGGTTCCAGTGTTCACTGGATATATACCCACCGCAGAAGAGGAGATGAAAAATTTTAAAGGAGATTTCATATTCTGGTTAATCAGCGAGGTTAAATTTAAAGTGGAATCAACTCTTGAGGCACGAAGCTTTGCTTTTTGTTCATCACTCCATCTTTTTGCTGCAATATTTTCTCCCATCAGGTTGATAACGCCATCTATTCCGGAGATGCTCTCTAGCGGAGGAAGAGTAGAGGTATCAGGCCAAAGAAAGTGTTTTACTTTCGAATTTGACTCGCGATGATCGCCGCGCGAAAGAATATGAAGCTCATGGCCTTGTTCAATTAATTTTTCAACTAGTCTCGTTCCGACAAACCCTGTGGCCCCTGTTAATAGAATTCTCACTTGTAATACTCCTGTATAGTCTAGATTCTTGTATCATTATAGTTTTATGTTTTGTTTTTACTAGAAGGACGATGCTATAATCGACTTTGACATTATGTAGACGCTTAAGGAATCAAATTGGTCAGTACTACTTATACTATTCAAATGGCGTCGAAGCTATCTGGTGTTGGTGTTCACACAATCAGAGCATGGGAGAAGCGTTATAAGGCTTTAGAGCCTGTTCGTGATGCTTCAGGGCATAGAACCTACTCAAAAACAGATGTTGAAAAATTAATGCTTTTAAGCGAGCTGTGCTTATTGGGTTACACCATCTCAAAAGTGGCAGGTCTTAATATTGTTGAGTTAAAAGCACTGTTAATGGACCTGGGAAGAAGTGAAGAGAGCTTAGCGCAGTCGGATTTTAATCTGGTCAACGACACTAAGGCGACTGTTGACAGTGCTCAGTCGGCCATGATCCTTTCCTTTGCTTTCAAAAGTTACAAACTCGATATCATCAATCTTGAATTGAGCAAATTAAAATCACTGGTCTCATCCAGGACCTTCGCTCTGGATATTGTATTGCCGCTCTATCAATCGTTAATTCAGGCGCAGTCAGAGGGAGTCTACAACGCTCATCAGGCACAGGCCTTGCGTTCAATCCTAAAATTTCATTGCGGCTTTAATCTTTATCATCCAAGTGGTGACAAGGATAAAAACACTGTCCATCTTCTTATCGCCGGGATGGAAGGGGACATGCACGATATTATGTTAGGGGTAGTTGGTCTACTTTGCCATCATTACAGCTACCATTACACTTACATGGGGGCCGATATTTCCGCGGAAGCGCTCTCTGAAGTGGCCAGGTCGCTTGGAACAAATGTGGTTTTAATCGGGCCTTCAAATGTCTTTGCTCAATTAGGCAAGGCCTATTTCCAAAGTTACCTTGAGAAGTTATCCACCAGATTGCCGGCCACCACAGAATTAATTGTGGCAGGGAAGTCAGAGATAGAAAGCGATAAGATCTTACTCAAGCGCCTCGTTGCTATTGAAAAAATCGAGGCGCTTGATGACTTTCTTGCGCAGAAATTGCACTAAAGAATTTTCTTAATGTCTTTGGCGATCTCTTTTGGAGTGTCGTTCGGAGCGTATCTTTGAACCGGTTTTCCGTCTTTATCAACCAGAAATTTTGTAAAGTTCCATTTGATAAGCTTTGATCCTAAAATTCCCGGCAGGGATTCTTTCAGGTAAGTGTATACGGGAGCGGCGTCGCTGCCGTTGACATCAATTTTAGAAAAAAGCGGAAAGCTCACATCGTAAGTAAGCGAACAGAATTTTTTAATCTCTTCAGCATCGCCTGGCTCCTGAGCGCCGAACTGGTTGCACGGGAAAGCAAGAATCTCCAGTCCCTGAGACTTGTATTCCTTGTAAATTTGCTCAAGTTCTGTGTATTGCGGAGTAAAGCCGCACTTTGAGGCCACGTTAACGATTAAAAGCGTTTTTCCGGCGTAATCCTTAAGCGATACGCTTTTGCCGTTGATATCTTTAACTTCAAAATCATAAATGGATTTGGTCATATTTTTCTCCCCTTAAAGTGTGAATTTCCTTTAAAAAACTTCAGGGCAAGCATACCATAGAAAATAGAAATTTTTTGTTAGACAGAGGTTTAATATGGATATTATTCAAATCAAGGATATCTCAAAGTCCTATGGACCTGAGTTTTCACTTAAAAACGTAAGCCTTGATGTTAAGCAAGGGAAAATCTTTTCGCTGCTTGGACCTAACGGGGCCGGAAAAACCACGCTGGTGAAGCTGATGCTTAATCTAATGCACAGCGATTCAGGTGAAATTAAGATTAACGGCCATGATGTTTCTGATAAAAGCTCCCGAGCAGGGATTGCTTTTATCCCTGAGAAATTCAATTTCTTCTCTTTTTATACCGCCAGAGGAGTGTTGGAATTCTTTGGAAAAATGAAAGGGGTTGAAGGAGCGGAGCTTAAGTCTCAGGTGGATTCTGCACTTGAAGAACTGCAGATTGCCGAGCTTGCCAACCGCAAGCTATCGAGAATGTCTAAAGGCCAGATGCAGAGAGTGGGGCTGGCAAGCATTCTGATTGGCAAAAATGACCTGATCATTCTCGATGAGCCTTTTTCAGGACTTGACCCGATCGGGATCCGCGACTTAAAGGACATTATTAAAAAATTAAAAGAACAGGGAAAAACACTCTTCATCAACTCTCACATCCTGCTGGAAATGGAGCAGCTCTGTGATGAAGTGGCGATCCTGAATAAAGGAAAGCTTCTTTTTAATGGTTCGGTGGCAAGTGTGCTGGAGAGAGAAAAATCACTGGAGGATTTTTTCTATAAGCTCATCAGCAATGAGAGAGGTCAATAATGAATTCGCAATATAAAGCGCTGATACTCGATACAATTTTAAAAGAGGCGAGAAGCAAGACTTTGATCTTTATCTTTCTGGCCACGACAGCATCCATTGTGCTTGGACACCTGGTACTGAGTGCGATGAATTCAGATATGGGGCAGGGGGCTGCCTTGTCTATGGCCGGCATTGATATTCTGAGTATGAACTTCAGGATTTTAAACAGCATCAGTTTCATTATCGCCCTTGTTTTCGGCGTGAGTGTTTTCCGCTCTGATTTTGAGAACAATATCATTTACCAATATCTTTCGTTTCCTATTAGCAGAACGGAGTATTTCTTCCTCAGAGTGTTGGGGACGTGGCTTTTGGTTTTTATTTATTATGCTTATGCCTATGCTCTTTCCGCGATTCTTTTTTCTTTCGCGTTTAAGTCGTTCGTATTTTCATGGTCGCATCTTTTGAGTTTTGGCGTGCTTAACCTTTATTTGTTATTGGTGATCTTTATCTCAATTTTCTTTTCACTGTTGATGAATAAGATCGGGGCCCTTTTTGTGACTTTTGTCTGCTGCGTGGCCTCTTCAGTTGCTTACGGGACTTTCAGCAAACTTCCTCTGAAGGAACAGTTCCAGGATGTGAGTGTCTTTAAAGTGGTTGGCGCTTTTTTTTATTACCTCTTTCCGCGCATCACATTTCTGGATGAATTGTCTTCAAAAATACTTTCTAAAGAAGGCATGGTCGAAAATGTCTTACAACAGGCGATTCACCTGGTGGTTATCAGTGTGGTTTTCATTTTTATCGCCAATTATTTTGTGAAGAAGAAAGATTTCTAAATGTATAAAAAAGGCCCGGTTTCTCCGGGCCTTTTTTTTATGGCTATAATTTGATAGTGAGTCCATCTTGAAGCGAGTTGAGGTAGGCCTTGATCGCCGGGATAAGTCCTGCCAGTGTTCCCACGACAAAGATAATCCCCAGGTAAATCCACTCTGTTTTTGAGAGCGTTTCAATCGGCAAGTATACCGAGAAGTTTGCTTCAAGCCATGGGCGGACGAGATAAAGCAGGCCATACATCGAAGCCACTCCTAAAGCACAGCCCATGAAAACTAGAAAACTAGATTCATAGATAAGCAGGAAAAAAACATGCTTTGAGCTCGCCCCTAAAGAGCGGAGGATGGCCATCTCGCGCCTTCTTTCATTAATGGATGTATAAAGAGAAATCAGGATACTCATTACTCCCACTAAAAGCACACACAGGCTCACTAAGAAGAGAATCTGCTCAACGTAGCCGATGGTTTCCCACATTTCCTGTAAAGAGAGGGCGGGGATGATCGCCATAATTGGCTCAGCTTCATATTGATCGATGTTTCTTCTCATGCGAAGAACAGCGATGCGGGATTTTAACTTCACCATGAAAGAGGTGAGCTGGGTGATCTGGATATTTTCTTTTTTAAAGCGCTCGGGATTAATCGCCTCTCCACTTGGCACTCCTGTTTCCCAGCCAAAGTGCATGGCCTCCATTCCTTGAAGTGTGATGTAGACACCAGTGTCGATTGGAGTTTGGGTAGGCGAGAGGATCCCTACAATTTTAAAAGGAGTGTTGTCGTGAGAGAGGATCGACTCTGCTGAGAGCCCGTGTGAAAGAACGATCGGGTCTCCGACTTTGTGTTTGTATTTTTTAGCGACTTCAGAACCTAAAACAACATCGAATGTGTCGACTGGAACTGCGCCTTCCTGCATTTTAACCTGCTGGTCGCCTCTGAAGCGGTAGTGGGCATAGAAATTCTCATCTGTCGCCACTACTCTGAAGCCGCGGTAGGCGTCTCCAAGTGAAATGGGAATGGTCCATTCAACCTGCGGGTTCTGCTTAATGTCCTCGTAGGTGGTCATCTTGATGTTGTTGACTGCTCCACCGATATGAAAAACAGTATAAAGAAGCAGCTGGAGAGATCCACCTTTGGCACCGACAATCAAATCAGTTTTACTGATGGTGTTGGTGAAGCCATCGCGGGCGCCATTTCTGATGCGCTCAATTCCTAAAAAAAGTGTCACAGAAAGGGCGATTGATAAAACGCAGAGGAAACTGGTGAACTTTCTATTTCTAATTGATTTGTAAGTTAAAAAATTAATCATGGTGGTTAATCTCCGGCAGGGAGATGGATCTCTCGAAATAAGATTTCAGGCGCTCGTCGTGGGAGACGAAAATCAGGGTGAACTTTTTTTGTTGCCATACTCTCATGAGTAGCTCCATGAACTCACGGGTGTTTTTCTCATCGAGCGCGCTGGTTGGCTCATCGGCGATAATCATTTGTGGGTTGCCGATTAAAGCGCGTGCGGCGGCCACTCGCTGTTGTTGACCGATTGATAAGTCAGTCACTGGTTTATTGATATGCTCACGCAGCCCGAGCGAGTCAATGAGCTCCTCGGCCTGCTGGTGAAAATCGTGGTCAGATCTTTTTTTGTTGATCATGCAGGGAAGAACGATATTCTCCTTAACTGTCAGGTAGGGAATCAGGTTGAAAATCTGAAAGATATACCCGATTTTTTCCCCGCGAAGGTGATCGCGTTTTGATTGACTCATTTTGGTCAGGTCCTGACCCAGCACTTGAACCATGCCAGAGTCAGCTTTTAAGACTCCCGCGGTGAGGTTTAAAAGCGTGCTTTTTCCGTGTCCGGAAGGACCGTAGAGAAAGACTTTTTCCCCGGAGTCAATCTGAAGCTGGTCAATGTTAATGACCAGCTTAGAGTTTTTGCTATATGAGAATTTGCATTTTTCGAGGTTGATGGCCGTTGGCATAGATTTTACAACTTGATGGCTTGAGTAGCTTGGTTGATCTCGATTGATTTAACTTCTGACCCCACTAAATCCACAACTAGCTTTTTGATGTGCGAGTAGTGCTTCTTTAGATTCACAGTCAGGTTTTGTCCTTTTAAATCACCTGTACAAGTGATCTTCGCTTCTGCTTCGATGTCGCTGTGAACGCCGGCTTCTTTTTTATGATCTTTGTGGTGTTCTTTGTGATTTTCTTTGTGATCCTCAACTTCCTGCTTGAAAGAAGCTTCAGTCACTTTACAGCCTAATTTGGCATCAAGAATGAAAAGTTTAGTTAAGAGCTCTTTAGTCCAAAGGGCTTCAGCATCAGCGAAAGTTTTCTTTTCTTTAGCTGTCTTTGGGGCATACTCGAATCCGATAAATGATTCAGCGGGCCCGTCGATGTCGATATCGATAGTCTTGCCCTCAACGGCCATTTCCATTTTAAGCGCCCCGTGTACGTGGGCATCCTGGCTTTTTCCATGGTTGTGGTGTTCGGCAAGAGCGATGTTAGAGATTAGTAGCGCAGAGAGAACTAAGGACATTTTTTTCACGGGTGAACTCCTTGAGGTGATGATGCCGCTGGCGGCGTAAATTCTTTTAATTCTTTCAGCTTCAGTCCTTCCATTTTAAAAGAAGACTCAAGCTCCGCATTTGTTTCCACGGCGAGCTTTCCCGTAAGCTCGATGGGATAGAATGACGGTTTTATTTTAGACCCTTTTTTCATTTTTACTAAGACCAGCTGATTGGCCGGCGGAGGTGGCACGTGCATACATGAAGGCACATAAGGCATGAATAAAAATTCCACGATTTCTTTTGATTCATAATCAAGCGGCATCATGAAGCCTTTCATGGTGATTTCTTTCCCTAAAACTTTCTGCAAGTCCGCTTTAACTACATTCTTTTTTGTTTTGGCGTCGAATTCCAGAGTTTTTAGTGTCTCCCACGATGCTTCAAGAGCAAAAAGGTTAGTGGAGATTAAAAATGTCACAAGAGCGAGGTTAAATTTTTTCATGATTTTTATCCTTTTGAGCATTGCTCGCAAACAGCGAAAAATTCCAGGCGGTGTTGAATTTCTTTGTAGCCTCTCTTGGCCAGGTTGAGTTCAATTTTCTCCATCAGGCAGTCATGGAAAGACTCAATCTTCTTGCATATCTTGCAGATGATGTGATGGTGGTGGTGGTGAGGGTCATTGTATTCGAAATGGACTACATCTTTTTCCAGGTAGGAGGTGTTGACCAGTTGAGTTTCCACGAATTGATTCAGGCAACGATAGACGGTGGCCTGATCGCAAGAATTTTTTGGCAATTTTTTAAGGATGTCCTCTGCAGAAAAAGGGCCGTGCTCTCTTAGTAAGAGACCCAAAATGAGTTTTCTAGGGGCGGTAATCGACAGACCCTTTTCTTTTAAGAGGGCCATGCACTGACTATCGCGCTCAGCCTCTTTCTTTGGATTTAAAACACTCATTTTATTTATCCCTCAGACCTCAATCCTATAGGGAAAATGGCTAGAATGCAAGTCAGTTGCAAAAAACAATTTTCACCATCTTTTGAGGATTTGGTTTATCATTACATTATGAATTTAAAGATACTATTAGTCGAACCAAATGAGTCAGTTGGCGATCTTATTGCTAAAAATCTGGAGCGTGAGTTCGGCGCAAAGATTATTCATTGTAAGACTGCTGCAGAAGCGACGGAGCCCATAAAAAAAGGGGAGTATTTTGACCTCTTTGTGGTCCGCAACAGCTCTGAAGAAACAGTGGATATGCCCATTGAGCCGATTGCTGCCATTTTTTTAAATCTCATTTACGACAACTCGCTAAAGACCCCACTGGTGGTTATTGGTGAGTTCGAACATACTTACAAGAAGTATGCGCTCGTGTCCGACCGCCTGAGAATTGAAGAGCTAAACCGCCTGGTGCTTAAAGCGCTCAATTTGAAAAAAGAGGAATTTAGTCACTTAAAGCTTCCAGATTATATTCCTTTCCCGATCAAGTATTTCTATTTGATGAACCTCTCACCGTGCGATGTCTTCATTAAGCTTTCAAAAAAATCCGGTGATGAGTACGTCAAGCGCCTGCACTTCGGCGAGAACTTCACGAAAGAGGATTTGCGCAAGTACGAGGACCTGGGATTAGTGGAATTTTTTATTTTAAAAGAAGAGCGCGAACTTTTTATGAACGGGCTTTTAACCCAGTCACTAAAAAACCTGCGTGCGCCTCACACTATCGATCAAGCGGTGGTGATGACCGGTGATTCTTTTGTCATCAGCAGTGACCTGATCAAAACTCTGGGAATCAACAGCACTTGTGTGGCGATGGTTGATCAGACCGTTCATCAGATCAGGACTCAAATCACTAAGACCGACAAACTCGGAAGCCTGCTAAAAAAACTGCTCGACGACCAACTCAGCTATTCTTATAGACGCTCATATATGATCTGCCTGATGTCGCATACGCTGTTGCCGCGGATGGAGTGGGGAAGCCATGACCAGCAGTCGAATATGCTGGAGAAAATCTCAATGGTCGCTTTCTTTCATGACATCTACCTTGAAGACGAAAAGCTCCTGAAGATCATGGACAATGAATCGCTAAAAAAGGCCAACCTTACGCCAAGAGAGCGCGATGCTG
The DNA here is from genome assembly GCA_040377165.1 of Bacteriovorax sp. Taxonomy (GTDB): domain Bacteria; phylum Bdellovibrionota; class Bacteriovoracia; order Bacteriovoracales; family Bacteriovoracaceae; genus Bacteriovorax. Next base: position 14,018 of record JBEIPI010000061.1, read on the forward strand.
TTTTAAACCACGCTAACAAAGCGGCGCTTTTGGCCCAGACGTACCCGCGCCTTCCCCAGGGTGTGGATATGATCATTAAGCAGCACCATGGTGTCTCAAATGGAGTGGGTTTTCCCGAGGCCTTAACCGCAGGGATTTCGCCAATGGCGATTTTTTTCGTGGTGATTGAGGATTTCGTGACCTGTATTCTCGAGCACAATGACCTCAATAACTTTGCAACTATTCTGAAATACCTCAAGCAGCGCTACCAGCTTCCCACTTACCGTAAGATCGTCGCGGAGATTGAGGCGATGTTGACTAAAAAGTGATTTTCTTAGAAGTTGTAGCTAATCCCAACTAATCCACCGAATTCAAGTTTTTTACCATTCATTGTTGGCGACTCACGCAGTGATTTGGGAATGAATTTCACTCCGGCCGCCCCCATCATCGAAACATTCTCTTGGATCTTATAAATCGGCATCAGGTTCACGCCTGGCTGGATGTAGTTGTTGACGTGGTATTCTCTTCTACTGGCAGTGGCTTCGTGATTTCTAACGCCGTAATAGTAGTCAGCGTACCGGTCGTCGTACCAGTCTAGTGATAGACCTGTCCTTAAAACTAGTTTTTCAGAAATCAGCTTCATGCGCCCATAACTAAGTTGAGCGATATATCCTTTAGACTTGCCGTTAATATCCCTTGAGATGTTGAGGCCGTATCCGAAAAACTTAGCGGAGATTCCTGCGAAAAAAGATTCTTTGCGCGGAATCATACCAGCACCATAATAACGTTCACCGCCTCTATTAATGAAAGCGCTGACATTCATCATCGGATGGCCGAGTGCCATGACGGAAAGACCCTGACCACCGAGAGAAACTCTTCCATAGCCGGCCTGAACAATAGGAATAGGGGCGATAATGTATTTCTTATGCAGTCTTTTATACGTGTTTCCCACTCGCTGATTTTTTTTGATGACAGCGCCTGCGCCGAGAGAAAGCCTCCAGGTTTTAGCATCCTGGGCGCAAAGAGTAAGGGGAGAGGCGATGAGCAGTAAAAAAATTAAGGATTTCATACTAATGACTATAAAAGATTTTAAGAAAAATAAAAGCAAACGTTTCTGGTTGGTCATTAGACAATCTTCAGGCAACGCTTAAGTTGCAAGAAATTGACAGATTAATTTTTACCGAAATTTTAAGAACGTGTGAGGATTAATATACGATTTAAATTTTCATGAATGTTACGGAGGACTATATGAAAAAATCTTTAATCACTGGATCTCTTGCTCTATCAATGGCCTTTTCTGCGGCAATCGCATGCGACATCCATGGAAACACTGGATTCCTTCCTGAAAACAACCTTTCAATTGGTGTTAACGACAAAATGGCAGGTGACATGACTGAAGCCCGCTTCCTGGAAATCGTAGGAAAAGTAGAAGCAGTTTACGCACCAATCGTCAGAGAAATGGGTGCAACTTTAAAAATGAATAATGACTGGAGAAGCACAACTGTAAACGCTTCAGCTCAACAATACGGGACAACTTGGCAGATCAATATGTACGGTGGTCTTGCTCGTCACAAGCTGACGACAGACGATGGATTTATGATGGTTGTTTGTCACGAGCTTGGTCACCACATCGGTGGAGCCCCAAGATATGACAGAAACACTGACTGGGCATCTAATGAAGGTCAGTCAGATTATTTCGCAGGCCTAAAATGTATGAGAAGAGTGCTTCAGAATGATGACAACATCGCCATCGTTGCAGGAATGCAAGTCGATGCAGAAGCTACAAGACAATGTCAGCAAGTTTACCAATCAGCTTCAGAAATTGCTCTTTGTCAGCGTATTGCAATGGCCGGTAAGTCGCTTGGATCACTCCTTGGATCACTCGGTGGAAATGCTAACGTAAATTTCACTACACCTGATAGAAAAGTTGTAACAAGAACAAACGACAATCACCCACAAGGACAATGTCGTCTTGATACATACTTCCAGGGTGCTCTTTGTGATAAATCAATCGATGAGAACGTATCTAAAGACGACGCAATCCCAGGAACATGTATTAAAAAAGATGGATACACTCAAGGTGTTCGCCCTCTTTGTTGGTACAAACCAGGCGCTGGTGAGATCTAATTTCGTTAAAATCGTCTGAATTTTGACGCCAAAAAATTGACAGTAAGGGCTTCTTCGGAAGCCCTTTTTTCGTCATTCCCCAATGAAAAATTATTAAGGACAGTTTCCGTGAAGAAATGTCAGGTAATGAAAGAATAATTTAATTCTCTAATCGCAATGTTCTCGCAAGAATTATCCCAGCATTCCTAATATTTGTTACGGAGGACTTTATATGACAAAAGGGATTTTAGTTGCAATGATGGCAACGACATTAACATTCTCTCAAGCATTTGCTTGCGACGTTCACGGTAAAAGTGGATTCGCTCCTGAAAACAATCTTCAAATCGCAGTAGGCGACAAAGCAGCTAACAACATGACAAAGGAACTATTCCTTGATGCTATTAGCCGTGTGTCTACTGTTTATGCGCCGATTGTAAAACAAAAAGGCGGAAACCTAGTTATGAACAACAGATGGGATGACAATACTGTTAACGCATCTGCTCAGCAATCAGGTTCTACTTGGCAAGTTAACATGTACGGAGGTCTTGCTCGTCACCCTCTAGTCACTGTTGATGGATTCATGATGGTAGTATGTCATGAGCTAGGTCACCACATTGGTGGAGCTCCTAGAAAAGGTGGTTTCGGTTCAGCATGGGCTTCTAACGAAGGTCAATCTGACTACTGGGCAGGTCTAAAGTGTATGAGACGTGTTCTTGAAAAAGAAGACAACATCGCTGTAGTAGCTAAAATGGAAATCGATGCTGAAGCAACTGCGAAATGTCAGCAAATCTATAAATCAGAATCAGAAATCGCTCTTTGTCAGCGTATTTCAATGGCAGGTAAATCACTTGCTATGCTTCTTGGTGAGTTAGGTGGAAATTCAAACGTAAAATTCCACACTCCAGATACATCTAAGGTATCTAGAACTAACGACAACCACCCACAAGCACAATGTCGTCTAGACACTTACTTCCAAGGAACACTTTGTGATAAGTCAATCCTTGATGATGTAGATGGAAAAGACGCTCTAAAAGGTGTTTGTTTAAAGAAAGACGGATTCGAATTAGGTATGCGTCCTCTTTGCTGGTACAAGCCAACAGCTGCTGAACTATAATTTTTTCCTTATAGAAAAAGTCATATAAAAAGGGCCAGATTTATCTGGCCCTTTTTTATTTGGATTCGCTATTATGAGCTATGATGAAAACACTCATTCTCACTGAAAAACCTTCTGTTGCCCGAGACTTCGCTATGGCCCTTGGAGCTAGCGGAAAAGGACAAGATGGTTTTATTGAAAATGATAAATATGTTATCACCTGGGCCATTGGCCATCTTCTCGCTCCCTATGATCCTGAAGATTACGATGTTGCCTACAAAAAATGGAGTTTAAATACACTTCCCATCATTCCTTCCGAGTTTAAGTTTAAGGCCCAGCCTAAAACAAAAAAACAACTCGATACTATTAAAAGAATTTTAAAAAGAACCGATCTTGATCGCTTGATTGTCGCTACCGATGCCGGTCGTGAAGGAGAGTTGATTGCCCGTTTGATTCTAAATGAGGGTAGATCAAAACTTAAAGCATTCAGGTTCTGGACTTCTGCGGCCCTTACAAAAGACGTTATTCACGAAGAAATGAAAAAGATGAAGCCGCTTTATGAGTACGACCGTCTTTTTATCGCTGGTCGCGCCCGTCAGAAAGCAGACTGGCTGGTGGGGATGAATCTCTCTCGCCTGGCCACAATTAAACTTAATGATCTTTTTTCAATTGGTAGAGTGCAGACAGCGGTACTCAGCTTATTAGTGGAACGAAGAAAAGCAATTGATAGCTTTGTTCCTCAGGACTACTTCGAGTTTAAAGGTAAGTTTAAATTCAAAAAGGGAGTGGTTTCTGCTTATTGGTTTGACCCAA
>JBEIPI010000015.1:0-36814 GCA_040377165.1 Bacteriovorax sp.
AACTTACTTCAACAATATTGGGCTGGAAGCTTTTGTTGAAGAGCTGCTCACCGTTCCTAATTTAAAAGTTTCATTTTATAGCGGCGGAAAAAAAGTGCGCAATCTTGAGCTTTTAGGAAAGATAAAACTTAAAGACGGTAGAAGTTTAAAAGACATCGCTTACAAAATCTTAAACAACGAAGACCTGATTGATGTCGAAGGTGCGCTGGAAACATTGCCCTTCAGTGAAAAGCATAAAAAAGATTTAAGCAAGGTGACAAAGAACCTGGATCAGTTGATCATGTTCGATGACACCGCTGATTTTGTGGTTGAAAATAGTGAGCTTCAAAAAAACCATGTGTATTTTATCGGTAAAGCTTTTGAGTATTTCGAGGATTTTTCTGATGCGGCCGGGAAGTCCGGTGAGTATATCCCAAAGACCTATGAGCAGTGGTTTTTAAACCGCAACCGCCTTGTTATTCTAAATGTCGCTTTTCGTGAAGCCTATCAGGATTACAAAAAGGGGAACATGACTTTCACTGAGGCGATGAAAAAGCAGGAGAAGCTGCTCGATCTGCAATCCCAGGAATGGAATGAGCACTCGAGACGATACTACCAGAAGTATTATGGACACGAGCTTCCTGTGAAGAAGCCTATGTCCGAAGGCTGTTTTGAGGTAATGTCGTTATTGATCGGCCTAAAGACTTAACCAACCAACTTTCTGGTTGAATTCCAATTCAAAATAATCCATCGAAGGGATCTCTGTGAAGAGCGTGATGTTCACACCTGTGTACTTCTCAGCTTTTGATCCGATCTCCTGAGTGTAGGCACTGTAAACCAGAAAAGAGCCCAGAGCTTTTTTAGTCATGGCGGTTTCAACCACATCGCGGGTGCGGGTTATAGACACGGGCTCACTTATTTTTTTCTTTCCTGAAGCATCGAGGAAATAATAGTCAAAAGAGTTCACCCCTGGGGCAAAAGGTGAAAGGTAGGTGCTTTTATTTTCGAATTTTTTCGCTGGCCATGTATCTTTGTTAGGGCCTTGCACAAAAGTTTTTGTCGCAAGAATATCCTTAAATAGCGGATTATCTAAGTACTCACTCTGCATTCCATTTTCCCAGTCATTGAAGCCAAAAACCATGATGGCGTTTTCTTCAGGGGCAGCGATGCGGATGCGTGGGTTGGTTTTAAGTTTTTTTACTGACTCAATATTTAATAAGCGGATCAGTTTAGTTAATTCCTGATCTACAGTGGAGTCTTTGCTGATTAAACGAAGCTCGATCAATAAATGGCCAAGATCCACCAGGCTTTTTTCATCCATGCTGAATTTTTTAGAAAGCTTGTTTTTTAGCGCAGTCTGATCTTTTGGCGGAAGTTTTTTTATCAAGTCAGAAACTTTTTTAAACATACCGGTGAAAGACTCAAGTTCTTTGTTGTCGACAACACTGATCGTGGCCGAACTGGTACTGACTGCATCGGTTTGAGCGCCATTTTTTAAGTATGAATAAGACTCGATAAAGCGCCTCGCCAGAAACACTGAGGCTTCCTGTGCATCGGCGATTGTCGGCAGTTCACTAAGTGCTTCAAAGGGAAGTCCTGCGCTGAATTCAGCTTCTTCCGAAGCAATCGTGTAGCTTGAGCTTTTTCTAAGCTCGTACAAAAATTCAATATTTGCCAGGAAACAAGCGTCGAACCAGATGATATCCAGTTTTACTTTAAGATCACTCAGTAATTTTTTGATTTCAGCTGTCTTTAAGTCGCGCAGACCTGTTGGACCATCACCATGACCGTAGAGGACTAAAGCTTTTTTTGCTTTCGGGTCCTGAAATGATTTCTTTAGGAAAGTGAGCAGTTTTGTCCTGTCCGCATTTTTTCCCGGGGCCTCACGGTATGTCGTGACGGCAAGGCTCGCGGAAGTTTTGATGCGTGAAATTTCTCTGAGGTTAGATTCAATGTCCGCCTGGAATTCTTCATTTTCGCGGGCGCCAAGAAAAACAGTCGCAACTTCCCACTTGGTTTCCGCAAAAACGTTTGCGGAAACCAGAGCAAGAAGCAGGATTAATAATAGATTACTTAATTTTCTTTGGAGCTTCATTGTCTTCATCACCATTGATACCAAATAGGTTGTCTGAATCAATTTGCTTAGCAAGAGACTGATAGCTTACGAAGCCATTTCCAGCTTGAGCGTATCCAAGAGCTTTTTCGAAAGCGATCGCGATAGCGCGGTTAGACTCAGGCATTACATGGAAGTAAGTTGCAAGACCATTTGTGAAAATATCAAGCTTCTTTGATCCTTTCGGGTCTTTTGCTGTCATTTTTCTCTCGAAGTACTGAGTGTTATAGTACTTGTATGATGTACAGCTATCGAAGAAGAAAATCTGATATCTTTTTTTGTTGAACTTGATTTCTTCGCCCAGGTTCTGCTCGATCGCAGCAAGATCTAAGTGCCCACCAAGTCCTGAGTGTCCACCATAAAGCATAACGGATGCGTTTTCGATAGCGTCTTTATAAAACCAGTGGAAAGCGAGTGAGTCTTCATCAATCGCAGATGGCCCAAAGAAGAATCTGTAGCTGATCATTCCTTTCGTGAATGTCTCAACATATGGGGCTGCGCCGTCTTTTGTTTTGGCAATCTTGTTGATCTCTGCTGCCGTCCATTTTTTTCCTGTGTATCCATTCTCAATCAGATAGTCTCTGAAGTCTCTGTAGATGTGCGCGTTTATGTCACCACTTGTAAGTGGGTTTCTTCCTTTTGCACTATCATCCATTCCAAACATCATGTGGATTGTGATGTTGCCGTTTTCATCCGGAAGGTTGTGGTATTCAGGGTAGCTCTTTGTTGTGTTCTCAAAGCGCTCAACTTTCGCTTTTGCGATGATATAGTCTTTGTCCTTTTTCAGTTTACATCCTGCCTGATTCGGGTTCCAGAAGTACCAGAAGTCACCTTCAGATTGATAGTGTTCGTCTGTGCACGGGCTCACGTCACCGACAAAACTAGCTTCATAAATTTTCGCCGGATTTTTTGCCAGGATGATATCGTAAGTTGTCTTTGGCCCATTCTCAAGAACCACAGTTCCTGTATAGGTGTATTCGATTTTAAAAGTACTGCCGGTTTTCGACTGGATTTTCACGTCAGAAATGACGTGGTCGCCTTTTGGTACAGCGGTATATTGTGCCGCAGACATCGGCCCGATCGTGTGCTCGACTTGAGATTCAATCACATTTCTCATTGTCTTTTCTGATGGAGTTTTTGTTGAGTCGTATTCTACGACTCCGATATAAGTAAGTTTGGCCTCAGTTGAGTTTGATCCAACATATAGTTTTTTTTCATTTTTCCTCTGCATTGTCGCTGCAAAAGATGAACTCATCAGCACCATGGAAGCGGAAGTCACTAATAATAGTTTATTAAACATATTTACTCCTAGTGTTCGAAATATGCCTGACTATATCAAGGATTTAATAATTTTGTTTTTCAGTGTAATTTCTACATGGACAAAAATACGGCTTGAACTACTATTAGAAACATGAAGATTTTCATTGGGGTAATCAAGAACCCTAAAAACTCTAAAATTCTAATTGCAACTTTGCTGTTGGGATGCGCTTTTTTAGCGGGTTTTTTTTATGAATGTCAGATGTCCTACACGATGGAAAAAAATCGTGCCACAGTTGAGACCATCAACCTGACCCGTGTTCTCCAGGAGCATGTTAACGGGTCCTTTCAGTCTACCGACCTTGTCTTAAGAGAACTCAAGACCATACTGGAGACCGGAAGGCATCAAGGCGAGATAAATAAAAACAAGTATAATAAAATTTTCCTGGAAAGAAGGCTGCGCCTTCCAGAAGTGAGAAGTTTCAAGGCCGCAGACAAAAATGGTGAATACATTGTCGATGATGGCGGGCTACAAAACTACTCAAACCTCTCTGACCGCGCTTATTTTCATGCCTTAAAGCATGCCAACGACGATGAACTGGTGATTTCACAGCCAGTAATAAGTAGGACAAATCATATCTGGGTTGTGGTCCTCGCCCGCAGACTGGTCGACAGTAAAGGGAATTTTGATGGGGTTATTCTAGGGACGATCCCACTTTCGTATTTCAAAAATCAGTTTGAGAAATTGGATTTAGGTGAAGAGGGGCTGATCGGCCTTTACGATATGAATATGGTCACCCATGTGCGCATTCCATGGGAAGACAAAAATGTCGGCAGAAAGATGGAGTTGTCGCAAAGATTTAAGAATTTTATCAATTCCAATCACAGTTATATCACGTTGGATTCGGCTTCTCCGCTCGATGGTATTACCCGCCTGATGACTTTTAGAAAGCTTGGTGATTATGATTTTATCGTCGGGGTCGGAGTATCGGATCAGCAGTTTATGGCCTCATGGAAAAAGCGTACGATTATTTATCTGACGTTCATTGTTTTAAGTTTTACTGTTTTTGGTCTCTTTCTTTTTATGTATCTTTGGTCTCAGGAAGAATTAGAAGTGCAGAGGCATCAGGCGATTCAGGCGTCGAAACTTTCTTCGCTGGGGGAGATGGCCGGTGGGGTGGCCCATGAGATTAATAACCCGCTCACCATTATTTCAGCACTGGCAACCAGGACAAAAAAGAACTTAAAAGACAGCACTGTCTCAATTGAAAAATCAGAAGAGAACCTTGATAAAATTATCAACACAGTGGACCGCATTGCCAAAATTATCCGCGGCCTGCGCGCTTTTTCCCGCGACTCAAATGGGGATGCCTTTAGCAAAAAAAGTGTACAGGAACTCATCGATATGGCGCTTGAGCTGTGTGGTGAAAGATACAAAGAGAATGGCATCCAACTTAGAGTAGAGTGGGATTCGAAGGCGGAAGTCGAGTGCCGTGAGGTGCAGATTGTGCAGGTTCTGGTTAATCTTCTTAACAACTCGCTGGACGCCATTTCCTCACTAAAGGAAAAATGGATTAAAATCTCAACGAAAGAAACGGATAAGTTGGTTTTCATTTATGTCAGCGATAGCGGTAAAGGTATTAGCGAGGAAGTTTCAGAGAAGATGATGATGCCATTTTTTACAACGAAAGAAGTTGGTAAAGGGACGGGGTTAGGTCTCTCAATATCAAAAGGAATTATCGAAGCCCACCATGGAAAATTTTACTATCAGCAGGACGAAGAAGGGCACACATGTTTCGTTCTGGAATTAAAGAAAAGTCTTAAATACTCTTAGATTTAAGCTGTCCACAGGCAGCAAGGATATCGCTGCCTTTGGTAGTCCTTACCATCGTTCGCAGTTTTCTTTGCACTAACATCTCTTTAAAACTTTCTACTTTCTCCTGGTCAGGTCTACGGTATGAACTGCCTGGAAAAGGATTAAAGGGGATGATGTTGATGATGGCCCGGCGCTCACCTAAAAGCCTCTGCAATTCATCTGCATCTTCTTTGCGGTCATTGAGCCCATCAATCAGCAGGTATTCGTAAGTGACGAATTGACGCTTCTTTAAATCCAGGGAATCGAGTGAAGCGAGGATATCCTCTAGGGGAAAATGCTGGTTGATAGGAATGAGTTCCTTGCGGATTTCATTAAAAGGCGAGTGAAGTGAGAGCGCAATATTGATTTTAGGAAATGAATTTAGTTTTTTCATGCCAGGCAGATAACCCGCGGTTGAAAGTGTGATCTGCCTAGGACCGATACCCAGTCCCATCGGCTCCATAAAGACTTTTATGGCCCCTAAAACTGCTTCGTGGTTGTGGAGAGGCTCTCCTTGTCCCATAAACACAATATTGGGTGAAACAGGCCTCTGGCCAAGCTCCTTTCTCAGATAGTCCGCGGCCACAATATATTGACCGACGATTTCGCTGCTTTTTAAGTGGCGGGAAAGTCCCATGGTTCCAGTATAGCAGAAGCTGCATTTCATCGCACACCCGACTTGCGACGAGAGGCAGACAGTGAATTTTTTATGAAATGGTATCAGCACTGTTTCAACTGTCTTTCCATCTTGAAAAGACATAAGAAATTTCACTGTGCCGTCGGGAGATTTAGAAACAGATTTTATTTCAGGCAGAGAAAAATTAAACTCTTGCGCTAAATGATCCGTTAACCGTTTAGAGACAGTCTGCGATTGTTTGTTCTTGTAAAGGTGTTGAAAAATAATTGATGAAATCTCTGGAGAATAACCGTTCGCACTTAAAAAAGATTTAAGGTCATCTTGAGTTAAAGTATAGATTGAGTGTTCTGCTTCGGAGACAAGATTGATCATAGGTGACGGCTACTTGTAAAAAATGCTTAATAAACTAGAATATAAACATGGAAAAAGTACTACTTATTGTAGATGACAGTAAAGAAATAATTGACGTCGTTCAGAATGTTTTGGGCGATTTGTTCGATAAAGTGCTGACAGCTGGTAGTGTTGGAGAAGCGCAAAAAGCTCTCGCCGAAAATGTGGTCTCGTTTATCATCCTTGATATTAATTTGGAGGGAAGAAACGGGGCGGAAGTCGTGAAGTTCCTCGTGGATAATCCAGACAATGCCAATAATGGGACGCCGGTTATAATTTTAAGCGGAATTATCAATGCGCAATTTGCGGAAAGATTCGGCGGACGTTTCGCAGGGGTGGTCATGAAGCCTTTTGACCACGATAAGTTGCATGAGATGGTAAAAGTTATCCTCGAAGGCGGCCAGGTTGAACCCGAGCCGATTTATGATGATATTCCAAACATCGAATGCCACCTCCCTTTTCCAGTGCCTCAGCTGGAGCAGAAAGTTAACAAGATCATGGATCAGGTTAAAAAGAACACAAAGTTAAAACAGCTTTTTGCTGAAATGAAAGTTGACCGCACCGGAGACAACTACATTATGACCCATGTGGGGATGCTGATTAATATATCCACCGGCATCTGCATTAAGATGGAATGGAACACAGAAAAGACGTTGGAGAAGTTTGTCTATGCGGCCTACCTGCACGACATGGCGCTGGCAGAGAGGCCTGAGTTGGCGAAGGTTAAGGGAAGTGTTTTCGAACTGGACTTGATTAAAGATAAATTCAGCCCTCAGGATTTCAAATTAATTCTTGAGCACCCGAATATGGCCGCTAAAAAAATTGATGAAATTGGAGAGATTCCTCCTGATGTCGGAATGATTGTCAGACAACATCATGAACTACCGAAGGAAAACGGATTCCCCGCCAAGCTCGCTTATAACAAAATCACTCCATTGGCGACGGTTTTCATTGTGGCCCATGACCTGACGGATTACATTATCGACAATCCTAAGTGGACGATCAAAGATTACATGGTTAAGGCCAAAGCAAAATTTAAAGGTCCGCATTTTTCAAAAGTTCTTTTCGCTTTAAGCGAATTGCAATAACCTTAAGCCATGTACATCGATACACATGCTCATCGCAAAACTCATTTCACGCAAGTCCTGGTTGGAGTTCATACTCTGGCTGTTCATCCGTGGGAGTTGACTGCGCCTTTTTCCCGCGCGGAATTTGATGTTAAGTGGGAGCGTCTGAAAGACACCAATGCTGAAGCCGTCGCCATTGGCGAGTGCGGACTCGACAGGGCCCATGAGGGAATTGCTTCGATTGATGATCAGGTCTATGTGTTGCTTAAGCATTTTGAGCTGGCAAAAGAGCGCCGTCTTCCGATTATTATTCATTGCGTGCGTTCTTATTCGGACCTGATGCACATCCTGAAAAGCATAAAATTTAATCAACCGGTTATTCTTCACGCTTATGGTGGAAATGAACGCGAGATGGGCGAGCTTTTAAAGTACGACACTTACTTCTCTTATGGAGCGAGGCTTTTTAAAACCGATAAGATCTTGAAAGTGACTCCCGCTGAAAAATTGCTCCTGGAAACAGGAGATCAGTCAGAGTTCTCTATCGAGGACATCTACAAAAAAGCGGCCTTGGTTCTCGGGAAAAAAAGCGAAGAACTCGAGCGCGAAATCTTCCGGAATTTCTCAAGATGTTTTAATCAGCTCGACGACGTGAGTGCCGCGAACTTCATCGACAATCTGAACCGTCGAAAACAATCCTAATTTTTTTATATCATCAATTAAGTTTCTTCCGTGATGTGACCCTGGTCTGATCAGGAAGAAGCCGCTTCCTTTTGGTTTCAGGACATGGTGAGTGGAAGCGATGAGATTGTTGAAATCGCTGTCGATGAAAAAGCGGCAGCGGTTTTTGAATTCATTTGGTGAGTAAAGACCTTCGCCCGGAAAAAAATAAGGTGGGTTGGAGACAACCACATCGTATTGCTGATGAAATTCTGGCCTTTTCAGCTCGGCGTAGTTCATCAGAAGAAAGCGGAAGTCGGAACCTGGTTTTTGGGCCTGTTTTACGTTTTTTTCAAAGTGCGGAAGATAGACTTCCTGAACTTCCAGAAAGTCGATTTTCGAGAGTTTTTCGCAGTTAAAATTGAGTTCCAATCCCACTACACCACATCCGGCACAAAGATCGAGGATTCTCAGGGAGTCGGCCAAGGGGTGGCCTTTGAGCAGGTTTGCCACTTTTTGGGCAAGAAACACCGAGTCTAGGGAGAAGCGGTAGTCTTCTGGCTGAGAATAATCGTAACTGTAGAGAGTATTTTTGATCATTTGTTTTTTATTATCTAAAATAGTCAAAGAATCAACAGGAGTTTACCTTTGGATATTCTTCATATACCCATTATCGCTGCAATTCAGCTGGGTTTTATTTACTTGTGGAACTTAAAAATCAGAAGCCGCGCCTTTAGAAGTAAGGAAGTGTGGTTTTTCTCTCTTTTTGGCTCGCTGTTTAATGTTTGGGGGCTCGATGTGATCCAGAGGGATTTTGTGGTCGATTCAGTTCCAAACATGATCCTGGTCTCGGCCGGATGCTGGTTGGTTTTTGTGGTGGCCACAAATCTGAAATACCTCCCAATTTATGGTTGGTCTAAGCGGGATTTTTGGCTAGACTATGGCGGCGAGCTCTTAGGGTTTATCCTTGCGGGGATATTGGTTTATGTAGCGACTTAGAGGGGAGTTTATGAGTAAGGAAAAAGCGCTTTTAGGAGCGGGGTGTTTTTGGGGTGTCGAACATATTTTTAAAACAGTACCGGGTGTGATTTCAACTGAAGTTGGTTATGCCGGCGGGACAACCAAAAATCCTACTTATCAGGAAGTGTGCACAGGAAAAACTGATCATGCTGAAGTTGTGCTGGTGGAGTTTGACTCATCTGTTCTTTCATACACAAAACTTCTGGATGTTTTTTTCAGGTTACACGACCCGACGACTTTGAATCGTCAGCACAATGATATTGGGACACAGTACCGTTCTGTGATCTTCACTTACAACGACCAACAACAGACCGAAGCCCGTGAATTTATCAAAAAAGTTGATGAGTCCAAAGTCTTCCACAATCCGGTTGTCACTCAAGTGATGACGGCGCCGGAATTTTTTAGCGCTGAAGCTTATCATCAGGATTATTTGATCAAGAACCCTGACGGATATATGTGCCACATCCTGAGACCGGAAGCTTAATGAAAGATTTAAATGAAGTGTACAGCGCTCTGGTTGCCAACCGCTGGAAGATGTCTCAAACCACGTCAAGAGAGCGCAAAGATCTGCTTTTGAAATTGAAAAAGAGCATTCTTGAAAGGCGTGAAGAAATTAAAGCTGCCTTATACCAGGATTTTAAAAAACCTTACGCTGAAAGTGAATTGACAGAGATCCATACTTCGCTGGATGAAATCAACTTCGCAGTGAAAAGACTTTCGAAATGGATGAAGCCAAAAAGAGTGCGCACACCAATAGCACTTTTTGGTTCAAGATCTTTCATTCAATACGAAGCCAAGGGGGTCGTTTTAATTCTTGCTCCCTGGAATTATCCTTTTTCGTTGTTAATAAATCCTCTGGTCGCGGCCATCGCCGCTGGAAATTGTGTGATCGCCAGACCTTCGGAGAAAACTCCGGCGACTGCGGGGATTTTAAAAACCATCGTCGACGAAGTCTTTCCCGCCAATGTGGCCCGAGTGGTGATCGGCGAGATTGACCTGGCGGAAAAACTGCTGGAACTTAACTTTGATCACATTTTCTTCACTGGCAGCACTCTGGTTGGAAAAAAAGTCATGCTGGCAGCTGCGAAAAACCTGACTCCTGTGACCCTGGAGTTGGGAGGCAAGTCTCCGGTGATTATCGACAGTGATGTCAACCTTGAGGATTGCGCTTCTAAATTGTTCTGGGGAAAATTTATGAATGGCGGGCAGACTTGTGTGGCCCCAGATTATGTTTTCATTCCGGAAGAGTTGAAAGAGAAGTTCACTGAACTTTTTAAAGCGCAGATTGAAAAGCGTTTTGGAGAGACATCCAACGAGCGCCTGACGACCAAAGATTTCGCCCGCATTATCGATGTAAAGGCATATGAAAGACTTGAGGCCAAGATCTCCAATGAGAAAAAACTACTGGAAGACCGTCCGTTTAAAGACGAGCGTTTTATTCCGCCGACACTTTTAACTGATGTGAGTTTAAACAGTCCGATTATGGAAGATGAAATTTTCGGACCGATTATGCCGCTTCTTGGGTATAAAAACCTGGATTCGGTTATCGAGTATATTCAAAAGAATCCAAAACCTCTCGCCTTGTATGTTTTTTCAAAGAACAGACAGATGGTCAAAAAGGTTTTAAAAAGCACGACCGCAGGAGGCACGGCGATCAATCACGTGGTCCTTCATCTTGCGAACCCCCATTTGCCTTTTGGTGGAGTGGGTCCTTCTGGAATGGGCAGCTATCATGGAGAGTTTGGTTTCAAGGCCTTCTCTCACGAGCGTTCTGTTTTAAAACAGGGGTTTTTCACTTTAACTAATTTGTACTTTCCACCTTATCAGGGTCCGGTTAGTAAATTCGCTTTTAGACTTTTACGCTGGCTTGAATAGCCGCCTGGAGATATATGGAATTCGCTCTTATCGCTTTAGCTGTGATTAATCTTGGTGTCCTTATTTTTCTGGTTTTGAAGAAAAGCGACACACTGGATTTCAGCTTCCTCACTCAGGAAATTAAACCAATCTCGGACAAACTGGTGCAGATGGAGACTATCATGCAGCAGCGTTTTGAAAACCAGAAAGAAGTCACAAAACTTCAGGTTTCAGAAATCATTGAAGATAAATTCAAAAAAATTGCCAACGAACAAAACAAGACCTCGCAGGAGATTATCGAGAAATTCGGAAACTTCCAGCATGTTCTGACTCAGCAGCTGGTGGCGGTCAATGAGAAGATGACTAAAGAGCTGGTGGGCATGAAAGAGAAGATGGCCCAGGATATGGTGATGATGAATGAAAAAATCACCAAGAGTATGCAGGACAAACTCAATGAGATCTCTGACCGCGTCCGTGAAAACCTGGAC
Organism: Bacteriovorax sp.; assembly: GCA_040377165.1. Lineage (GTDB taxonomy): Bacteria > Bdellovibrionota > Bacteriovoracia > Bacteriovoracales > Bacteriovoracaceae > Bacteriovorax. The sequence goes on from JBEIPI010000015.1 coordinate 11,318, forward strand.
CAGGGTTTCAAAAAGACCAATGAGACTTTCACCAGTGTTATTGAGAGATTGGCGAAAATTGATGAGGCCCAAAAGAAAATCGAGTCGCTTTCAACTAACGTCGTGTCTCTGCAGGATGTTTTAACGGATAAAAAATCCCGTGGGATTTTCGGTGAAGTCCAGCTTCATCAGATTTTGAGTTCGGTTTTTGGCGATAAGAACGACAATGTCTACAGACTGCAATACTCGCTTTCGACCGGAGTGATTTGCGACTCTATTATTTTTATGCCGGGGCAGATGGGCAACATTGTTGTCGACTCCAAGTTTCCGCTGGAAAATTACCGCAAGATGATCGATCTCAACTTCACCGAGATCGAGAGAAAAGAGTTCACTAAAGAATTTAAAGTGAATGTTAAAAAGCATATCAATGACATTTCTGAAAAATACATTATCGCAGGGGAGACCACGGATCAGGCGATCCTATTCCTTCCTGCCGAGGCCATCTTTGCGGAGATCAATGCCTACCACCACGATATTATTTCCCACGCTCAAACCAAACGTGTATGGCTGGTGAGCCCGACGACTTTCATGGCCACATTGACTACGATTCAGGTAGTGATCCAGAACGTGGAGAGAAGTAAGTACACCAATATCATTCACCAGGAATTAAACAAGCTGGGTGAGGAATTTGGCCGTTACAAAGACCGCTGGGACAACCTGGCCAAGCACATCGATACTGTCAGCAAAGATGTTAAAGAAATTCATACAACAACCAGTAAAATCACTTCTCGTTTTGATCAGATTTCAAATGTTCAAATCGACAATCTAATCGAGTAAATATGCGATCACTTGCCAGTTACATTGAAGAGTATTCAGAGTCTCATCAGAATCCAACCAACATCATGATTCACAAGATCTGTGTGCCGGCGATTATGTTCAGCATTCTTGGGATCTTCAAGGCATTTCCTGTTCCCGCTTCATGGCCTCTATGGCTGGACTGGAGTTTGATAGTGGTCCTGGCCGCTTTGGTCTATTACGCCTGCTTTAAAAACGTCAGAGTGATGGCGGCGATTTTGGCCTTAGTGATTCCGATGCTGGTGATCCTGGAGCTTCTTCGTCCGCGTTTTTTTCTTTTGTCTGTAGGGATTTTTGTGGTGGCGTGGATCGGGCAGTTTATCGGCCACAAGATTGAAGGGAAGAAGCCGAGTTTTTTTAAGGATATTTTCTTTCTTTTAATTGGGCCCATCTGGACGATGCACACGCTCTCGCGCCAGATGGGAATAGATCTTAAAATTAATAGTGCCAAGGGAACTTATTAAAGTCTTTCGGGCGCTTCTCAACAAATGAGTTACGTCCTTCAACCGCTTCTTCAGTTCCATAAGCTAAACGAGTCGCTTCGCCGGCAAATAACTGCTGACCAACTAAACCGTCATCAATCATGTTGAAACCAAACTTCAGCATTCTCATCGCTGTTGGCGACTTAGAATTCATTTCGCGTGCCCAGTTAAGAGCTTCCACTTCAAGGTCTTTGTGAGGGATAACGGCGTTAACCATTCCCATCTCAAAAGCTTCCTGAGCAGAGTAGTTTCTTCCTAAGAAGAAAATCTCGCGCGCGCGTTTTTGTCCAACCATGCGGGCAAGGTAAGCTGATCCATATCCTGAATCGAAACTTGCTACATCCGGATCAGTTTGTTTGAAAACAGCATGCTCTTTTGAAGCAAGAGTTAAGTCACAGACAACGTGAAGCGAGTGACCGCCACCAACTGCCCATCCTGGAACAACTGCTACAACAATTTTAGGCATGAAGCGGATTAAGCGTTGAACTTCAAGAATGTGGAGACGTCCTAAGCGTGCCAGGTCAACTTTGTTGTTTCCTGTTCCGTTATTGTCATCGCCTTCATACTTGTAGCCGTCTTTTCCTCTGATTCTCTGGTCTCCACCAGAGCAGAAGGCCCAGCCAGCATCCTTCGGAGAAGGACCGTTTCCAGTTAAAAGCACAACTCCAACATCAGCACTGATACGTGCGTGCTCAAGAGCAGTGTAAAGCTCATCAACTGTATTAGGACGGAAAGCATTGCGTACTTCCGGACGATTGATAGCGATTCTCACTGTGCCCTGATCCTTTGCACGGTGATAAGTAATGTCTTTAAAATCAAATCCTGGAATTTCATTCCAAAGATTTGGATCAAAAATATCTGAAACTTTTTTAGTCATTCGTAGCTCCGATTAAAAACCTTTTACTTTTTTAGAGATGTAGAAACATAGTGGGAAGAAAACTAACCAGCATGCTCCGTGAATAGCGTAGTAAGTAGGGAATGGTTGGTACAGGCTTAGAAGTAAAAACTTTGATCCTGTGATGTAACTGACTGGCGCGAAGAATCCACCAACGATCACCTGTGCAAGAAGTTTGTTTCTGATCAGGATGAATGTGTATGAAATAGTTGTCGCGAATAGGAACCAGATTCCGATTAACCAAGCTGGAGGAAATGGTCCAACAGGATTATTGAAAGTTAAGATTCCTGTTTGGAATAAAACAGTGTCCAGTAGAATACCGATAACGGCGATAGCGACAACTTCCATGGCGTCTTTTTTCTTGTTAATTGAAACTCTGAAGAAGTGAATCGCCATAACGATAGCGAAAACAACCCATCCAATCACTGGCTGTCCTTTCCAGTTAGAGATCAGCATTGACCACCAGGCAGCGTAAAAAGCGAAAAAGTTGATGAAGACGGATTTTTTTGTAAGCATTTTTTCTTCCAATGTAAGGGTTATTATTTATTTTATCCAAATACGTTTAGGGTCTTTGTGGTCTACCGGCCAGGGCTTGTACTTCGGAGCAGGCGAGAGTGCCTCACTCAAATTGTGAGTGATGGTGTTTAAATCTTCCAGGCTCCAGAAGTCGTCGGCAAAGCTCGTGTCGTTGTCTTCGGCGAGTTTACCGGCCAGGGAATAAACCATTCCGCTCATCGGTGGGTTCATCATGCCAAGGGTGTTTAAAACACCCTGAAGCCTTGAGAGGATTCCTTTGCCGCCAACCGAGTGCATAGTGATGACGACGCCGGCAGGTTTTCCCATAAAGAGATCACTTGCCTCAAACTCGGTGGCCGCTTCCAGGAAATACTGCATCGGACTTCCCCAGCTGTCCCAGTAAGTTCCACTGGTAAAGATGAAAGCATCTGCAGATTCAAGGGATTTTTTAATTTCAGGTAAAGTGATTTTCTTATCGAGAAAATCCTTTAGCTGGATAACTTCAGGTTTAATACTTTTTTGCTGCAAACTTTTTTGCAGGAGAGTAATCACTTCCTGAGTGTTTCCAGTTCCCGCGCCAAGGCTTCCGTTTAAAATCAGGATTTTTTTCATGCCAAAATCTCCTGAGAACTCTCAAAAAAAGTTTTAAGATGAAGCTCGTCTTCTTCTTTGAAGTCGGGCGTATTTAGCTTCAAAGCGGACTGGCTCACGTGGGCAGGCATGTTCCACCATTCTAAAATCTGAGGGAAGAGCGGTTCACTTTTGGCCTCATCACTTCTGGTAAACGCCGATTTAAAACATTTAAAAAGGTGGATTACATATGCGTTCATATCAGAGACAACATAATCAAACTCAGACTTGAATTGTTTGTCTTCTTTGAGTGTATTTTTTAAAAGCGGTTGATCGTAAATTCTCTCGACCAGCGAATAAAATCCCAGCTGCCCTTTTTGTGTTTCTTTCTGGTTGAAGAAATGATCTGCGTGATGAAGGTCGTGAAGCACGAAACTAAGCGGGTCGCGTGAAGCTAAAACCAGGCGGTCAATCTCATCGTGATTCACGGTCAGCGTGATACAGCGTGAATTTTTTGTCTGCAGTTTTAGAAGCTCACGGGGACTTGGAATATGAGTGAGTAAAACAATATCCCAGCCGCCCTCAATCCAGTTGATCATGGTGCGGTTGACGGCCTCAGGAATACCTTTGAGGTTGAAATTTTTGTAGAGGTCGAGAACGCTCAGGTTCTGCAGTTTACTTTTTTCCCATTCGCTGAGAAGAAAACTCTCAGGGATAATGTCGAGAATTTTCACCGCTTGGGTTTGCAGCGGGGTCTGTGACTTTTTCTGCAGCCAGTTTTTTGGATGGCGGATTCTTAAAAAAAGCAGGATGTAGAGCGTGCATAACTCAAACGGCCTTAAAGGCAGGTTGGTTATCGCATTAATATTGGAAATTAACGTATCTCTGTGTGGGCCCAAAAGATTTTCGGCAAGGAGCACTTTTTTGTATGAGCCGTGGCGGTTTTTCATAGCCTAATTGGTTGTATTTAAAGGGCTTTTTAATTCTGTATGGTTATGCTCAAGTTTAGCCCATTTAAGTCCGATCAGTCCACTATGAAAAGGCTTAATTCTCGCTATTTTCTGACTATCGTGGCCATGGGATTTTTGAGTTCCCTTTCTTTGTCGTATGCACAAGACACAGAGGCGATCAATCGTGAGATTTTAGATGGTGTAAAAGAAGTCACAACAGCAAATGAAGAGCTCAAAAAAATCGGTAAAGTAGAAGAGCGTTGTCCGGGTTGTGCGGAAGCCGCACCAAAAGAAACATTGGTTCTGGACGCAGAGGAAATGAGCCTGGCCCATCCGCCTTATTACCTGAAAGACAAAGAGCCTTACATTATTTATCTAAAACGTACTGCTAAAACTCCTGCTTCGGTTGATATTAAATTTAAAAATGGTCACCGTTATTGCGGAAAAAGTTATGTGGGCCCAAACCCATGGCTTCCCAATGGCCCGTTGATTATCGACTGCCTGGTCTATCTGACTCGTTATGAAGATCAGGAAATTTCACTCAATATGAAAAATCTTCGCAAGCTCGCTGAAGGCGAAGAGGAAGTGATTGAAGTCAGGCTCACTAAGAAAGACCCAAATGCTTCGGCCTACTCGATGGCCGTAAAAAATTTAAGTGATGTTTCAACTAAAGAAGAGCTGGATAAGAAGTTCTTTGGCGGCGGATACAATGTGAGTTTTAAATAGTGAAAGATCAGAAGTATAAAAACACTATTCTGGATCTCTCGCTCATTTTAAATGAGCTGCAAAAACCTATTCAGATTCTCGATTCAGTAAAGTGGCAGGAAGGCGTAGAGGATTTCATTGTCAAAAATAAATTCAAAGAGCTTCCAACTATTACCTATGACCGTCCATTAAAATACGACCCGGTAAAAAAACTTCAGGAGTTCAAAGAGCTCCGTTTGAAAATTCAGCGCGAGCTGGGGCCAAGTGACCCGCTTGGGCTTATTCTCTCAAGAAACTGTGCCCAGTACGAAGATGTTGTCAGAATGCTGATGGTGCGCGGGAAAGCAGATTTCTATGATTACTCAAAAAAATTATACGGGTCTCCCAATGAAATTATGGCCGATGGGAAAACCAGGCTAGGGGATCTTGCCCATGTCATGTCAGGGTTATTGAATTCTCTTGATGAGAATATTTTAGGAAATAACTTTGAGCGAACGATGACTTCAGAGCAGGTCGTGGAAGAGCTTCGCAATCGCCTGGGGCCTTATTTTAAAGATGAGAAGATCAAGATTAAGCTCTCCGACGGGATTATCTCAGATGCTTCGGCGGGGTCAGACTACATAAAAATTAAAAGTGATTTAAAGTTCTCGACTAAGGATCTGGATATTTTTGAAGTTCATGAGGGATGGGTTCATTTAGGAACGACACTCAACGGACAAAACCAGCCCTACGCCAAATGGCTTGCCAAAGGACCACCTTGTTCGACAGTGACTCAGGAAGGTCTAGCGGTCATTATGGAGCTTTTTAATTTTGCCATGTTCCCGAGAAGAGCGAAGCGCTTAAACGACCGGCTGGTGGCCTGTCAGATGGCCGAGGACGGGGCGGACTTGCTTCAAGTAATCGAGTTCTTTAGGAACAAAGGGCAGGAAGATTACCAAGCGATTAAAAATGCCAACCGCATTTTTAGAGGCGCGCCCGTAACTGGCGGCTCGCCATTTACCAAAGATATTTCTTACCTGAAAGGGTTTGTGATGATCTATAACTTTATGCGAATGGCGATCAAAGAAGGCAAGGCCGATTTAATCCCACTTTTATTTGCCGGTAAAGTGACTTTGGATGAACTGCCTATCTTAAAAGAGTATCAGGATCTCGGGGTTATCTCTGAGCCAAAATACCTTCCGCCGCAGATTAAGGACATGAATGGTCTGGCGATCTGGATGGCCTTCTCGAATTTCCTCAACCGCATGAAGCTTGAAGACATCCTTCAGGAAAAGAAAAATCTCGAAGTAACCAATCCATTCAGAAAAGTTTCTTAAGCGGGAATTGTTGTCTCCTGCACTCCCGGGCAATGCTTAAAGCGCTCTAAAAAATCCACCAATTCAGGGTGTTTTTTTATGTCATACATTTCCCTGAACTCCAGCCAGTACACCAGGCTGTATAAACTCATCGTCAGGTAATTCCAGTCGCGCTCCGGACTTTGCTCCTTTGCCCAAGGGGCCAGGACACCTAAAAGTGTAGGCAAGCGCTCTTTTTGACGTTCAATGAAGTAGTGTCCTCCGGCATCGATATCAATGCCGCCTTTTCTCAGTGAGAACAAATTGACTGCGCTGGCCAGAGTGGTATCGATGATCGAGAGGATATTCTCCTCTTCAATCGTGAGTGGCGTGAGGTTTCTTTTTTTTGAAATGTAGTTAAACATGACACGAGAGTCGTAGATTGGTTGGTCCCCGTCCAATAGTAGAGGGATTTGATTGAGAGGATTGATGGACCTCAGGTATTTTTCCCCTTCAGCTTCAAAGTAATTCACCGGTTTAAAAGTCATGTCTTTATCGCCCCACAAAAGCATGCGGACTTTTCTGACGTAAGGTGAAGTGTATGAGCCAAATAATGTAAGTGCCATGGGTATTTCTCCGGTTTTTGTGTTACCATAAATTACTTTTTTAACATTAAGAAATCAACCGGATTAATATGGACTGCCACTGGTTTAAAACACTTCATTGCCGCTCATGCGAACTGCTTGAACACAAGTATGATGCAGCGATTGCGATGAAAGAGAAAAAACTCCAGGAGCTTTTTTCAGGGACAGCATTGGGACTTTTGCCCAGTGTGCATTTAAACGATGCAGTCGCAGGCTCAAGAAATAAAGCAAAACTCGCAGTCCATGGTGATTTAAGTCGCATCGAGTTTGGTTTTTACGATTCCCAGCTGAACTTCAAGTCATTGGAAGAGTGTCCGCTGCATATGTCGGGCCTCAATGAACTGCTGCCGGTATTAAAAAAGAAACTTCAGGACTTTAATGTTCCTCCGTATTCACTGAAAGAAAAAAAGGGGGAACTCAAATATTTGATTCTTTCAAAAAGCCAAAGCCACAATGAATATTTAGTGCGTTTTGTTTTGCGTTCAAAAGAATCGCTGGACCGTTTGAGAAAAATGGCAGCGCTTTTAAATGAGGAACTTCCAGCAATCAAGGTGATCACCGCCAATATTCAACCGGAGCACAAAGCAATTCTTGAAGGCGAAGAGGAAATCGTTTTATCAAAAGAGGGTGTGATCGTTCACCGCTTCGGCGATGTCACTCTGACTCTTGGGCCCAAGAGCTTTTTCCAGGTGACACCCGAAATGGCCGGAAAACTCTACCAGAAAATCGGTGAAGCGGTGGAGAAGTTCAAGGTTCAGTCTTTTCTTGATTTGTACTGCGGAGTCGGCGCCTTCTCATTTTTTGCAGCTAAAAACTGTCCTGATGTTTTTGGAGTAGAGCTATCGAAAGAGGCGATTAAATGCGCCGAAGCCTCCATCGGACTGAATCAGGCAACAGGGGAGATCAAATTCCAGGCACTGGATGTTGAAGAGTTCTTAAAGAGCAATAAAAAATGTTATGAGGCTATTTTAGTGAACCCTCCAAGAAGAGGGCTCAACCCGTCTATCGTTCAGAGCATCCTGGGACAGAATCCGAAATATCTTTTCTACTCCAGCTGTAACGCTGAAACTCTTCAGAGAGATTATCAATTACTACATGATAAATATCAGATACAGCAGACCCAGATTTTTGATATGTTCCCTTATACGGAGCATTTTGAAACGCTTATGATATTGATTCGTAAAGACGCTTAATTTCAGTAATCAATTGCTTTTCGTTAAAAGGCTTGTTGAAAAAACGGTTGTTGGTGTTTCTCGTTTTGAAATCCGCAAACTCCGGGTAATCCTCGAGATCGCCCCCAGAAAAAAGAAAGAATGGGATATTGTGACGGGTAGAGTTGAAATGATAGAGATCTCCACCTGAAGCTTTGGGCATTTTGTAATCAGAGATAATTAAGTTGAAATCGCTATCAGCGTTTAAAATATCCATCGCCACCAGACCATTGCAAGCTGTCGTGATTTCGCAAGCAAATTCGCTTGAGATCAGCATCTCAAACAGGTCCAAAAGCATTTCTTCATCTTCGGCGATTAATATTTTAAATTTTTTCATATACCTTTTTAGTATCTATCGGAATAAAGTAGTAATTGATAGATTCAAGAGTTGATTAATTTTAACTTAAGAGTCAAAGATTGATAGGGAATTTTATGGACAATTTAACAAATTATCACCTAAACAAAGATCCTGTAGTCTCATTTCTTTCCTGGTATGAGGACGCTAAGAAAGTAGAGCAGAACCCTGAGGCAATGACGTTGTCGACAGTGGATGGATTAAAAGGCCGCCCGGATTCAAGAACTGTTCTATTCAAGGGAATGAACGCGGATAAATTCACCTTTTACACCAACTATAACAGCACCAAGGCCCAGGAGTTAGCGGCCAATAACGAAGCTTGTCTGCTATTTTACTGGCACGTCTCTAAACGTCAGGTAAGGGTGCAGGGACGAGTCCAGAAAATGTCCGAGGCGGACTCGCGCAAGTACTTTGCATCCAGAGACCGTGTAAGTCAGTTGGCTTCTTATATTTCAGAGCAAAGCTCGCCAATAGCTGACAAAGATGCACTACTAAAAAAACTGGAAGAGGCCCGCATGAAGTTTGATGGCAAGGAGATACCACTACCACAAACATGGGGAGGATTTCTTTTTGAGCCTTATGAATTTGAATTTTTTGTCTATGGGGATTATCGTATTAACGATCGCTTTCTTTATAAATTGAATGACACTAACTGGTCGATCACCCGTTTACAGCCTTAGGAAGAGAAAATGAATGCAAAGTTTACCGTTGACCCTGTGATAGAACAAAACTCAATCTTCATCAAGAATATGGGTTTGAGCAGTGTCTATTTAAAGAATGACAAAGAGAACCCGTGGTTCGTTATTGTTCCGAGAAAAATAGGGGCGTTGGAGCTGATTGATTTGAACCATGAAGAACAGACTATGCTGATGGAAGAGATCACCATCATTTCTGAATTTTTAAAATCGCACTATCGTCCGCATAAAATGAATGTAGGGTCTTTGGGAAATATCGTTCAGCAGTTGCACATTCATGTGATCGCGCGCTATCCGACAGACCGGGCGTGGCCGAGTCCCATTTGGGGGACGCCGACCACGATGGAATTTGATCAAGTGGAATTAGAGAATATCAAATCGAACTTTTTTGAATTTATCGAATAACTAAGCAGCTTTTTCATCATCTTTTTCAGTCGTCGAACCTGCCTGGATGCTATCAATATATTTGTTGATAGACTCCGGTACTTCCTGGAAGAAGTCGTCGTCGCGGAAATAGATTTTCTTCTGTAGAGGAGCGCTGTCCACGGCCGCTTGAGTAAAGTACTTGTTCAAGCGGTATAGAGGACCGGCGATTTTGTGCGAGTAGAAGAGTCCCCATAGTCCCGCGATTCCCGAGATACTTAAGGCCACCACAACAAACACGTTTGTCATGAATTTTTTCTGCTCGTGGATCATCAAGAAAAATGGGTGATCCGGCGGCAAGTTCAGGGCTTCCCCTTTTTGCATATAAGAGTGGAAGAAATAATCGTTCGCCAGATAGATAACCGACATTGAACAGATCGAAATCAACAACAATGAAAGCATGAACTGTATCTGGAAATCATTGTTGATTAGGAATTTCTTTTCACGCAATAATAAACTGACTAATGGAATTCTTTTCTTTGTTGACTGCATAGTGTGATCCTGATTATTGATTGTGCCCATATATCATTTCCTCTTTTTCTTCTTGGTTGTAATTCATTTCAATTAACTTATCTTCAATGCTTGGTCCTTCATTCACGTCATCGATAAAGTCGTCCACTTCTTTCTTTTTAGTTTTCTTAAAAGAAGCGACAGCTCTTCCGACGTCTCCCTGAGCTTTGAAAGCGGTGATTCTTTCCATGAAAGATTCCTCGCGGATAAGTTCATTGATGTATTCAACCTCTTCGGCATTTAACCCATTTTCCGCAAGAGATTTAATCATATTGATTTCAGGATAAGTGTAGTTCTCCTGAATCATCAGATAGTACACAAAGCGCGGGTCCCATTTTTCAGTATTTGCGACATCTTCCTTCACTTTGTTTTTCAGATCGATGATTTCGCTTTGAATACGTTTAATGTCTTTAACCGTGCTGTTGCGATCCAGGTAACTTTGTTCAAGCATTGCCTGAAGTTCTTTTAAACTTTCCTTGTTGTCGTAGCCTTTTTTGGCGGTCTTGATTTCCTCTCTCGTATCATCATCGATACGAACATTGTTCTCATTGATAACGGCGCCGATCTTATCCAGATCGCGTTTTCTTTTCGCTGTCAGCACGCTTCCCTCAGTAGTGAGAGTTTGCTCCAGCATCTGATTGTTAGTAGCTGCGGTCTTTTGAGTTCGGGTCTGATCCTTCAGGTAGAAATAGACACCCCAAAGAATAAGAAAGCTCATAAAGGCCATAATGGAGATTGTTCTCATATAGGTTTCTTTCTTTGATTGATGTGATCTTGTTCTAAAAGCAGAAGACGTACAGCTGACAAGATCTCATTGTTGATTGAAACCATTTTAAAGAAATAAGCGATGGCATCAATAGATATGGAGACAGCTGTATAAAAGGTGAGGAGATACAGGGATTTGAGGGCGATTTTAGTGTATTTTTGTGGAAGCGAAAAAAGACGAAAAAGTGGCAAAAAAAACGGGCAGAGAAATCTGCCCGTCATTAAGTTCTATGTGAGTAAGATTATTTTCCAGTACTTGCAGGCATACGGTTTCCAGCAGCGGGAGCGTCTTTTTTAACTGCAAAAGCTTCGCCTGCATGTAATTGCATATTGGCGATCTGGTCGGTAGAGCTTCTTAATTGGATTGCAAGCTCAGTGTTAACTCTAATAAGGTCTCTCATGTCCTCTGACGGCTTAATCTTTTCAAGCTGTCTTTGGTATTCCATCAGGGTCTTTGTTTTCGCAACGAGCTCTTTTTTAAGGAAGCTTGATTCTTCAGCGAATTTTTTTTCCATTAGTTCTTCTTTAGTGTCATAGTTGATCGATTTCTCAACCAGACGTTCTTTTGATTTTTTCAACTCATCTTCAAGATAAGTGATTTTCTCTTCATATAGACGTTGTTGTTGATCAAGCAGTTTATTAAGGTTGGCGATCTTCATATCCTTTTCACTGTTTGTTGGTGTCTCACCCGTTTTAGCGTAAGATGCAAAACCATTGAATCCACCTTCAGCGAAGAGTTTCTCTCCAGCGTGTGATGATACAGTTGCGATCGTCATTAATGTGAAAACTAGCAGGTTTGCCTTCATAACTTTTCCTTTGAAAGGTTGTTCTATGAAGCTTCTCGGATAGTGGAGAAAAATACTTTAGTAAAAAGGCCCGGAAATATCCAGGCCTTTGATTTGTCTAAGTTTTAAAGGCCTTCTGGGGTCGGGTCCCAGTCAGTTGAAGGCTGGCCGGTTTTTGTGGTTTTGATCACGCGGCTGTGGCTATCAAGAATAATGACTTTTAAGATCTCTTTCTCTCTTTCAGTGCAAGACTCGTTACAGCTTTTGAGCATTTCTGCAGTCATTGCTGCACCAACAGTATAAGGCCCATTTAAATTTTCATCACAGGCATACATACCTTCTAACTCATGTCCTGCTGGACATTTAATGTGGGCAAAACCTAGACTTTTGCCATTCCCATCGCTGTGGCGGGCCTCATGGAAGAAAGTTCCGAGACGGTTAATGCTATTTGAAAGTGCATCAGGTCTGTCATTGTTAACGGTGATTTCTCTGGCGAATAACCCTTCACCGATTTGAATGATTCCGGCACGAGGGGATTCAACCACAACCTTAAGGCCTGACTTTAAAAGTCCGCGCGACACTTTTAATCCATAAACTTTGCTCTCTGCTTTTCCGGCCATATATAGACCGGCACCGATGTTAGACATGACGACCATGCCTTCCTCTTCCTCAGTAATATGGCCTGTGCTTAAGGCGTGAGGGAGGATGTTCGCATTAGGAAATGTCACACCTTCTCGTTCTACGAAAATAGCTTTTTTAAGTAAAAGTTTAAGCGGAGAAAGGGCGTTTTCTTCGATAACGTAATTCACTCTGTCGCCAAGCCAGTCTTCAGCTGTGGCAGCATTCAGGGATGAGACTCCCATCAGTTTTAAAGTTTCTGCGGAAGTGTCGCCTTTGAATTTAAAGGCGCTTAATAATTTAAGGTCTCTTTCGATTTTAGTGCGAAGACCTGATTTAATACTTTTTGAAAGTACGATATCGTTGGCCTCTGCCGTCAGGGCTCCGGTTGCCAGTAGGGAAGCCAGGATTAATTTCTTCATAAACGTACCTCATTTAGTCAGCGGGAAATTTGATACCCCAACTTACACTTCTGGGTAGAAAACTCAACCGAATGGGGGTTTTTGGGTAAAGTTTACAGGTAAAATCCTGGATTTTTGGTTATGTCCCCCTGAAAAATTGCCGATAAGAAGCCTATGAAAATCAATAAAACCAATCTTGTCCCTATATTGTTAACCCTGACTCTTCTAGCGGCTTCCTGCTCTCATGAGCAGCACGCTATTGAACAAAGCCGTAGAATCGCGAACTCCCCGCTGGAGAGTTTAATTGAGGAGATCAAGACCAGGTATGAGGGAGAGGTCAGTGCCGCAAGAAAGGCCGAGCTTAAAGTCTTTCAGGAAAACCTTTTAAAGTACCTGATTGAAGCCACTGGCGTTGATGATAAAGCAAAGATTGCGACTTACAAACAGGCGACAAATTATTTCAATAAAGTCTACCCGCTTTTAATGGCGAATCTGAAAACGGAAAAAGAGGGTGGCAATAAGTTTCATGAAATCAAGAAGGCCCCGATCTGGACGCTAAAAGAGGAGATCCGCTTTTTAAATGCGGAAGCTGATAAATACCCGGCACCATTGATCCATGTGGACCTGGCGGAAGGGATGAAGATGGTAGCGCCGATCTACGATTCATTAGGTGCTGATCAAAAGGCCAAAATGGGCGAGAATTATAAGATCGCTGCCAATAAAGTATTGGGGCAGAGCTTTGATCTTCAGCCGGAGTTCAGTGAGCTGGAGGCCATTCTCGAGCAAAAAGACGATAATCAGCGAATCCTGAAAGTTGTAGCACTGGTAGAGAGTAAAATCAAAAAACACGAATCCCGCATCCGCAATATCGGCTCAGAGATCGCCTCAAGTGGTCAGGTCGATATGAAAAACGGCCAGATTAAAATGGTTGTGCGTTTCATGGATTACTATTTCAATAAAATCCCTCAGGATGTGATTAAAACCATCATGTCTGAGCTTTCAAGCTCTGGCGGAAAACTTCCTCAGGAAGAAGTGATGAAGGTAATTTTCAGGAACACCGGGCCTGGTCTTGGTAAAGTTCTTCAGCAAATCGGGAAAGAAAAAGGGATTAGCGGAGAGTTTGCAAAAATCATGGAGATCCTTGAATCATCAGGAAAAGAAGTCCCTGCACATTTAGTTAAAGAAATCATCGCCGCAGATAAAGGCGGGTACGAAGTAAGAAGTTTTGAAGATAAGCCGGTTGGGACGGGAACAATGGCCCAGATCAACCGCGCGAAGATCTGGTTTGAGGAAGAAGAAAAAGATGTGGCCTTGAGATTTCTGAAACCGGGAGTCGACAAGCGCTGCAAGGAAGACATCGCGATTTTAAGACAGTTTGTTCCGGACAATGAGCAGCTGTTGTTAAAAGAGGGAGTGGAGGACATTAAGATCATGACCACCCTGATTGATAGTGCTGAGAAATTCCTGAATGATGAAGTTGATTTAAGTATTGCAGTTGAAAACCAGAAAAAAGCGATTGAAGTCTATAACCGCTCAGTGAAGATCTCAGCGCCAGGGACAAAGTTTGATATGCTCGAAGTGCGCGTGCCGGAAGTTTATACACCTCCAAAAGGAAAATCGAACCTGCACATTCAAGAATTTGCCAGCGGTGGAGTGAAGTTCGCAAAACTGACTGATAATGACACAAAAAAAGTGGTCGCCAGAGAGATGGTAAGAATGTGGTTTGAAGAGGCACTTTTTAAAAGTGGCTTTCTAAACGCAGATCTTCATCAGGGGAATTTTAGGATTGTGTTAGTTGAGGAAAATAATAAGATCAAAATCCTGCTTTATGATTTCGGGATTTCTTCAACATTAACCAAAGAAGACCAAAGGGCCTTCCTGTTGGTTGGTGCCGGTGCTTATTTAAAATCGCCCGGGACACTGACGGACGGTTTGATGGTTTCAATGAAGTCTGAAGACAGCGCTCTGAGAGCAAAGTTATTAAAAGATATCACTAACGAAATGAAAGTCAGCCCGGACAAACGTCCTGAGGACTGGGTGCTTTGGTGCGTGAAAAAGAACTACTTTGTCTCGACTGATTTGGGTGCCTTCGCCCGCGGCTCACTGCTGATTAAGCAGCTTCCGGAAAGCATGGGGGAGACCACCATGTTTAAGGAAACAATTGTGAAAGCGGCGATCCGCAGTCTCGGGAAGGCCGTGGCCGACCGTGATTACGACTATCCTTTGACCAGAATTGATATGATCAAGCTTGGTGCAATTCAAATAAAAAATTCCTGTCACGATCTTTTTCAGTCGTTTTTTTAAAAGTGATGATATACTTTTTTTATGACAGACAAAGAACAGGTCACCGTTCTCTTAGTTGATGACGATGCGAATTTACTGGATATCTTTAAAGAGGGTCTTGAGGACCTCTCTTTCAATGTCCTGACCGCTAGTGATGGGCTCCAAGCTAAAAAAATCTACGACAAAGAAAAAATTGATTGTTTGATCACCGACATCACTATGCCTGAGATGAGTGGGGTTGAACTGGTTACTTACATCAGGGATTCAAATACCGAACTTCCGATTTTTTTCATTACCGGGTATATGGATTATTCCAGAGAAGTTCTCAACTCTTTTCGGCCTAAAGCCGTTATCTTTAAACCTTTTGATATTGAAGAGGCGGCGCTGCTGATAAAAAATCACTTCCTGCGCTCTTAAGTCCAGTAGTCCTCATGATAGTTGAATTTCGTCTCTTTCTTCACACTCTGAAGATACGCATGAATTTTCGGATCAAACTGATATTCAGGCACCACGTACATGCCCCACAGGTGGGCGGCCAGCATGATGTCGAGGATTGTAAGCTTTTCGCTTTTGTAGAACGGTTTTAATTCCGGCAGAATTTCAGAGGCAATCAGCGCATTTAATTTATCCGCAAATTTCTGCTGGTTTTTTACCAGGTCCTTAAAAGGCCCGCGCTTGACCTCTTTTTTCGCCTGAAAATACTTTCTTGAAGATTCGTTGAATTCAGGAGTCCAGATCCAATAAGGCATGGCCAGGGAGTGGACCGGAGAGCCGACTTTGTCCAGCAGGGCCTCGATGTCAGCGTGCTGTTCAAGCATTTTCCAGTTGAGCAGGTCTGACTTATCAACTCCCTTCAGGATGTCCAAACTTTCGTTTTGGGCGCGCCCATCAGGGTGAACAACTATGGGAAGCATCTTCTTTCCCGTAAGCTTCACCGGTGTTGTTTCGTCATCATAAGCGGTTATGTGCGATTCGTACTTGATATTAAGGAGACCAAACCCCATGCGGACACGGACGCAGAAAGGGCAGTGGACATAGTGGTAAAGTTTCATAGTTGAGTCTTTTGTTTTCTTTGTGATTCATTAAACCTAAAACCAATATACACCGATAAGAACTGCATGAAAATAGCACCAGCGCTTACATTTATGCTCTTTCTTAATACCCTTTCGGCCCAGGAGTTTATGCCTCCAAGTGAAGAGGACCTAATGGCCGTGAGTTTCAATTTTATTGAAGAGTCAAAGAAGATCATGACGAAAGCGCCCGAGAAAGACTGCGAAGACAACAAGATTGTGGATGCACCTAAAAAAGTTGAATCGACAGAAGGGCGCGAGCTTTTTTGTATTTGTGAACTAGGTGGAGCGGAAGGGCTTAAAGTAAAAAATGGAAAGAAGATCTGGCCGATTGTCGGTGAAGTCGAATCAGTTGAAGGGACACTTACAACTGGTAATGATAACTTTCTTCACGGGGCAGCTCAGAGAGTTGATTGGATGAAGCCGTATGACGGTGATGATAGAGGCCGCACTTTCGGTGGAGGTCTTGAATATAAAGTCATTGGCTCAGAAGGTGAGTTGAAGCTGACACTTGATTCAACAGGTTTTGGAAAGTTCACTCCGCAAAATGGCTACCGCAGAGATGCAGACGGAAAATACTATTTAAACTTCAGTGAGACAAACACGCTGGGATTAAAGCTGGATAAAAACATCGCTAAAAACGAGCAAAGTAAAACTTTTCTTACCGGTGAATTTCAGTTCATCAACCAGACAGACTCCGGTAACCTGAGCCGCGCGGCCCAGGAATGGTGGCATGATGTAACCAACCAGATGACTGGTGGGAAAATCATCCAGTATAAATATTTAAAAGAAAGAGAAAACCAAAACACGGTCGTGATGATGGGTGGAGTTGGTAAAGAATGGGTTAACAATCTTGGAAACTGGAAATGCCAGACCCGCGCGGAACTTGCAGTGGGGATGAGTTATGGAACAGGCGCTTCTATGAGTGCGGAGGCCAAAGCTTTCGCCAGCAATACGCTTAGCCACTCAGCTCTGCCATGGGTTGCTCTTTCGACCTGGCTTCAGGGAAGTGCTGGTTTTAGAGGGCCAGCGGTAAGCGGAGGAATCCAGCTTTCGATGGAAAAGAAAATCAAAAACGTGACGATCAAACCTTTCATTGGCATCGAACGTCATTTCTCGGAAAAAGATAAATCCTTCGGCCAGGTTTCCGGTAAGCCTTATGAGAACTACCACGTTTTAGGCGTGACAATTAAGTATTAATTGTTCAACATAGGTGCATGAGGAAAATATCAAAAGAACTCAATGCCCTTTTCTGGACTCAGCTTTACGGTGCGCTTAACGATAATCTCTTTAAAAGCGCTCTGGTTATTTTAATCACCTACAAAAACATCAGTCTTTTTGGCGTCAATACTGGCTCCATGGTCGCACTTTGTGGTGGGATTTTTATCCTGCCGTTCTTTTTTGTTTCCGCCACCAGCGGGCAACTTGCGGACCGACTGGACAAGGTGTGGCTCAGCTACCGGATCAAAGAAGCAGAAGTGGGGATTGCGATCCTGGGGGCGATCGGGCTCTACCTCGATAACTACTACCTGATGCTCCTGGTGCTTTTTTTGCTGGGACTGCAGTCGACATTTTTTGGCCCGATTAAATACTCGCTTATTCCAAGTTACGCGACCAAAGAGCAGCTGATTTTTGCCAACGCCATGGTGAGCTCCGGGACATTCGTCGCGATTTTACTCGGAACAATTATTGGTGGAATCGCTGCGAGCTTACACGGCAACATCTGGCCATTGGTTATCATCTTGTTGGTGATCGCTTATCTTGGTCTGTATTATGTTAAAAAACTTCCGTTGCAAAAAGAGCCGGGTGAAATCAACGATGTTGATCGCCAGGTGAAAATTGACTGGAATTTTTTTTCGTCAACCAGAGACATCCTGAAATTGGTTTTCAAAAATTCACTGATTGCTCTTTTAATCATCGGGCTGTCGTGGTTCTGGTTTATGGGAGCGGGGCTGCTTTCAGTTCTTCCACTTGTCGCTAAGGATGTTTTCCGCGGCAATGAATCGGTCGCCACCATGATGCTTTTTACTTTTACCATCGGAATGGGAGTGGGTCCGTTTCTTTTGGATAGAATCACTAAAGGGAGAGTCAGACGCTGGGTGATCCCGATGAGTTTAGTGGCGATGACCCTGGTGATTTTTGATTTGTCTTTTGCGATTAAGAGTGCAGGCAAACAAAGTGTGCTTTTGAGTTTCGGTGAGAACATCGGCATCAAAGATTTCTTCAAACTCAATATGAGTGTAAGAACCATTGTGGATTTATTCCTGCTTTCACTTTTTGGAGGAATGTTCACGGTTCCTCAGTTTGCGGAATTACAAAGAGTGACTAAAGAAAGCGAGCTCTCAAGAATCGTGGCCGGCAACAATATCATCAACGCTTTGGCGATGGTGACGGTCTCTGTTCTTTTAATGGTTCTACATCAACAGCATTTATCACTGGCATCCATCCTGGCAGTGCTGGGATTTTTGAACACCGCTATGTGCGTGTGTCTTCTTTATTTTTACAAAGAAGAGTTCAACAAGTTCTGGAGATTTTAATTTGAGTAAGTACAACGCTATTATCGTCGATCTCGATGGAACTCTTTGTGATGTTGAACACCGAGTTCACCATGTGAAAAGCAATCCAAAAAACTGGCAGGCCTTCAATCAGGCGATGGATGAAGACAAATCTTATTTCTGGTGTATTGAATTGATTGCGGCGATGAGAGAGCGCGGTTATAAAATTTATTTTGTTACCGGCAGAGATGAAAACTACCGTGGAATGACGGAGAGCTGGTTAAAGCGTCATAATGTATCGCATGACGGACTATATATGAGGCCTTCCCGCGATTTCCGAGAAGACTCGGATATCAAAGAAGAGATCTATCGCACAGAAATTGAGACTCAAGCTCAGGTATTATTTGTTGTAGATGACCGTAAAAGCGTAGTAGAGCGCTGGAGAAAATTGGGTCTGACCTGCTTGCAGTGCGCTCCCGGCGATTTTTAGGAAATCTTAAATTCAAATCCAAAATCCTCATGGTAAAAAATCTCTTCGCTCAAACCATGAAGAAGGATTTTTTGGTTATGAATAGTCAATATCAAGTTCCCAACTGGCCATTGTCTAGTTTTGAAGATGAAAGTTTTTTCAGCTTAAAAAAAATGTGGTCCGTTTGGCTTTTATCTCATTTGAAAAAATTTAATCAATCGATTAACCTATCCTTAGACAATAATTATGGATTCGATACATTGTTTATCGAGCACTAAAGTACTAAGGAAGGTTCTTTATGAAAAAAACACTTATTGCACTTGTTGCAGTCTCTGCTCTTATCGGTTGTAAAGTTGAAGAGAAAAAAACTTCCAAAGACAACGGGCAAAAGGACGGTATTGGTCCGATCGTCACACCATCTGAAAGAAATTTCACGCCAGCGGAATTAGTGATTGGCAGAAGAATCTGTGGGGCCTTAAAAAAGAAGCGCGAGCTTTTTGAAGTTATCACCAACATGCAGGAGCAGTTTCGCCTAAGAGGCGAGCTTAAGAACTGTGAAGCCGAGTACCCACATAACATCAGCGAATTCAATGCGGCGATCTCAAATGCCAGTTCAACGGATTTTGAATACGTTTCGACTTATTCAATTTATTTCAGGGATGTTGTGACGGATAAAACAGGTGTCATGAAAACATACTGTGATTCAGTGACAAGTTCGGACGCAGTTTCAAACCAAATTTTAAGTGGTAGCTCATATATCAGAGTGAACTTCCTGATCAGCGACGGGTATGACCGCGTGGAAATCTCGAAGATGAATAAAGAAATGAAGACGATAAGCACAGAAGCGATGTCAGTCATCACTCAGAAGACACAGGCGGATGCGAAATTCTTCGGTGTCGAAAAAGAGCGCATCCTTTACACAAAGTGTGCTAACCCAGAAAAAGTGAATTACACAAAACAGACCTGGATTTCAGCGACAACTCCCTTTTAGTTAAGGGAGTTGTAAGCTTTTACGATACCTTCAGCAGATAGATCAAAACGAGCATAAAGCTGGTCTGCTTTATAAGCAGACTGGCCGAATTCTCCGCCAATCCCTAGAGTCTTAGCTTTGAAATCAACACCGTTAGTATGAAGTGCGTGTAGGATCATTGACCCCATACCACCTAATACCTGATGATCTTCAATCGTGATTAATTTACCTTTAGTTTTTGCCAGTGCTGATTTTAATGTTTCAACATCAACATGGTTGATGAATGAGTTGTTAATAACTGTGGCCTTCACACCTTTATCAGCAAGCAGTTTTCCAGCAGCAAGGGCCTTTCCAACCATCGGTCCTGCTGCAACGATTGTTACATCAGATCCTTCAGTTAAAAGATTAGCTTTGTTCCAAGTGTATTTCATTCCATCAACATAACTTACTGGGTGATTTTCTCTTCCTAAGAAGAAAACAGTTGAGTTCGGAGTTTTTCCTGCTTCGCGGTCTTTGGCGAAATTGACCAGGCACTCGTACATTAGAGCTTCAGCTTCACTTGAAGATGAGCAGTTCACCACGTTCATGTGGGGGATTGATGAAAGAGCTGCAAAGTATGTTGTCGCTTGGTGAGAAGCGCCGTCAGCAGCGTCTTGGAAACCTGTGTGAGAAAATAGGGCGATCACTGGAGCTTCTGAAAGACCTGCCATAATAAATGGAAGATTTCCTTTTGTGATCCCGAATTGTGCGAATGTATCGACGATCGGAATTAATCCACACTTTGAAAGGCCGATCGCTGAAGAAACCATGTTGGCCTCAGCAATACCAATATCGATATAACGATCTGGGAATTCTTTGTGGAAAGCTTTGATACCAGTCGAGCTTTGAAGATCAGATGAAACAGAGAAAACCGGAAGGCCTTCTTTGGCAGCTTTAATAATAGCGCGTGCAAAACCATCTTGAACTTTTTCAGTCTTAGCAGTAGGTGCTCCGGCTTCTTTTGGAGCTGGCTTTTGTTTCATAATATCTTCGGCCCAGTTGACGAATTCAGCTGGAGCTTCACCGTTATAAATTTCTTTTACGAATCCTACGAATTTGTCATCGTAAGCTGAAAGAGGGTAGCCGTGGCCGCCGCTTGCGCTTTCAATTGTCGATTTAACTCCGTAACCTTTTTGTGTTTTGAAGATAATCGCCACTGGTTTTGTAGGATCTTTTTTAGCGTTTTCAACCGCTGTTTCAATTGTCGTATAAACTTTTTGTAGGTCATGGCCTTCGGCCACTTTTTCTACTTTCCATCCAAGTGCCTCTAGAGCGTTGAACGTCGGGGCCATTGAGAATGAATCTTCATCAATGCGTCCACCAAGCTTTGTATTGTTGTCCGAGATGATCATGACAAATGGATTCATTTTCTTTTTTGTCGCAAGTCCTGGAATGGCAGCGAAAGACTCTCTCGCTTCTCCTTCCATCGCTCCACCGTCTGAGATCGTACAAATCGTAACTCTGTTGTTGCCAAGAATTTTATCGGCCATCGCTAGCCCTTGAGCTTGTGGAAGACCAGATCCCAATGGACCGTTAGAAATTAAAACACCTTCAGGGTTTAAGTGACCTTCACCGTGACCAGTGAGTTTACTTTCAATGCTTCTGAACTTTCTTAAATCATCAAATGTTAATCCATCGAATCCGTAGTTCGCTCTTAGAGCATAAACACCATTTTCAGTGTGGCCAGCATCGTTGACGAAGTGGAATTGGTCGTACCAGTTTTTCGTTTTATCGTTGAACATAAGAGCGTGAGTGGCGGCCATGATTTCTGCGAAAGCTGCAGGTCCACCCCAGTGGCAAGCGGCCCCACCGATTGTCGCGTGCTGATTCATCAATGCTACCAGTGCGCGAGTAGCGCGAGGGTCGGCAACGACAACATCTTTACCTTCGTTATTTTTTACAGTGAGAGAGTATTTAGGAGATTGTTTTGGTGTAGGTGCTAGCTTTGTTTTAAAGTTGAGTGCCTTGATCATATGTGATCTCCTTCATTGGGGCGGGTTAAAAATTGGTCTAAGCATAGCAAAACTTTGTGGCATTTTTTAGGATTATTTTCCTAAAGATTTATTATGCTTAGGGCCTAAAACTAAAGGGAAAAGTCCGAATCTACTTAGTTTCCCCCTGAAATCCTAAAATTCCTCAAGAAAATCCGCTATTTTCCGATAAAATCTGTTGTGAGGTTCCCATGTGTGAAATTTGCCAGTCTGAAGGGAAAGATTATCGCTTTGTGAATGGTCCAAAAAACCATCTAGTCACCCAACAGCTTTATAAAGTTTATAAAAATTCCGTCGCACCTGTGCGTCTGTGTTATATTCACAGCATTGAACTTTTCATGATTGGTGAGACGAGATTTCTTCGAGAGCATCTCTCATTTGCCAGAGCACTGGCGACCAGGTCGAAAAAATTATCATCTGCTTCCGACTCTCCATTTGGCTTTTAGGTCTCAGTGTAGCTAAAATAGCTACATGGAAAATCGTGACGTTTTACAAGCAAAAAGCTTTATCAACAATGAATGGGTGGGGCACTCAACAACTAATGTTTTAGTTGTGAAAAACAAGTACGACCAGACGCCGCTGGCGACCGTCTCTTATGCGGATTCTTCGGAGGTGCAGTTTGCCATTGCCAATTCCGTTCAGGCCTTCCAGTCTTATTCAAAATTAACTTCAGCTGAAAGGCGCGATTACCTTTTAAAGATCAGGGAAGGGCTGTTTCAGGAAAGAGATAAGTTCATTAATCTGATTGTCACCGAGGGTGGTAAGCCCGTAGATTACGCCCGCCAGGAAGTCGAGCGCTCGATTTTTATCCTTCAGGCCGCGGCCGATGAAGCTATCCGTGTTGGCGGCGAAGTTGTCCCGATGGATTTTGGTCTGGGGAAAGGGAAATCCGCCCACACTAAAAACTTTCCGGTGGGCCCTGTGCTCGCTATCTCACCATTTAATTTTCCGCTTAACCTGGCCATGCATAAAATTGCTCCGGCCCTGGCGACGGGGTGCTCGATTCTGCTTAAGCCATCTCCGTATACTCCGCTGACGGCCCTGGCACTCGCTTCACTTTGTAAAAGAGTGGGATTGCCTGCAGGTGTCTTCAACGTGGTGGTTTGTCAGAATGAAGAAGCATCGATCATGCTTAAAGATGAACGGATTAAAATGCTCTCATTTACAGGCTCTGCAGAAGTGGGGTGGGCGCTAAAAGCGCAAGCTGGAAAAAAGAAAGTCGTGCTTGAGCTCGGTGGAAACGCCGCTGTGATTGTTGATAGAAGTTCCAACATCGATGAAGCTGTTAAAGCAATTGCGATGAGCGCGTATAATTACTCAGGGCAGGTTTGTGTTTCTGCGCAGAGAATTTATGTTGATGCCGGAATCTTTGATCAGTTCCTGGAAAAATTCAAAGCGGCTGTTTTGGAATTAAAAGTCGGCTCGCCCATGGAAGAAGGGACAGTGATTGGGCCGATGATCGATCGTGTTCATTTAGACCGCATTGACCGCTGGGTGCACGAGGCGAAAGCTGCCGGGGCCCAGGTGGTTTTCGGCGGAAATGTCGTTAATTTAGAAAATAATCTCTACGCTCCGACTTTGTTAACTAATACCAAAGGCGACATGAAAGTTGTCTGCGAAGAGGTCTTCGGGCCGGTGGCGGTTATTGAACGAGTGGAGTACTTCGATGAAGTGATTCGCGAGGTCAATCGCTCAAAATTCGGACTTCAAGCAGGATTGTTTACCAATCAGCTCTCGCAGATGAAATACGCTCACGAAAACCTGGAAGTAGGGGCCTTGATTATCAATGGCGTCCCAGGCTTCAGAATCGACACGATGCCTTATGGAGGAGTGAAGGATTCTGGTTTTGGCCGTGAAGGGGTTCGT
This sequence comes from Bacteriovorax sp., assembly GCA_040377165.1. GTDB lineage: Bacteria > Bdellovibrionota > Bacteriovoracia > Bacteriovoracales > Bacteriovoracaceae > Bacteriovorax. Next base: position 35,134 of record JBEIPI010000015.1, read on the forward strand.
TATGCCATGAACGAGATGCTTGAACCACGCCTTCTCGTGTACTAGTCGCACACAATCTGATATATTAAGCACTCACGATTTTTGAAACTCATTGGAGAGCCTCATGACTGTTCGCGTACGTTTTGCCCCGTCACCAACTGGATACCTTCACATCGGTGGAGCTAGAACGGCAATGTATAATTACCTTTTCGCTAAAGCGATGGGGGGAAAATACATTCTTCGTATCGAAGACACTGACACAGAGAGATCGAAACGCGAATTCGAAGAAGCCCAGATTGAAGATTTGAAATGGCTGGATCTTATGCACCATGAAGGACCGGATGTCGGTGGAGACTACGGGCCTTACAGACAATCTGAGCGCGGTCACATTTACAAAGAATACACTGACAGGCTTTTAAAAGAGAAAAAAGCTTACCGCTGCTTTTGCTCGGAAGAACTTTTAGAAGAAAAGAAAAAAATCGCAGAAGAAAAAAATCTTCCTCCTCACTATGACGGAACTTGCAGAAATTTATCGGAAGCCCAGGTTTCAGAAAACATGAAAAAAGGGATGACTTCAGTCGTTCGTTGTATCACTCCGAAAAAAGCGTACACGTTTACTGATAAAGTAAGAGGGGAAGTGACATTTCCTGAAGATATGGTAGGGGATTTTGTTATCGTTCGCGGAAATGACATTCCGGTTTATAACTTTGCCGTTGTGATCGACGATATGACGATGAAGATCTCTCACGTCATTCGTGCGGAAGAGCATTTGAACAACACCCTAAGACAGTTAATTTTGTATGAAGCTTACGGGGCAACTCCTCCGACTTTCTGTCACGTTTCTCTTTTAATCGGACAAGACAGACAGAAGCTCTCTAAAAGGCATGGAGCGACCTCTGTTCGTCTTTACAAAGAACAGAACTATCTTCCATCGGCGATGCTGAACTATCTTCTGCAGTTAGGTTGGTCGCACCCTGAAGAAAAAGATATCTTCGATATTCACCAATTGCCGACGTTCACTCTTGATCGTTTCACTAAATCAGCGGCGATCTATGATATCGTAAAACTCAACCACATCAACGGCGAGCACTTAAGACTTCTTCCAACGGCAACATTGATTGCAGAAGTGGAGAAAGTTCTCCCAGCTGATCACCCATTCAAAAAAATGGATGTTGAATGGAAAGAGCGCTGTGTGACTCTCTCGAAAGAGAAAATGAACTTTTACTCGGACATCATTCCTTTGCTTGATTTATATTTCGGTTGCGAAGTTTCAACAGAAGCGGACTACACTGAGGCCAGAAGCTGGGAGACGACTCCGCTCATAAGGGATTACTTAAAAGGCGAAGTCGCTAAAGCAAAAGCCGCCGGTAAGAAGTTTGTGACTGAAGCGGAATACAATGAGTGGAGTAACCATGTGAAGGGCGAGCTTAAAATCAAAGGCAAACAGCTTTTCATGGGAATCAGAGCGGTTTTAACCCTTCAGGCCCATGGATCAGACCTGAAGTTTATCATCCCTCTGACTCCAATCGACGTGCTCGAGAAACGACTTAATATGTGATTCTTATCATAAGAAAAGGGCCGAAAGGGCCCTTTTTTTTGACCATTCCTTACAATTGCTCATCCCGAGGCATTTTCCCTTGTAGAATTGCTTCCGGCACGATTAAATTTCCCCATCATTTTTATAGGCAGGAAGAGTTATGCT
>JBEIPI010000125.1:0-7917 GCA_040377165.1 Bacteriovorax sp.
AAATTCGCGGGCCTGCATTTGATAACCTGTAAACTCAGGAAGTGGAAGTGAACCGCCACCTTTAAATGCACAACCTGTCACCGGATAACCGATGCTACATCCAGTTGCTCCTGTCGGCGCATACTGATCCCTGAAACCAATCGGACGCAGGAAAGTGTATTCATAACTTCCAGCTGCCGGTGGTAGTGCTACTTTTAATGTTGTTTGGTGTAGTGAGACGAAAGAGCTTTCTGCCGCAAACACCACCGATGCGCTTAATGCATACGCAAGTGCGAAAGCAGGGATCTTCTTCAATCCACTGAAAAATTTTCTCTTCAAGCAAATCTCCTAATAATAAAAGGAACGTTCATCAGGTATTCAAACCTGATGGATTATCGTCCCCTGAAGGGTGTTGCTTTAATTATTGGAGATTTGAAAATTTATAAGAACCAGGACAATTCTTCCCGTGCCAAAGTGACACCTATGGGTCTATCAGGCCTTTGTAATTTCGGATGTGTGCTTTTGTCAGCGCCTCGAATAGAGAATCGCTCTCATTTGCCTCATAATCCTTCTTAATATTTGAATTTTCGAGGTGCCAGACAGCATCTTTTAGTTTTGTGTTTACATCACCAGAGGCCGCAATTGGTGTTGCTGTTGTTGCAAATCCTTTCATATCATCTTTTCTTTGTGTTGCGAACGATGTCGGATTTTTAGCAACACTTGAATAAACCGCTTTCTGAGGGCCCAATGAAGCGAGTTTCATTTTCGAGAAACTTCCACCAGACATTCCAAAGTTTTGTAAATAACCGTTATATCCCCCTGCTGAAAGAGAGAGTTGGTTGAACTTTTGTTCATCCTTGTAAGCTGGCATTGCTGCTACAGCATCAGCGATCGAAGCAGATTCAAACTGGGCCGCTGCACTCGAGCTGAGTGTTGGCGCGCTCACCACTGACTTTGTCGCCGCTGCCGCAACTCCTGCACCCTTGGCACTCGCTTTCGTCTCAACGACTCCTGAAAAAGGGGAATTGCTGATAACACTTCTTTTTGTCTCTGCTAATTTACCAAGAGTTCGGGCACTGCTTTTTAGTTTCTCATTTGTTGATACTGCGTAAGCACTCAGGTTGCTTCCTTCAGATAAATTTGTTCCCGTCGCTGCCGAAAGTTTTCCATTAAAAGAAACCGCATCGACAATATCCAGTCTTTGGTTGGATGCTGTTGACAAGCTGATCATAGATGTCCCGGCCGCAGAATTTAATTGCGCTGCTTTCTTCTGCTCTTCAAGAGCTGTGTTTGTAAGCCCTTTATCCGAAATTGCGTTTAACTCTGCCTCCAACTGCTTTTTTGAAGTTGAGGCCAGTCCAACTTTATTTGTACTTCCAGTTTTTCCTTCATACAAACGTTTTACTTCATTGTAATACTGAAGCAGTCTCTCCCTTTGAAGCAAGGCCACGCTTAAGCGTTTTTTGTCGTCAGACAGAATGCTTTCAATTTTTGGTTTAACCATATCGAAATAACCGATTCTCTGTCTTGAATGTCCAAGCATTAAATCATCTTTGGCCCATGAGGCGTGAAAGTACTCTGATACTGCTGGAAGATCTGCATCCGTAAATCCCAGCGCCTTCAGGAAGGCCTGAACGTTATCTGATAAAACTTCTGATGAAGCAAGATCTACCACTGGCTCAACTCCCGGCGCAGCGTCCGCTTTTGCTGGCGCAATTCCTGTGTAATCGATCTTTGCCAGGTCTTCCTGCTTATGATTTGCAGTACACGCCATTGCATAACGGAGCAGGTACTGACCAAAAGATGGATCCAGGCATGTTTTAATCGGAGAAGTCCAATCGTACTCCGGGTCTCCCGATGCTGGCATATTATTGACCGCAATGTTTAACTGAGCATTCAGTCTATAATATCTTTTGCTGATTTCTGCAGATGGAATCTGGTTTAGCGAATAAAGCTTCACGATATCATTAAAGATATCTCCTCTGATTTTAGGCAAGTGAGTTTGGGCAACTTCACAGCTTCCCGGAACCGGATCCGGAACTTCTGTTGTCGTACAGTTATTATCTTTATCACAAGTTTCTACTTTCTTTTTTCTTTCGCATGCGCTTGTGCTGACAGAAGCACTTATATCTGCGCCGGCACTACACGCCTGAGCGACTTTAACCAGATTGAGATCCTCTTCCTGTGTTTTCGTCTGAGCTGTCACCAGGGCCGTTAACAATCTTTCTCTCCAGGCAATTCTGGAAGTTGTGCGAACCTCTGATGCCTTTGCATCCATGCTGTACAAACTAGACCCGCTTATGCTGTCGATAAGCGCGTTCTGTGTTTCAATCTGAAGCTTGATGGCCTCCAATTGAAGTTGATCTTTATTAGACTGGCCAGTCAAGGCCTTCACCTTATTTGAAATGGCCGTCATTCTTTCCTGAAGTAGTACATCTCTGACTTTTTCAGCTGCGATATAATCCTTTACAGGAAAATACCAGTGAATCACCGAATCCGGGTAGTCGGTGCCCATTGGGCGGCAAAACTTCGGTCCGATCTCTGCTATACCGTATAAATTCGCCAGGAAACTAACATTGAGTGCGTTTAAATCCGCATCCTCCATCGGCTTACCTGTTTCTACTTTTCCTGAAAGACCATTATACCCTCTATCGAACTCCCCGCCTCTAACGTCTTTAGCAAAGCCCTCCATGAAGTCTACAGTTCCATCCGTTTTTCTCTGACCTGATCCAACATTGCCGTTGAACTCAGCCGGCACTGGTGTGACTACTGGTTTTTCTTCTGCTGAGAAAACCAGGCCACTGTTAAGTGCAATCATGGTCATTAGAATTGTTAACTTCATAAGACGTTCCTTAGTTTATATCGCAGGTATCAGTTCTTCCTTCTTTTTTCCCATTATTGATGTAATGGCCGATAGCACAGATCTTAATCTTATTAAGGAAATCGCGGTCTCCATTAGACTGCGCTGAACAGAAAGTTTTTACATCCGCATGACAGGCCAGGTATTTTTCAAGGTCGATGCATCCGTGTGTTTTAAAATTGCGGCTTGATACCGGCACAATTGGCTGAATCAAGTATTGAAAGTGTTTTGCTACGAAGGCTACAATATTTGTCTTCGCTTCATCTTGATTAGTGTTCATCGCTGGATCGTTAAATGCATAGGCCACATCCGGATTACAGTTTAAATATTCTTTCACTGAAATCGGGCGCCCTTCTGCTTCAGAAAAATCTCTATAGTGTTGGCTTGCAAACTGAGTTTTAGATCTCTTATCGCTTGCAGGTTTTGATTCAAAAGCTTTTTTAACATCTAGGTTTAGGCTTAAGTACTCTTCCGCCTGGCCATCTGTTAAGTCTTGGACCGCTGAAGCCACCGCCGCCTGACTTGATGCTGCCGCCGCCTGCGCACAGTGGGCCGGAGCTGGATTTTTCATCATTGTTTTACATTTTTCCGTCGCTCTTGCCGGGTCTGCCATTTGCATTGGACAAATCAGGCTGTAGTCCATACATGCTTGGGTTTTTTCTTTATCAACATGACGAACTTGCAAATTTAAATTAAGGCCAAAGGCCTGGTTGATATTTGCATTTACCTTTGCTAGCTGCTGAAGATCATAAACTGAATCTTCTTTATATCTAAGCTGGGCCATATGCTGGACCTGATTGATGATTAAGGCACCAATATTTTGGTTGTCATTTTTTAGTGCTGCCCTAATATCCGCTTTTTTAGTTTTTGCCAGGTAATTCGTAAGTTCATTATAAGTTTTGGTGATCTCATCAGAACCTTTAAGGACTCCACACCGTCCTTTAAAGTCACAATTCTTAGTCTCGCCAAAATTCAATTCAAGCGCTGTTAATAAATTATTAACGTAAATTGTTTTAAGAGTTAAGCAGCCTTCAGAATATGGCTCTTCGACTTTGCGGTTTGAATCAACGCTGTTTATAAAATACTCTTGAGTTGTACCAACTACAACGTTGTTCACCACACACATATCTGGAGCAAGACCTGTGTCTTTATAGAACACTTGAGCGCTGGCACTTCCTAGCGATAAAAGCACTCCTGCTGCCAAAAAATAAAGTTTCACAAGTGCTCCTTTTTTAATGAGATATAGACTTATTTTACCCCGGATCCCCTTATAATCAGGGATTAGTTCTACATTCAAACTTAATTATTTGATTTTAAAGCATAAATTAAAAAGAAGGTGAAAAATTCTACCGCCTAGATTTTATGCCAGATCAAACTGATCAAATATGTTTCACTAAAGAGTTATTGATTAAAGACGCAATAATATCGAAGATTAAGGGATGAAAAATATCGTCGTATTGACCTCCTCTGCACAGTCCCTGGCGAGTGTCGAAATCATCAGCAAGGACCTGCAAGAGATCTATTTGCGCTTCAAAACTCAAGATGTGAGTGTTGAAATTTGTGATATTAACAACAGAACATTTTACGAAAAAGACTTGAATGCTTATCGCGACTGCATTTTTGCCTGTATTCACCCCGGTGTGATCAGGTCTGATGCTTTCACGAAAGTCGCCAGAGAGATGAAAGAAGGCGATAAACTTCTTATTCACGTCTTTGGGGATTTCGCCAGACAAGCACCTTTTTTTTACGAGGCTCAAAAACACTTAAAAGGTAAACAAGTTGCTTTTCTTCCTCCCACAAGAACCTATGGTGATTTAATCGCAAAATTAATTTCAAACAAAAAATCCATCATGCCCACTTCTTTTCCCGTTGACTTGAAAGGGTGGCAACCAAAGGATGATGTCTCTGACTTCAATCAGAAATATTCTATCAGTGATGAGATCATCTTTGTTTACGGCGGACGTATTTCCCGCCAGAAAAACGTAGAGCAATTGCTTGAATGGTTCACTTCATTAAACTCAACGATTAAACGAAAACTTTTCATTGTCGGCAAGTTCGATGACTTTGAAGTTGCGAGTATTGGAAATAATTTAAAATTGGGTGAACTCTACCAGAGATTAATTCCCTATGAATCAAATGAAGTGATCTTTATTGATCACCTTCCTCACGAAGAGCTCTATCAGTTTTACAACATTGCGGATTATTTTGTAAGTTTTAGTACTTATCATGATGAGGATTTCGGAAGAGCGCCAATCGAAGCGATTCTTTGCGGGACCAGATGTTTATTGAGTGACTGGGGCGGGTTCCGCGATCTGATTCAGGACTTTCCCGAAACCGTTACCGGTATCACTGTTTCATTAAACCAGAATGGACTGGAACTTAACACTCCTTCCGATTTTAATCCTGCTAAGAAAAAGCACTCTGATGATGCACGGGCCTTGGAAGATAAACACTCTAAAGAAACCTGTTTTAAATCCCTCTCTCTGATCATTCAAAATAAACTTCCTGAGTATGAAGGGGGAACTGGCCTGCTTGAAAGTCTTGCGACAAGAAGTAGATCCTTTTTTTACAACAAAAACGGAGAGCTTCTGACTGAGAGCTACCGTCTGCTCTATAAAAATTTTGGAACAAACATATGATTATCAGCTGGCCGAGAGAGAAGACTTCTTTTGAAGAAAAATATTATAATATCTCTCACGAGAGCGCCTCGCCTTATGCTAACCCTCTCCTGAATAGAATTGAACGTGAAGGATACTTGAGCATCTTTAAAAATGCGGATAAAGACAAACTCCTGCCAATTGGCCTCTCTAAAATTTTACCAAGTCTCGATTCTTGCTATTTTTATACTCACTCCCTTCTTACCACGAAGAGTATTTCCCGGACGATTATCGGAATAAGTAGTTTAATTTCAGAACTTCCGGTTGAAGTCCTGGCAGATGAACTCAAGCGGATCAAGTCTTGTATTCACGGAGATGTTTTTCTTTTTCTAAGCGACAACTGGACCGGTAAAGAAGAAAAACTGCTTTCAGTTTTGAACCTCTTTATGAATTCTTTTGGATATGTACCCAACGTCATCGAGTTTCAAACGATCGGCTGGAGCAGCCACCTGAAGGATGCCTCCTTTTACCTCTTGGGACAAAGATGGATTTTTTCTGACAGCTTTTACCGTCATCTTTTTTTATCCAAAGGTGCTGTTGAAATCGAACTTCATCCTCCCCTTGCCGGTGAGACAGTTGAAGAAATCAAGCTTTCGAGAAATCACTCTATGTTTTTTGTGAAAATTGCAGGCCAGAAGAAAGAAAAATTTGATTCCCATGATTTAATATCCCTCCAAGGGATTGTCTAAGTCACAGAACGATGTAAAATAAATTCATGAAAAAATTTCTCGCTATCTTTCTCGGCATTCTCTTCACATTTGTTGTGATCGAAATAGGACTGCGCCTTTTCGCTTTTGATCCGGAAAAGTCGCTGTCTGTTTCAGATAAACCTAATGGTGCTTATACTATCATGGCACTTGGCAACTCTCACACTTATGGAATCGGCGCTCCTCCCGGTCTCGATTATCCAACACAGCTCGGAGAAATTCTAAAAAAGACCCGTGGAGATAAATACCACGTAATCAACCGAGGTCTTAGAAACATTAACTCTACCTTTATTGCTGAAAATCTTCCTCAGTGGCTAAAAGAAGACCGCCCCAACTTGGTTTTTTTAATGGTTGGAGAGCCTAATTACTGGAACCGTTACGGGTATTGGGAATTTTTGAAAGAGAAGAAAAAAGGTGAAAAGGCAGGAGAGCTTGAAAAGTTTGATTTCCTTAGAGTGTTTAGCACCTACAAGCTAATCGAACTTCTTATGAATCGCGAAGAGAGCTGGCTTGGTAGCGATCAAAGTGATTACTCAAATACATTCAAAGGATATAAAAAATCAAACAATCCAGATGATATGCTCTACCTCGGGTATATGTGGATTGGCTCGCTTGAAGAAGCAGACAACTTTGACTTCCGCACACTCGAAAAGGCGCAGGCCGAAGAGGCCTTTGAAATGCTTAAGTATGTGTGGGAAACTGATAAAAATCCAATTGCAGCAAGGTTGATTGCCGATTACTCTTTCCGCACCAGAGGTAAGTTTGACCAAGGCCTTGAGTACCTGGAAAAGCAATCAACGGAAGTAGTATGTACTGTCTTCAATGTGGGTTTTTAATTAATAGAGTCCTTCCAAGACTTATTTCCCCAGGAAAAGACCGAGTTCTTGAGCTTAAAAGATTGCTTGATACAAAACCTGGAAAACTTAACTACAAACACATGATTGATTTTGTGATGGCCGCCGACAATCCCAAACTTTCTGCAGATGAAAGAGTAAAGCTTGCCGACGAACTGGGAAAGGTTTCTCCCGGCTCCTTGAAGGCACTTAACATCATCTTTCATGTGGGCAGCGTGACTCATCGGCGCATTTACATCAATGCACTCAAGCGCACGATGGAAGTTAACCCGTTTGCCGCTACCGGGGATATTATGCAGAAGATTTATGGGTTAAGAGATTTCGATCCGAAACTGGCGAAAGAATCAGACGAAATTTTCGATACTCTCAACAAAAAATTCAAACATGTAAACTTTAAAGAAATTGCAAATATCAACAAACTTGTTGGTGAATGGATCCTGCGTGACCTGGAAAAAATGCTGGAGCTGATTCACAAGTCCGGGGCCAAGGCCGTCGTGCAAACTTATCCAAGCATCAGAAGTGGTCCACCGAGACAGCTTGATGATATTTTAAGGCAATGGTGGAAAGATAAAAAAAATAAAAGCAATGTTGAGTTTTTAGATGTTGAACTTCTTTTAAATGATAAGTTTAAAAAAGGCGGTGATTTTTATTACGCCACTCAGCTAGGCCCTAATGATAATCATGTAAATGAACACGGCTACAAGGAAATTGCAAACCTGATGCTTCCCCTAGTTCCCATGTTATGAGAAACAAAATCCTGGTCGTTTTTTTTGGTGGTGTGTTTTAAATGAAAAAAAAAGAAAAATTAATTGGACAGAAGGGGGTGGAAAATGCGACAAAACCCCAACCGGGCCAAAGAA
>JBEIPI010000044.1:0-24575 GCA_040377165.1 Bacteriovorax sp.
AGATTTTTAAAAATGAGCTCATCTTTTTGAATCACCAATGTGTGCACATAACCGCCTTTGCGATCAAAAGTGATGGTTCTTGAATTCAAGTCAAAGTTTGAAATTTTTAGCCCGCATAATTCGCTTAAACGAAGCCCGCCATAATATAGAAGATACAAAATAAGCCTTTCGTTGGTTCTGAAAGTTTGCTCTTCAATTTTTTTGAAATCTTCCCGCGCAATCATCGTCGTCGGAGTGACGTCAATTTCCTTAAGAGTAATTGCGTGGATTTTACTTTTGACAGGGTTCTTTAGGAATTTATTTGAGGTATCTTCGTGTGTTTCTTTTAAGTATTCGAAGAAATTTTTAAGACTCGATAAATGCCGTCTTCTTGATGAGACACTCATGGCGTTTTGAAAATAAAGCAGGTATTTTTCCGTTCTTTTTTTAAAGACGGACCTCTGGATCACCTTTTTAAACCAATTTAAAATTCCGCCTGTAGATCCATCAGGATTTCTGATGATTTCCTGATAAACATTTCCGCCCTGGCCTAAAAACTCCTTATAACGGCCGATGATTTCACCGTTTACTTTTTCAATTTTCAAACCCTGGTCATGCTCCAGCCATTCCAAAAATTTTAATAAATCGGCCCTATAGTTTTTAATCGTATGTTCCGATTTATTTAAGCGACGAAGGTTTTGCAGGTATTGATCCAGCAGAATGTGTGATGAATTTGAGGCCCTTTGTGGGTGCGGTATCAGGTCCAATCTTTTTAAATCCTTTTAAAAATGATCGTTAAAAGCTACATATAATTTATATTATATGTAGCTTTTGAATTTTAAGTCAAAGATATTGTTGATTTTTTCTGTAATGGCTAATTTAAGCCCAAAAAATCTTCCGCGGAGGTCAAGGCACCATCTATTTCTTTTTCGATCTCGTTATTTTCCATGTGATGGTCCAGGTCGGTTACGCGAAGGTCGTATGATCGGTTTGCAATACGCGATTGAACATCGGTAAGCTGATCATAAAGGGCCTTGTAGTTTAGCTTCCCAAATTCATAACCAACGGCCTTTAAGTCTTTAGCCGTCATTTCAAGCTTCACATAAATGAGCTCTTCTAATTTTTCTTCAGGTAGAAGTGAGATCAAGAATCCGACGCCAATTTTGTCGAAAATGCCCTGGTCGTTAAGCCTTACTAATTCCTTCAACATAATCTCAGAATCGTTGTGCTCATTTTGCAGGATTCTGTGGATGTTGCCGGCAAGAGTATGCAGTCGTTCCTGGTTAACGAAGCGTCCGATAAAAAGGAAGTCTTTTAGCTTATCCCACTCGTTTTCTGCGCTATCAAGGACATTAATGCTGCTTTTTTCAAGTGAAAATTGCACCAGGCGCTCGCTCAGTTCTGCCTGTGAGTATGATTTTAAATAGTCGAACCCCTGAGATTTAAGCACTAGTTGAAGGAAGATGCGTGAGTCTGTTTTGTCAGCCGCGCTTTTCCATTGGCCTAAATCGACCTTGGCCCCAAGTTGTCTTGGAATCTGGCCCACTAAAAACTTCTGCACTAGTCTTTGTTCGCTTGAACCGAAAAATTTATCTCTGCGCTCGAACGTTAATCCAAAATCAGGGTTTCTCATTTTGGTATTTTCAGCATTGAGTCTTGGGATCAGGCCGAAGTTGTTCTGGAAGCTCTGGTCTTTTAAGTCAAAGATCCATTTACCCATTTTTGATTGCATGTATTTTGATGAAGTCGGGTAGAAGAACTCTAAGTTGTTCTCGTTTTTGTCGATGAATGTCACCTTGCTTTCTGTATAAGCGCGGTCTTTATTGATGCTGGTTAATAAGAACGCAAGTTTTAGCTTTTTAGTATTTGCTTTGTAGTCGGTGAACCCTTTAAAGATGCGGGTTACACGGCGGTTTTTTGACTCGAGCATTTTATCCTCGGAAAAAATTTTTTAAGCTTTTTCGAATGATGAAATTAGTTTGTCTTTTAATTCTGAAGCGGCATCTAGTTTGTTCATAACTACCAGGTCATTGAACTTAAGTGTCGTCTTTAAGATCTGGTCGTATGCGGCCTCGGAGTCCTCATTAGATAAGTCGAAAACGTAATCCACGATAAACTGAGACCCGGGATTGATAGCGTATCCTAACTGAATCAGGTCGCGGTCAAAAAGGCGGTCGATTTGTTTATCAAGAACTCTTATTCCAAAAAGTTTAAATGATAACCCGGCACCAGCACTGGTCCCGCGGTCATAACCACGGCGTGAGATAAGTTTTAAGCGCACGTGAGTTTCATCAACTTTAAAAACCTGAATGATGAACTCTCCGGAAATAACCCAGTAAACCCCGGCATTGGCATTAAGGACAACCGGAGCGACCATTGTAGTGCTGGCACGGGCCTCAACAGCGACGTTTAAGTTTGCCGGGATGCTGACGAAATCACCGACCTCTAAATTCTTCAGTGCGGCCTTCCCTGAAAGAGGAAGTTTTTTCGGTGAATATGGCAGTGCTTTTAGCGCTTCTTTTTTCGAAGGGAATTGTCTGACGAAGATAATGCTGTTTTCACGGTTGATTGAAAATGAGAATGGAGCTTCAATGAAATTATCAACTATATCACCGACGTTGACGCCGGTCTTTAAATCCCATTTATCAACACGCGTATAGTATTGATCCATATAAGAGGCTTCAACTTCATAACGGTATTTGGCCGCAAGGTTAACTCCGCTGACAAGGTCTACATCTGCCAGGTCTGCACTAAAGTTGATGTCCAGGTCAGCAATCTCTTCGCGTACTTTTTGGCGTATTTCACTTCTTTCTAAAAAGTCTCCAAGCCCAGCATTGGCCGAGGTTAAGAGAATCAGGTTTGTAAGAACTGACGCTAGAGTGAGTTTCAAATTGAACTGTTTCATAACTTTTTCCTTGGGGATTTGAGGGTATTTTATCCTGCGCCCGCGCGCCGCGCCATGCCTCTAGGAAGAGTATGTATTTTTTACTAGGTGGTGTTTATTAATTTTGATAGAATTTCGAGCATCATGGATTTCTTTGACCCCCTTTTAAAGATCGCAACCGATCCCTTGGCCTTCTTCCAATTCTTTGGTTATTGGGGACTTGCGGCGATTTTATTTGCGGAAGTAGGGCTGTTTGGCTTCTTTTTTCCTGGGGATTCCCTGCTCTTGACCCTAGGGTTAATGTCGGCAAAAGGGGATATCGACATTAAGATCTTGATCCCGTCTCTTTTGATTGCGACCATTCTAGGGGACCATTTCAGCTACTTTTTAGGCCGCAAATTCGCCGATTGGACCAGAAGGAACATGAATAAGATTCTCCTGGAGGAGCGCCACTTGGAGTTGGCCCATGACTTCTATGTAAAACATGGCGGAAAAACGATTCTCTTTTGTAAGTTTATCGCTTTCGTTCGCACCTTTGCCCCTTTCATTGCGGGCACCAGCAAAATGAACTACCTGAAATTCACTCTCTATGAAATCGCCGGCGCTATAATATGGGTCGTCGGAATCGTAGGTGGGGCCCATTACCTAGGTAAAACAGTCGACTTTGACATCACAAAGTACTTCCACTATTTTGTCATCTTGTTGGTTTTTTTGCTTATTTCGCCATTTTTCTTAAAATTCTTCAAGAAAAAGCGTTAAAATAAACTCACAAATCATTTAATGTACGAGATAACTAAATCAAGAGGATTTATGAAAAGCCCAAATGCACTAAACCCTGATCTTCGACTGACTTTGAAAGATGGAGCTCACCGCGAGTTTCGTTCAGATGATTTCTGGAGAGAGATCCCTGCATGGAAAGATGTCAGCAAAGAAGAATTCGGCGATCACATGTGGCAGATGAAACACTCGATTAAAAAAGTGGAACAGGTTAAGACCGTCCTAGGCGAGCTGTGTACAGAATCTTTTTACCAAGACATGCTTGATGGTCAACATAAGACACCAATGAACATCAGGATCACACCTTACGTCTTCGCACTTATTGACTGGAAAGACCCGGTCAACGACCCGCTAAGAAAGCAGTTCCTTCCCTTAGGATCACAGTTTCTTCCGGATCATCCGTATTATGAAGCAGACTCTCTTCACGAAGACGTCGACGCTCCGGTTCCGGGACTGACTCACAGATACTACGATAAAGTTTTATTCTTACCGACGACAATCTGTCCGGTTTATTGCTCATACTGTACGCGTTCACGCCTAATTGGTGGATCGACTGAAACTGTTGAGAAAGAAACATACGGAGTAAACACTGCTCGTATGGAAGCAGCGTTTGAATACATAAGAAGTAAGCCACAGGTTGAAGACGTAGTTATCTCTGGTGGTGACGCTTTCATGCTTACCTCAAAACAATTAACTTATATCGGTGAGAGTTTATTAAACATCCCTCACATCAGACGTATCCGCTTTGCCACAAAAGGGATTGCGATCTACCCACAGAAAATCACTTCGGATCACGAGTGGTTTGAAGCTCTATGTGCCGTTCATAAAAAAGGAAAGGACATGGGGAAATCGGTAGTGGTTCACACTCACTTTTCAAGCCCTAAAGAAATCACTATCTACTCTAAGATGGCGATGGATAGACTTTTTGCTGCTGGGATCATCGTAAGAAACCAGGCCGTATTACAAGAGGGTGTTAACGATAAGATCAACGATATGGTTCTTCTGATCCGTCAGATGGAGTACATGAACGTTCAGCCTTATTATGTCTATATTCACGATATGGTTCCAGGGTGCGAGCACTTCAGGACGACCATCGCTGAATCAGTCGCTCTAGAAAAAGCTATGCGTGGAACAACTGCCGGATTCAACACTCCAACATTCGTGTGTGATGCTCCAGGTGGAGGCGGTAAACGCCATATTGCTTCTTACGAATATTATGATCAGGAAAACGGAATTTCTGTCTGGACAGCTCCAAACGTAAAACCGGGCGAAGTCTTCTTCTATTTCGATCCAATCAGAAAGCTCTCAAAAGAAGCTCAAGCTCGTTGGGCCGACCCAAAGATGCGCGAGCAGATGATTGCCGACGCTAAAAAGAAGGCCGGATTCTAAAATATGTTTAAAGAACTTCAAGAGGTCATAAAGCTCCTAGAACTCAGGGAGCTTTGGCCTCCTGAATGTCAGGATTTGGTTAGGACTGAGGTCCTTACCACGATCACTCATCAAGACGAACAATATCCCATTCACGCTTTTGTTATCGGCTCTACTGATAAGAGTGCGCCGACTATTGGACTTTTTGCCGGAGTCCACGGGCTTGAGCGGGTAGGAACACATGTGCTCCTTGGTTTTTTAAAAAGTTTTTTCACTCAATGCCAATGGGACACGGCCTTAAGAGAGTCTTTAAGAAACTTCAGGATCGTGACCATCCCGCTGATTAATCCGGTGGGGATGAGGTATATGAGGCGCTCGAATGGCAACGGTGTAGACCTGATGAGAAACTCTCCCATCGAAGCTGACAAAGGCCCATGGTATAAAGCTTACCGCGGTCACCGCTTCAGCCCGAAACTTCCCTGGTACCGGGGAGTGGAAGGGCAACTTGAAGCGGAGAGTTATGCTGTCGCTGAATTCGTAAAAAGAGAAATGTTTCCGGCGGGCATTTCAATGGGCCTTGATTTTCATTCAGGCTTTGGGTTGCGCGATCGTTTGTGGTATCCCTACGCTAAAAGCAGCGAGCCTTTCTTGTTCAAGCATATCGTTGAGCGCGCTGTGGATTTGTATGAAACCACGCACCCTCATCATATTTATAAAATCGAGCAACAATCAGACTCATATACAACTCACGGGGACCTTTGGGATTATTTGTTTTTTGAATCGAGGAAACTTCATCCTGAGAATATTTTCATTCCATGGACACTGGAGATGGGGTCGTGGAGCTGGATTAAAAAAAATCCGGCCCAGTTTTTTTCACGACAGGGATTTTTCAATCCATTAGTCGAGCATCGTTTTCAAAGAACGATGAGAAGACATTACATTTTAATCGAATTCATCACGCGCCTGATGCAGAATCCGGAGGCGTGGCTTAAGGAGAAGAAATAGTGCGTGCTCTTTTTCTTCGCGGTCTTACCCGCGAGATAAATCACTGGAATGGTCTTCCTGAAAAGTTTCATAAAGAGACAGGGATCCCTGTTTTAACCCTGGATTTACCTGGGGCGGGGGTATTTCATCAGATGACTTCGCCGACCAAAATCGATTTGTACGTGGAGTTTCTTCGCCAGAAAATCGAGAAGGGAAGTCCGCTGGTTTTAATCGGCATTTCAATGGGAGGAATGATCGGCCTTCGTTGGGCGGAACTTTATCCGCATGAAGTGAGCAGGGTTTTTGTTATTAATTCATCGGCCACCAATCTTTCGACTAAAAAAGAGCGTTTTAATTTGTCCGAGTGGAGAGTTCTGCTCAATATTCTTTTAACTTCCTCAGTTCTGAAAAAAGAAAAACTCATTCTCAATCTCACCACTAACATCCTGGATGAACCCACTAAAGAAAAAGTAGCGGGCATTTTTGTCGAGGTTCAAAAGAAACACCCGGTGTCTCTTGTCTCCAGCCTTAATCAGTTGTGGGCCGCCAGCAAATTTGAAATTTATTTCCCACCCAAATCTCCGGTGGTGGTGATTTCTGCTTTAGGCGACCGTCTGGTCGATCCAAAATGCTCCAAAAGGCTTGCAGAGGTGCTTAAGGCCCCGCTGGAAATTCATCCGGACGCCGGTCACGACCTCCCCCTGGACGCCCCCAATTGGCTTTTATCGGTATTTGCGAAGTTTATTTAATTTCAATACGTTTAAAACGAAGTATTCATTCACGTTTATGCAATGGATTTTTTCCCAGGGAATGCTACATTTTATCATGAATTAATGTATTCATTATTTTGGGAAGTCTTGACAGTCAAAGTTTTGCCCCCAAAATAAGAATTATAAAAACTTTTTGGAGAAAAAAATTTATGAAACGTTGGCTCATCTTTGCGGCCGTGTCTTTAGCAGTCGGTATCACCATCAGCACCATCATGTCTTTATTGGGCATCGGTAACTACATTGCCCAAGGTGGAATTCAGTACGGATCTTTAATGGTCTTCTGTTTAATGTGGGGTATGGGTGGTTCTTTTATCGCTCTTTTATTATCAAAACAAATGGCGAAGTGGACGATGGGAGTTCAAATCGTCACGCTTGAAGGTCCTCACAGAGGGATCGTGGAAAAAGTTCACCGCTTATCCCGTCGTGCGGGTTTAACTGAAATGCCGGAAGTTGGTATTTACCAATCAATGGAAGTAAACGCTTTTGCCACAGGTAGATCAAAAAACAGCTCACTGGTCGCTGTCTCAACTGGACTATTGACCAGAATGGACGATGCGGAAGTTGAAGGGGTTCTTGCTCACGAGGTTGCCCACATCGCTAACGGCGACATGGTGACAATGACTCTGGTTCAAGGTGTAGTGAACGCCTTTGTTATGTTCTTCTCAAGAATTGCGGCCTTCGCGATCTCTCAAGCAATGAGAGGAAACGATGATGACGATTCACCTCCAAACCCGTTTGTGCACATGATGCTAGTGTTCGTGCTTGATATCGTTTTTGGTTTATTAGCAATGCCAATCATCGCTTGGTTCTCTCGCTACAGAGAGTTCCGCGCTGATAAAGGTGGAGCTGATTTAGCAGGACGTGAGAAAATGATTGCCGCTCTTGAGTCACTTCAGAGAGCTTACCCTCAAATGGCCGCTGAAAATGCTGGTACGGACGGGAAAGCGGACCCTAACTTCAGAGCGATGCAAATTTCAAGTAAAACTGGTGTGATGGCGCTGTTTTCAACTCACCCGCCGCTTGATGTGAGAATTGCGGCCCTTAAAAAAGGTCATTTAGCTTAAAACAACTGGAAGTCGTGAGAGAGTTTTTTGGTAATCACTAATTAACTCTTTCATGACTTCATCCACACTCGGAATATTTTTAATCAAACTGACAATCTGTCCGATTTCCAACTCTCCGGCATCAAGATCACCCTCAAGCATTCCCATTTTCGCGCGGTACTTGCCTAGGTGCTCATCCAGTTTTGCTTTTAGTTCAGCGCCTCTGAAATTGTCTTCAATCGTTTTAATTTCGCTGGAGAACTGGTTGGCCAGAAGCCTGACCGGAACAGTTGCCCTCATCATAATTTGAGTGGAGTGGGGAAGAGCAGCGAGAGCGAGTTTCTTAAAGTTCTCGTGAGCGCTTGATTCACGGGTCATAAGAAAACGCGTACCCAATTGAACCCCGTCGGCCCCTAAGGCCATGGCGGCAGCAATAGCGCTTCCTGAAGCGATTCCTCCGGCGGCCATCAAGGGAATAGATACTTTTTGTCTGACCTGCGGGATCAGAGTCATGGTGGTAATTTCTTCCCGGCCGTTATGCCCTCCGGCCTCGAAACCTTCGGCCACAATCGCATCGACACCGGCGTCCTGGCATTTTACTGCAAGTTCGGGAGAGCTCGTCACATGAACGACGATAGCGCCTTTGTCTTTTAAGTAGCTGGTGAATTTTTTGGGAGAGCCTGCGGAAGTAAAAAAAATTCTCACTCCACAATCTAGTGCGCAGTCGATTTGCTCCTGGGCCTTTTCGTATAAGAGAGGGACATTTACCCCAAAGGGTTTATCGGTTAAATTTTTTGCTTTTAAGATGTGCTCTTTAAGCAGGTCCGGCTTCATGGAGCCCGCACCAATGAGTCCAAGCCCTCCGGCATTAGAGACGGCAGCTGCGAGTTTTGCGCCTGAGACCCAGACCATCCCGCCTTGAATAATAGGGTATTTAATACCAAAGAGTGCGGTAATTGAATTCTTCATGAATCAATAATATCTGATTAAGCTTTTTTAGGAAAATACAATCTGACGATCATGCCCTTTTGGTCAAGGCGGCGAGTCCATTCAACTTTACCGTGCACTCGTTCCATATTTTGCATCATGATTTCCTTGCCGATGCCATGAGGGATGATAGAAGCGTCTTCTACAAAAGTGTCGGTGTCTGATTTACCGATACCGTTGTCGACGATTTCGTAAACACAGTGGCTCACTGTCTCCACCAGGCGAATGATCACTTTAGTCGATCTTGCTTTTACAGAATTATCCAGGGCATTTTCGATAACCTGAAAAACGCTATTAATGTGAAAGTCGATCTGAAAATGACTCTTAGGGCGGTAGTCAAGAACTTCGTTTTTGATTTCAATAGGGAAGAGCAGTTCGACAGTTTCGGTGAAGAGGTCCATTTGTTTGACGAACTCAGCAGGCGTTAAGTGCATCTGCTGCTCTGTCATGCCTTCTTTTAGGTGCCTGTATGCATCGTTGATCAAGTCACTGATGCGTACGAGATTGGTTCTGATTGGAAGAAAATCTTCTTCACCATATTTGTTAGCAAGAATAGAAGTGTGTCCGGAGATGAGGGTTAATTTATTTCTAATGTCATGCAAATAGGTAAGCATTGATTTCTAATCTCCGAATGGGTCAATATATCCAATGTATTATTCGGTATGGAATGAGTCAAGAGGGGGCATTATTGCCTATAAATAAACAAACTCGCCCCTCTGTGTCGACTATGCTGCCGCAGGAGTTTTGATCTGTTTCTCCAATGGAAAACCGATTTCTTTTTTGTTTTTCCAGAGGAATTTGTACTTATCACTCAAGTTTAAAACAGTTGGTGAAAAGTGTTTCAAATGCATAAGAATTCCATCACATCCAGGAAGAAAATAAACTGGGAAAGCCTCCAGTTCAATTCCGTTTACTTTGCATCTTTCGTATCCCCATTGGTAGAAAAAAAGTTCGGTCTTGTATTTGGGAACACCGAAACCCAAAAGTTCGGTAATTTCATTTTCCTGAAAGTAGAGTGTGGTTGCAGCGATAAATAATTCGCGGGCCACGGCGCGCTCTTGCTCAGTTTTTACAATCTCGGGGTCGATGGTGTATCCGCCATGGTAGACGATTCTGGTTTTGTTTGCCTGGGCCTTACTGATAATAGAGTACATCTCATCCAGATGGGTTTTATTGTTTCCTTTTTTGAAAGCTGATTCCAGAGCAAAATCCATATTAAAGAATCTGCATGAAGTGTAATTTACTACTTTGGATCCGGTAATAGGTATAAGCCCCAATTTCTCATCGCGGACGCAGACTAGTGGGTGATCGGCGATGTAGTCAGTGGCATCCAACGGAAGCGTGCCTTCGTTATGGCGATTGCCATAGCCCTTGTATTTTAAGTGCATCATCTTAGTGAAGAGATCACGGGTCTGTGGATCGTTCATGTTCATATACGGGCAACGTAGAATCACGATTTCTACCGGGAGTCCTGCTATTGTTAACATATTTAATTCCTATTTTTTAATTCCACTTACGACAAACTTATTGAAAAACAAAACGCTTCCGGGTTTCACGGACTCTTCCATATAAAGAGTGTTGAATTCATCTGCGAGCTCTTTTGAGCCTAGGACTTGTGCGAATTGTTCGTGGCAGTTAATACATCTTTGGCGGTTGTTGGTGTATTCCAGTTCGGCATCTTTGCCCTTAAATTGAACAGCTGTCACGTCGTAGTCGATATTGGTGAGTCCTGCTTCGTGGAAATAAGCGGGAAGTTTTCTTCCGATATAAAGATCACTTTTAAACCCGGCCTTGATTTTATCCAGCAGGAAGTTAAAGCGTTTATTCTCAGAGTGAAGGTTGATGAAGATTCCGTCGAGATCGATGATGTAGAGCATGCCACCGGGTTTTAGTAAACGGGCCATCTCCGTAATCGCTTTTTTTGGATCGGGAAGGTGCTCAATAACATATCGTGAAACGATCACATCATAGGTTTCACTGGCCACACTCATATCTTGAATGTTGTCCTGGAAAAAATTTATTTTATAAGAAGTCCCTTTGATTCTTTTTTTAGCTTCTGCCACTCGAATATCTGAGTAATCAAAAGCGTCTATTATTGTATTCGGATACGCATCGTGTACGTACCTTGAGAGAAGGCCTGTACCGCAACCGGCGTCCAGGACTCTTGAGCCAGCTCTGATTTTTAGCTTTTTGGTTTCATCTTTTATTGAATATTGAGGGATAGTGGCCTGATATTCAAGGCGCTCGGCCTCATCTTGGTGTTCCAATACATATCGCATTTTGCTCTCCGGATTTAGAATGATTCCATGGGGAATGGATGCGATTGCTATCGGAATTTAGTGAGAAATAATTTAATGATATTTAATTTTTTATTGAACCAGTTGCAGATGAGAAAAATTAATTCTTTTCTGCATATTTCTAAAAGGGCTTAAGTCAACAAGGTACTGATTTGTCGAATGGCCATCGTGGATTGAGCTGATTTTTTTGATCTCAGCGTTCTGTCCGAATTTGAAATACATAGTCGAAGAGAAATTTCCCATTTTTGTCAGGCAGAGCTCTTCATTTCCAAATTCATGATTATCTAGTCTCAATTCATCCACGACATTTTTGTTGGGAAGAACGTCAATGATGGCGTAGTCAGTGCGGGCCTCAGAAATGGTGTAGGTACAGTTGGCATCAAATAATTTCGTGCATTCATAGACGAAACATTCCAGGATATCATGGGCCGACTGATGAACGGAGAGTTTTTCTTTCAAAATTTTGTTGTTCTCTAGAAATGGCATTCTACGCCCAATTCCCAGGTAATCGGCTTCCTTAAAAGCGTGATTTTTACCCAGGTATTTAAGAATATCGGAGATCAGTAGTACGTTGGCGTTGTTGTTCTCGTTCTTTATATAGTCTTCTGAAAGCTGAAATTTGCGGATCAGATTAACTTTCGCGCGCGAGCCTTTGCTCAGCTCCAGGTAGTTCAGGATATTGATAATCGCACGCGTTTGACTATGAGGAGCAACGGTGTAGCGATCAAGTAAGGGTTTTTCGCCTTTCGGGCTGTATTTTATCGAGAAATCTTCTTTTAAAAGCAGGTCTTCTAGGTGGAAATTATGCTTTTCTGCGAGTTCAAAAAGACAGTCGATAGGTAGGGTGGCACTTTTCTTTTTTAAAGAAAAATACTCCTCTTGTTTCATTTTCAAGTAGGTGGCGAACTCAATGTCGTTGAGTAAAAGCACATCCTTAATTTTTTCCAGGTTGTTCCAGAAAATATTATTTTGACTTTGAAACATAAACCGCCTGCGCCCCTAAGAAGCGTAAGTTACTTGCCATCTCTGGTCTTTCTTTATTTCGTGGATGGCCGGCATCGCCCCTTTAATATTCTTGGTTGATTTCATGACATGGTATGGGTACAGGAAGTTATAATTCATAACCAAGTCTGATTTCTCAAGCGATTTAACGAAAGGAAGGTTCTTCTTTTTTAAGTTAATGAAGTACTCACCTTTGTTTCCTGTGAATTCATACTCCAACAGGCTGTCGCTATCGTTATTGATGATGTTAAAGATCTCATCAGATGACTCAGAGGAAACCAATTCTTTCATCTGTCTTCCCAGTGAGTGGTCGAAACTCAGCTCCAGAAGGGCCACGGACTTCGCATTGATTTTGTTCTCATCAAGGAAAGTGAAAAATGTATCAGCGAGTTCAGTCGTGATCGGGTGATTTAGAATATAGAAGATTTCTTTACTGATTTTGTGCTCTTTTAAAAAAGTTTCGAAGGCCTTGCTGTGATTTTTCACCAGAAAGTCATAAAGAGGACGGATCATCTTTACCGTGAAAATATAGTTTCCTTTAGAGAAGTCGAACCCTGGAGCAAGTGATGATCCTTCTGTTTTGAGTTTCGTGAAAGCACTTTCATCGAACTCAACACCGAAATAAGTAAAGCAATATGGATCTTGAATGTTGAAGGCGCGAAGAAATTTAAACCATAGCCCTAATTCAGGACTCATTGAAGCGGCCTCAATTTTTGAAATCGTTCCTTGAGTCACCCCTAAAATAGCAGAAAACTCAGTCTGCTGAAGACGGTGGTAGCGTCTTGTTGATTTAAATAAAGCTGCGATGCTTGAATTAGTTTCTTTGCTCACCATAATCTCTCTCGTTAATGATATTTGTTAATCTTGTTTTTTCTTCAAATAATAAATCGCAAAAATCTGCCAATTCTCTGTTGAACTCCAGTGGACGTTCAACATGAGGGGAGTGTCCCGCTGGAATCTCTTTCACAAGGCAATTCTCGACATTGTTAGGGCCTAGCTCCTCTCTAATATAATTATTATTAATCAAGCTGTCCCTTGTAGCTAGTAAAAACATTACCTGTCCAGTAAAAGTCTTGATCAAGTTTAGTTCATCTTCGTGTTGGCCAGACAGTATGTCATCCAAAATAGTTTCGCGAAAAAATGGATCTGTCCTTAAGTAATCTTTGATCGCCTGGGCCTTTTCAAGGCCACTGTAGTTCATTTCATTCATGAGCGATTCGATCTCACTTTGATCCGCATCCCCCTTTCTTAGTGCACCGGAGTTTTCATTGGCGGCGAAGGCATCGAACTGCAAAGGATTTTTCAATGGAGGTGTTCCAAAGAGAAACAATCCATTTGGAGCTAAATGCTTAAGAGTGTTAATGGCCACATGTCCGCCCAGCGAATGCCCGGCAATAACAATATTTTTTGTTGTTAGTTTTTTGCACAATCCTGCTACTGACTCAGCGAGATTCTTGAGTGTGTAGTCTGGTATTCTTGGGGAGTTTCCGTGTCCTGCCAGGTCTAGAAATATTAAACGGTACTTCTGCAGTTCAGGTGAGTTCATTTGTTGAGCAAAACTTTCAAGCGAGTGAGAGTTGCCATGAATGAAGACGATAGTGTTTGTTTTATTAGAATTGAGATCAATATAGTTGAGTTCAATATCTCCGTTTGTGAGTTTGTTCATTGCCATACCCCTCCTTGGGAGACAAGTGCTCCTCAAGGGATTATTATTCCTTATCTGACAAGGCGAAGGGAAGAGGAATTGTAATTATTTCTTCTTTTTTAGGGTTTTTTCCAGCGCCTTGATAATGATGGCAATGTCTGGACTTGGATATCGCTTGAACAATTCTTCAGTTATTGGTTTAGGCTCGCCGCCGTTTTCTTTGAATTTTATCAGTTCCATGACGAAATGATGAGCGATGATAAAGATTTTAGAGAGGTCTGGAAGCTTTTCAATGGCGTTTGAGAAGCCTTTTCCGTTAAAGGCCCCATGGTGATGGCGGATGATTTCATCGGCCCCGATTGGCGCTTCCGGGTGGTTTTTAATAAGAAGCGAGGCTTCATTGGCGTGGTTAAAGACCAGGTCCCAGTCGGCTTCAGAAAGCTGGGCCTTTTCTAGTTCTTCAAACGAATTGATTTTGGTCAATTCATCTCTGTCAGTCAGCATGATATCGTGGAAAAAAGCGGCAAAAGCGATTTTCTCATTGGCCAGGTGATCGTTTAATTTCAGGTTCCTGATGACTTCGCAGGCCACGACTGAGGTCATATGGCTGCGCTGATAGATCAGTCCGGTTTTTGAATTGATAACTTTATGAAGAAGGCCTGACATCTCAGGAGACTTTTCGAAATTCTTAACCATATTGTCGATAATCGTGTCCGTGAGCTGGATAGTTTCGCTGTTAAAGCCCAGTTTGATGATTTCTTTTGTGGCGATATCGTAAGACTCTCCCATGATCTGAATTTTTTGAGTTTCATTTAACTGAGGGGATTCAATCTTGTCGACTAAGCGATTGGAGAGAAAAATGGCGAAGTTTTTATGATGCTCTTTAGGGACATAGAAAAACTCCAGACCCTGTTCCATATAGCGCTGAACCGACTCCTTTGAGAAGGTGTCTCCGTTATGGATTCTTTTGACGTATTGGAACTCTGTCGCTGATTTTTTGATACGAATGAAGACGTCACAGTTAACGGTGTCCAGGTTTAATAGGTAGCGCACAGGGATCGCAACGTAATCAGGAACGATTTTTTTTGCCAGGACATCTTCACTGATACCCAGGACTTTCGCTGAAGTGCTGACGACCTTTTCCCAGTCCTTGTCATTAGCGATAGAGATAGTGTGCTCGGTGGTTTTCTTGACCGTCCCACCCAGGACCAAAAGGCTGATCTCCAGATTGTTTTCGATTAAATAATCATTAATCAGGTTGGCGGTGTCTTCACCTTCGACTTTTGTATTGGTGATAATCAGGTCAATACTTGGTAAGATGGCCAGTAAGCTCAGGGCTTCTTGGGCATTTTTTCTGTGAATAAGGTCTACCCCGAGATAGGTGGTTAGGTTCACAGATAACAAATCATTCATGGTTTTATTATTTTCAATTAAAATGACCTGCGCCATCTTTTCCATCCTGGGTAAAAATACTAATGCCTTTTACTATTTTAGCTTAGACGTCTTTTAATTCAAGTGCCTTTGATCTGGAGAGTTCTGCCGATAGGAGAGGGTCTGTTTCCCCAATGAGGCGGGCCTTCGTCATAGTTTTTTTCTGACCGAAGCCTTTTGCGTTCTCCAGTTTCCACCCTGTACTGATCAGGGTTTTTCTGATGCTGACTGATGAGCTGTAAGTGGAGAGGTGGACACTCGGGTCACTCATTGCCACCAAATCCGTAAACCATTCCATGGTCCAAAGGGTCGGGCTTTTTTTTGGCGAGAACGCATCTTGAAAAATAGCAGTGAATTTAGGCAAGGCTTGAGCGTTTAAAGCCTCCTTTAAAGTTTTTCTTCCGTCGCCAATATAGACGGTAACTGCCAATGAAATTCCCGATTGAAGCGGGATTTTTGCCAGGTAATGATTTGCGTTTTTAACAAACTCGGTTTCAGGGAATGTGGTTTTGATCGACCATAAAAAAAGCTCTTCATCGAGTTCTATTGAAGTATAAGTGATTTTTTTAGTGGGTAGTAAGTTATGCTTCCTACATTCGTCAAGGAGCGCCAGAAGACCAATGCCTAATCCAAATCCTACATCGAGAACGTGAGTGTCTTTTACTGTGCTTAATTGCTCGGGTATGTGACAGCCAGATATATAATTGTGAAGAGTTTCATTGTAGGCACCTGAAAGATTGTGGCAGGCCTCATCGAAGTACTCCGACCATAATGTTTGGGTATTATCCTCAGTAACAATGATTTTGTATTTTCCCAGCTTGCCGTTGAATTCCACGAGACTCCTAAATTTAAAATAACTTCGTCCGATAGGACTTCTATGAAAAAGTTGAACATACATTCATTTGTTCTTTCCGTTCTAAGCCTGGGCCTTATCGCCGGGTGCGGTAGTGGACACGGGGGAAAAAATCCTCCTTCAATGGCATATTCAACTTCCGCACAGATTCAGGCCGTACGCAATCTTACAACAGATGAGAGAAATATTGCCACTCGAATCTGTTATGCTTACCAGTCAAAAAGCACTAATTTTAAGACCCCTGATTATATGGGCGGCACTTTCTCATTTAATATCTCAACCAAAAGTTGCGTGGATAAAAAAGACGCTTACATCGTCAACGCCATCCTGGCGACTGACTCCAGCGACCGCTTGACTTTCCAGACTAGCACGACAAAAACTTTCAGGTCCATTGTGCAGACGACAGACGTAGGTTACCTGGCCCAGCTTTGCCCTAAGATTCAGAATAACCTGGCCATCAGCAATACTGTCTCTATCAGTGATGAAGAAAGAGTCCAGATCACATTCTTTAAAGACTCTATGGATTCTTTTAAGATACAGCGATTCGTGCCTAATGCGAAAAAAGAGTTCGTGATCGCTTCTTCAGAAACTTTCAAAGTCAGAACCCAAAACAACCTGAGCACTGGTCAGATCATCGGCCTTGATGAAGTTTTCGTCAAGCAGGAGACATGCCCGAGTGATTCTACAAAATACCAGGAATTCTCCCAGGTATTTTCTACCTTCAGAAAAAACTAAAAAAAATTATTTACCGGCGGCCGATTTGTCACGGGTGGTGGCGGAAGTTTCGTAATTCAGGAAGGCGTTGTTAATGGTATCGACGTTTAAGTCGGCCGTGCTCTTTTTGTCCTTTAAGTCGGCGTCCTTAATTTTGTTTTGCAGCCCTTGTGCTTCGGTTTTATCCATAGAGCGAACTTCAGCGAAAAGGGAAGCGGTGTTTCGCTCCATTTTCCCGCCGTTATCGATATTCAAATATGAAGAGACAATATTGTTGAATTGAACCAAATTGGCGAGATCAGAGCTTCGGCCGGAGATCTCAGACCTGATTTTTTCTAGCTTGCTTGTATCAGCAGCGTCGATTTTGCCATTGGCGCTGGAGGTCTTACCTTGAATTTTTTCTGACATCTCCTGAATGATGGCCTTCTTTTCAGCTGCAAAACGTTCAGTGATCTGCTTTTTAATATCTTCAATAGATTGTTTATTCTGAGTGATCTTCTGGATTTCCTGGTCGCTATAGCCTTCCTCTTTTAAGTAATCGGCCACTCGTGCATTTGAAGATTTCAGCTCTTCTTTTAAAGTTTCTTCCTGGGCCAGCTGTCGCATGCCGAATTCAGCGAGCGCAGCCTCGTTAGCATCGGTATTGGTATTCAGGAATTTCTTGCAGACTTCAGCGTTGACGATTTGATTAGTTTTTTTATCAAAACAGCCATCCATTTCTTTCTCGCTGGCGGCAGTGGAGTCTTTTAAAGTGTCTTTGACATCTTTTGCCGTCATCTCAAGGATAGCATCGGCAGTGGCCTTATTTTCATCAGTAATGATCTTGATATTCTGGGCGATACCGCTTCGGCCTTGGGTTTTGGCAAGTTCATCATAAAATTTTTTCTGATCATCCACGATCATGATATTTTTTCTGGCCGCTTTAACATAATCGACAATCAAGCAGGCGCGCTGTTTGGAGATATCATTACTTTTTTTGCTTTCACAGACATCGGGCACATCCATAATACAACGTGACCATTTAAAAGACTCAGCCGTTCCTGATTTTAATTCGACTTGTCCTTTCTTTAAAGATTCCAGGTTGCTTATTTTGTGTGCCTTGGCCTTATCAGGGTCTGCATCAATCGTGCAACGTATTTCATTTTTGGCACAATCTTGATCGTCCTTCTTACAGCAGGTCGAAGGGTCAGTCTCCATACAATATGAAGTGAAGGCATTAATGATAGTTTTACCTAATTCTGACTTATAGAGATCGGCGAACTTTCTATGATCGACACTTAGAATGACACCGTTTTTTCTCTCTTCACTGGTCAGTCCTTTTTCAGGGTCAAGGATCTGGTCGAGTTTATCCCCGTAGAATTTGCTTAAGGCCGCCACTGCCGGATCACTTTCGTAATTGATTGCTACGTTTTTCTCGCGATCAGTAAGGCGAATTTTGTCATCAGTTTTTTCAGTTGCCGGAGTGCGGCCTTTAGAATCAACCTTGGTCATGCCTGTTTTAATTTCTTCGGCGTATGCGGCCTGAACGGCTTTTTTCATATCAGGCTTTTTTACAACTTCATCCCAAATACATTGTGGGATTTTGTCAGAGAATTTTTGATGCCTTTTTTTGCAGTCCTCATAAATCGGAGTTACACCATCAATCGACAGAATCTTCTTCAAGCTGTCATTGACAACCACATCTCCATAAACATCAGATTTTTTGGCGCCAGGATCCGCGGCCCAGATTAGGCCGGTGTGGAGAACGAATAATAGCAGTAGTAATGGCTTCATAGACCCCATAGGTTTATTGTACCAAACTTATCGGCTATTCTTCTAAAAACTGTATTTTTCGAGGGAAAATCGTCTGGGCCTGCCCTAGATTTGAGGCACTTTTAGGACTCTTTGGTCTTCTTCATAAATCCCAGTCCAAAAACCGGGCTTTCTTCAAGTTTCTGACGTCTTTTATTGTATTCCTCGGTGGTCTTGACGGAGGCATGGCCCACATCTTTAGAGACTTTATAAAGGTCAATTCCGGCGGCCAGGGCCGAGCCAATGTAGCTGGCGCGGGCGGAATGGGGCGAGATGCGGTGGTGGATTCCGGCCTTTTTACACCAGGTTTTTACGATGTAATCCACAGATTTTGGGTTGAGTGGTTTTAGTGTGTGTTCGGGTTCCAGTGGGTTTTTTGAGGGTCTGAAAATCCAGTCTTCCGGATGGACTTTTTCACCTGAACTCTCCAGGTAGGAAATGTACTCAAGAATCACTTCAGCGCATTTTGGGTGCACGACTTTTGTAAGTTGTTTTCCACCTTTGGCGCGCACTTCGATCAAATAGTGAGAGTCTTTCACAAAGAAGTTTTTGCGGCGTAAATTGATCAATTCAGCCTTTCTTATACCGGTTGTAAAAAGCGTGTAGATCACCGCTTTGTGCAGCAGTCCCGGGCCTTTTAATTCGTCGATCAGGGAGAGTAAATTTCCAATTTCTTCGTCGCTTAAATCGTTAGTCGGCTGGATGACTTCTTGTCTGGGGCGCTTAATGGAAGAGCATGGGTTGAGCTCAATCATTCCTTTTTCTATCAGGAAATCGAAGAAACTTGAGTTTGCCGCTATCTTTCTATTGATTGATTTTGGTGCCAAATTATTGTCTGTCAGCCAGTTTCTGAAGGCCACCATGTGCAAGCGTTCGATGCCTTGATAACCTTGAACTTCACTGAAGTTTTCACGCAAAAACTCAAAGAATTGCGTGATATCTGCACGATAAGATTTGCGGGTGTGAGGCGATTCGAAGTTGTTGAAGAATTCATATTCAAGCTTGTAATTAAACGAGCTTTTTTCTTGGTAAACTTGTGGGGCAACACTATTTTTTCTGGCGGGAATATTCATTTAATTTAATTGTATAACAGACGATAGGTTAGGGAAGAAAAATGTAAAAGAGGAAAAAATTAGCAGGGGAGAGCTGGTCATGTCGTCTGAAATTATCAATATCGCGATTTGCTTTAATAATAAATCAGAGGCCCAGGATTTTAGTCAAAAAATTGAACAATTCGGCCCGAGTATCAACTTTGTTGTCGGCGATAATTTTGACGGGTTTTTGAAGGCGATAGCCACCAAAACACATATTGATTGTTTTGTTATTGAAGAAAGCTACAAAGAATGTTCGGCCGTGGATTTGATTGAGAAATTAAAAAAATCCCAGCGGTATAAAAAATCGGTGATAAGCCTTCTGACACCAAATCTCAAAAAAATAGATAAAAAATATCTCGAATTGAACATCGATTACATTTTTGATGCCTCCACAGATGCCAAAGATATTAATCTCAATTTAAAAAAGATTATTCTAAAAAAACTGACTCCGGTTATACCAAAGGATTTTAACGTCATGGTTTTGGATAATAATCCA
The DNA here is from genome assembly GCA_040377165.1 of Bacteriovorax sp. Taxonomy (GTDB): domain Bacteria; phylum Bdellovibrionota; class Bacteriovoracia; order Bacteriovoracales; family Bacteriovoracaceae; genus Bacteriovorax. Next base: position 20,116 of record JBEIPI010000044.1, read on the forward strand.
GAAATTCTGGAGCTTATTTCGATGCACCTGGGTGAATTAGGGCATAAGCAATACGACTTATGCAGCGGTGTAAAAGAGGCCAAAATCAGTGTCGTCGATAAAGGCTATGATTTGCTGCTTTTGGACTGGAACCTGGATGATGGGACCTGTATTGATTTAATTGAATTTATCAAAAGTTCTGCGGTTGCGCCCCGGACAAAAGACGCTCTAATTGTGGTGATCACCGGCCGCGATGACGTGGATGATATTATGACTTTGCTTAGATATGGCGTAAAAGATCATATTATCAAGCCATTTGATTTTAACGAATTTGAGGAAAAAATCGGGTATGCCATCGAAAAGCATATCAAGGGAAAATAACCCTGGCCTGAGTTTAATTAACGCACCGTCTACCAGATAACTTCCATTATCGGGTAGAGCCTTTTAGGTCAAATTAAACAAAAACATATCACTTTTCAGGCAAATAAGCTAAATTCCTACTCATGATTAAGTCCCTAAATCTGCCGAATTCTATTAAATATCTGGTCACGTCGATCTTGTTAGTGATTATTTATTATTTCGTTGGAGAGTTCTCGCTACATATCACCAAAATTCCCGGACAAACTTCGGCCTTTTTTATTCCGGCCGGTTTGGGTGTGGCGCTTTTAATTGTTTTTGGGCCTCGTTATGTACCTGTTATATTTATCGCGAAATTTTTGATCGGTTTTTTCAATAATTCACCGGTTTCACAAAACGTTATTAGTTGCCTGGCCTCCGTTGCCGAAGCCTATGTGGCCATATACCTGTATCAATCATTTAAAAATTCGGTGGAAGAATACTTTGAATATCAATCCAACCTGGCGATCGTAACTTTAGTGGCGGCATTTGCGCCGATTTTTTCAGCAATTATTGGAGTAACAAATCTCTATTACCGTGGAATCATCGGAGATGAAGGTTATTTCGGGCATTTTGTGACATGGTACCTGGGCGATGTTTTAAGTATCCTGATATTTCTGCCGGCCTTTTTGTCATTTAAAGACACAAAACACCAGATTTTTGATTTTATAGCGCCATTTTTTGCATTGGCAATCACCTTCATTTTCAAATATCACGCGCTCAATCCGTATTTGTTCGCCATGTTCTTGGGCATTTTAATTCCGTGCATTTTTGGCTCGGTTTTAGGGATTTATTATTCACTGATTGTCATGTCCTTGGTTTTGAACTGGTTTTTGATCGGGCACATTGGGCCGTTTTCTCTCGGTAATTACCATGAAAACATGACGGCCATGCAGTTCTTCCTTTTTTCGCTAGGCCTTACGGCAATGTCACTGGAAGGATTTAAAAAAACCAGGCTGCTTAGAAGTGCAATTATTCCATTGGTTTCCTTCTGGCTTTTGACTGGTGGGATTTATTATTACTATTACACCCAAAAAGAACTGACCAATAACAAAGTTGTCAGCGATGTCATCAATGATTTTGAAGGACGTTTGTTTGAAAAAATGGGTTTCTATGAAAATGCCATTAAAGGCGCCGCTGGATTTGTTTCTGGCTCACAGTCTGTAGAAAAAAACGAATGGAGCGAATACATAAAATCGATCTCTATCGTCGACAGCATTAATGGTGTTAAAGGCGTTGGAATCATCTACACATCATCAGTTTCGGAAAAAAATCGTATATTCACTTATCCGGAAAATCTTAACGATGACAACCATTTTGGGAGCTTGGTCAATCGGCCGGAGCTACAGGAATACTTCAACCAGGCCATCTACCGCAACAATCCCCTGCTGACACCAGCGATTAAAATTAATTTTATCGGGCAGGATTTCGATTTCATGTCTTTTTTAATCATGCGAGTGAAGAAAAATGACAGGTTTACGGCATGGATTATTGCTCCGATTGAAATGAAGCATTTTTTTAAATCCCTTGCCGAAGCTCGCTACGAATTAATCGATATCGATGTTTACGACGGTGACAGCAGTAGCTCAGTCAGAAAAATCTACACCAAAATTGTCGATGAAAGATTGAGAAACGACGAAAGTGTAACCCCAAGACTCTCAACACTGGTGCTTGCCGACCGCACTTTTACCATCGACTGGAATGAGACTCTTCGGTTTGTCACCAGCTATGGCTCACAGAACGCCTTGATGATTTTAGTAGGCTCTATCTTTAGTATTGTTGTCACCGGTTTTATCCTGAATTTAAAACTCATCAGTGTAAAGGCCAATAAGATTGCCGATAATAAAACGATGGAGCTAAGAGAATCTGAAGAAAGATTCAAATCACTATTTGAGAACTCAAGTGATGCCGTTATCTTATTTAACAACAATGAGATTATCGATTGCAACCCGGAAAGCTTAGAGCTTTTTGGAAAGCGCTCTAAAAAAGAGCTACTTAATACCAAACTCTATGATTTTTTCGCACTTCGAGACCTGGATGCTGCTGACGATAAGGATCTTTTCCGCAATAAGGTACAGGAAGTTCGCTATAAGAAGATGGTGAAATTCGAGTGTTTTTGCCTGCGTGGGGTCCTCCCCTTTTTTGCCGAAGTTCATTTGCACTACATTGAAGTAAACGATAAGTTCATTTATCAGGCGGTTGTGCGCGATATTTCGGAAAGAAAGAAAATTGAACAAAACCTCACAAAATCAAAAGAGCTGGCCGAAGACGCCGCCCGGGCGAAGTCAAATTTCCTCTCGACCATGTCCCACGAAATCAGAACTCCGCTTAACGGGGTTATTGGAATGGTGAATATCATTCTTGAAGAAAACCCAAAGTCAGAAATCAAAGAGGACCTGGAAACCATCAAATACTCTGCGGATAATCTTCTTCATATTGTTAATGAGGTCCTCGACTACACAAAGATTGAATCGGGAAAAATTGTCTTAGAGAAAAAGGCCTTCAGTCTGCGCAATCTTTGCGAGAATGTTTTAAAAATCCACCGCCCTAAGGCCCAGGAAAAAAACTTAAAACTGACGATGGAAATCGATCCGAAAATCCCGGATACTGTTATCGGTGATGAATACCGCAATACCCAGATCTTAAACAATCTGCTTAGTAACTCGCTTAAATTCACTAATGTTGGCGAAGTTTCTCTTTATGTGCGTTTAAAGCAGAAAAAAGAAGATTCATGTATTATTGAGTTTAAAGTCAGTGATACCGGAATTGGGATTGATAAAGACAAGCAGCGGGAAATTTTCAAGGATTTCACTCAGGCAGAAAGCGACCATACCCGCAAATACGGCGGCACCGGACTTGGACTCGCTATTACCAAGCGCCTGGTTGAGATCCAGAATGGGAAAATCGATGTGTCCTCAGGACTCAATATTGGAACAACTTTCACTTTTACTATACATTTTATTATTAAATCGGAATTAGCAATGAATGTGACATCAAACTCTCCTCAAAAAACACAAGACGGATTCACTGGACAGAGAGTCCTGCTGGTCGAAGACAATCAGGTCAACATTATTGTGACCAAAAAATTTCTTGAAAAATGGGGCCTTAAAGTTGACGTTGCAATCAACGGTCTAGAAGCCGTCAATCACGTGCGCGCGATCAAATACGACCTGATCCTGATGGATCTTCACATGCCATTAATGGATGGCTTTGAAGCGACAAAAAAGATCCGCGAGTTCAATAAGGATACCCCTATTATTGGTCTTTCTGCAGACGTCATGACTGAAAGTGTTTCTAGTCTTCAAGGAATCGGAATGAATGATTTCGTTACTAAACCTTTTAGACCGAATGACTTCTTTCTTAAGCTTAAAAGTTTTATTTCGTAATTTAAAAAAAGGCTCAGGAATCTACGATCTATGTGATTGTTTAAAATTGACAAGAGCACTCGAATTACATCAAATTATAGTTAATAAGCTAATTAATATCAGACTTTAACTTTGGGGGACCAATGACGTTTTCACTATTTTCGGCCGCTGGCTCAGAAATGCTCTTCCGCTACATCCATTACTTCGCTGGAGTTGTATGGATCGGTATGCTTTATTATTTCAACTTCGTTCAAGGTGAATGGTTCAAAGAACTAGACGCTGACGAAAAAATCAAATCTTCTCGCGGTGTCGCTGTTAGAACTCTGGTTCCACGCGCACTAGCATGGTTCCGTTACGGAGCTTTATTTACTTTCATCTCAGGTGTGGTGTTACTAGGTCTTAAAGGACACGCATTCGGTGCTGAAATGTTCAACACATCTTGGTGGGCATTCATCGCAACCGGCGCTCTTATCGGGACTATAATGTTCTTAAACGTGTGGCTGATCATCTGGCCTAACCAAAAGATCGTTATCGCTTCAGCAAAGGCTGTAGCAGCTGGTGGACAAGCAGATCCAGCGGCGGCAGGAGCAGGGGCAAAAGCAGGTCTTGCTTCAAGACACAACACACTTTTCTCACTTCCAATGTTGTTTTTAATGGGAGCGGCCTCTCACCTTCCAGCTCAAGTAAACCCTGAGTACAACGGAAAAATCCTGGCACTTG
>JBEIPI010000045.1:0-24415 GCA_040377165.1 Bacteriovorax sp.
CTCAATCATTAGTCCATAAACTTCAGGGAAAGCAACGGTTGGAGCGTGCAGACCGAAGTCTAAGAAGAGCTTTCCGATTTTAGCGATGGCCTGAGCTTTTGGAGTTCCGCCTTTGTCGATTCTATCGAAAGTGTCTTTAGAGATAGTCAGGATGAACTCATGCATACGAGTTTCATTCTCACAGTTCTCCGGAAGCGAAGGATAGATTGGTTTTAGTTTGTCGTATAAGTATCGTGCTGCAAGCACCGCTACCCCAGACATCTCGCGCACTCCGTTTCCACCAAGGGCCTTGATGTAGGTGTATGCGCGCACTTTGTGAGCGAAGTTTCCGATGTGACGGTGGAAAGACCCGATTGATTTTGGCGCCTTCTCAACATCAAAGAAGTTTCCTTTTTTCACTACCTGGATACCTGGAAGGTAGTCAACTAGTCGGTGAGAAACAGCAACGATCTCGTCTCCTGGACCACCACCTCCATGAGGGATTGTCCATGTCTTGTGAAGATTGTTGTGAACGGCATCGACGCCCATTTTGTTGAGGTCAATCCATCCAGCGATGGCGTTCATATTGGCCCCGTCCATGTAAACCAGACCGCCAACTCCGTGGATAAGGTCGGCCATTTCTTTGAAAGATTTTTCAAATAGACCCGATGTATTCGGGTTAGTCACCATGACGCCGGCGATGCGAGTGTTGTATTTTGCAATTTCAGTTTTTAATTGCTCAAGGCTGATGTGTCCTGTGTTGTCGGCTTCAATGATTACGATTCCATATTGAACACCGTCGACAACTTTAGTTTCAAATCCCGCCATGGTTGCTGTTGCCGGATTTGTTCCGTGAGCAGATCTTGGAATCAGGATAATGTTTCTGGTTTCAGCTTCACCGTTGTTTCTATGGTAGCCCTGGAATAATTTTAATCCAACCAGCTCTCCTTGAGCTCCGGCCACCGGTTGAGTTGTGACGGCAGGAAGACCAGTGATTGATTTGAACATTTCCTGGATTTCATAAAGGACTTCAAGAGATCCCTGAACATCTTCAATCGGCGCCTGAGGGTGAACATCCGTGAATCCTTTTAATCCTGCTGCCCAGTCGTTGATGTACGGGTTGTATTTCATTGTACATGAACCAAGCGGGTAGATGTTGTCATCCGGACTTACGTTTAAGTCAGCTAATTTTTTATAGAATGTTTTGATCTCTTCAAGTTCAAGGTTTGGAAGTCCAACAGGAGTTGTTCTCAGGAAATTCTCAGGGATTTCCGGAAGGAATTCGTCATTTTCTTCCGCTTCAAAATTCTGCGAGAAGAAGTTTTCTAATTTTTCTAGATCCTCATCAGTGTGTACATCAAAGAAAGAGAGAAGAAGAAGATTTCTTCCATCGTGCATTCTTTTCGTCACATCAACACCAAGTTGAATGTTCGCTTTTCCTGCTTTTGCCTGAAGGTCTTTTACATTAACCGGAAGTTCAAGCACGAACTCATTGTAAAAAGGAGTTGAAGGGAAGGCAAGATTTACACCTTTAAACTGAGTTAGAATCTGTGCCATCTGAAGAGCGTAATCACGTCCGGCAAGCGCCGCTTCCGTCATTCCGTTTTCTCCGCGGGCAAGAATCGCTGCTCCTGCGGCCGAGGCCACGAACGATTGGTTTGAACAGATGTTTGAAGTCGCTTTTTCGCGACGGATGTGCTGCTCTCTGGTTGAAAGAACCATACAAAGCGCTTCTTTTCCATTGATATCTTTTGCGCGTCCTACGAAGCGTCCGGCAGTTTGTCTGATGTCGTTTTTATTTTTATCGTTGTAGCGGATCCCGAAGATCCCAAGGCCTGGGCCTCCGAAGTTTGGACCAATCGCCAGGTGCTGTCCTTCACCAACGATCATGTTACATCCCTGCTGTTGGCTGCCGAAAAGAGACGGCTGAAGCAGTCCTTCTGTCGCTAAAAGCATTGGATCAAAAAGCGCAATCGATTGAACCTGGATTTCTGAACAAAGGTCAGTCAGTGCGTGGACATCTTCAAGGTTTCCGTAGTTGTTTACCTGAGGAAAGACCACGCAAGCGAGTTTCTCGCCCAGGTCGGTCGCCATTTTATGAAGAACATCGCGGTTAGTGATACCGGTTTCTTTATCTGTTGGAACCGTGATGATGTTTAGTCCGGTTTCTTTTGCATGAGTTTTTAGAACTTCAATATCACCTGGGAAAATAGACTCGCACACTAGAGCTGTATCTGATCCTTTCACCAGTCGTGTTGCCGTTTGGATGGCCTCATAAAGAGCTGTTGATCTTTCATAAAAAGAGGCGTTGATTGCCTCAAATCCTGTCAGCATCGAAATAGTCGAAGAGTAGATCCAAAGAGTCTGAAGTGTTCCTTGAGAGCGCTCTGGCTGATACGGAGTGTATGCAGTTGTTAAACCTCTCAGGTCGCAGACGTAAGGAACGATTTCTTCAACCTTATAGTTCTTTAGTCCGTCGCCAATGAAGCAAGTTTTTAAATTGTTTTTTGCTGCAAGACCTTCCATATGAGCGATCAGGTCATTATAACCCAGCTCCTCAGTGACGAATGGGGCCTTGTCGAATTTTACGTTGTCAGGAATGTGCGAGAACATATCCTTTAGTTCAGCTGCGCCCAGTGCTTTTAACATCTGAGTTTGTTCTTCTTTGGTAGAAGAAATGTAGTATTTTGTCAGCTCGCGAGGAAGCTTGTTCGGGTCATAGGGAAGCTTCTTGAAATTCGTTGTCGTCATAAGATCCTTTTGGTTTCCTTATTGGATGGTTCTTTTAAAATAGAAAATATGCCTTATAATAGGCAAAATGAATGAGTTGATAAAGATAAAAATGAGTGATGAGAACTCCTCTGTCTGGCCGGTGTTTCTTAAGGAAGCTTTGGCGAACAAGGACAAATTCTCTCTGGTAGTTGAACCAGAGCGGCGAGTTTGTGATCTCTGCGATTACTTGTATTACCGAGACGGGATTTTGCACTTTCACTCCAATGAATTGGGGGAGATGTCCTTTGATTTTGAAGAACTCATGAACTATCACCAAAGACAAAACTACGCACTTTCCAAAGAGCCACTGGCAAAAGCACTGGCCATCAAAGGCGGCGGTGAAAAAAGAGTGATCTGGGACACTACTTGCGGTACAGGTAAAGACAGTTTATTGATCTCTTTTTTCGGGGCGAAGTTGACTAGTTTTGAACGCAATCCTGCAGTGTATTTGCTTTTAAAAGACGCTTTGCGAAGATTCCCAGTGGATTTTAACCTGGAGTTTGGTGATGCCAGAACTTTGGGGGTGGCCCAAAAACCTGAAGTTATTTATTACGATCCAATGTATCCGGCCAAAAAAAAGTCGGCCCTTGCCCGCAAAGAGATGCGCATTTTTAAAGAAATCGTGGGTGATGATCCTGATTCGGCAGAATTTTTAGAATGGGCCTTAAAGACTGCAACCGAAAGAGTAGTAGTGAAGCGTCCGATGGAAGCTAAGCCGATCAAAGAAAGGCCCACAGCAAGTTACACCGGAAAAAGCACCCGCTATGATATGTATAAGATTTTCTAGCCGCCGCTTCTTTTTGTTTTAAAACCTAATTTTGTTAAAAGTGCTTCGGCCTTCTCTCTTTGATCGCCCTGAAGTTCGATCTGAGGTTTGTTCTCTTTTTTGTAAGTTCCCCCGGTTCCACAATGATTCTTTAGTTTTTTTGCCAGGTCTTCAAAGTAGGTTGGGTTAAAAGGCAGTTCATGGATGACTGTTACAAGTTTTCCACCGCGTTGATTTTTCTCTAGCTTGATTTTAAGCGTGACTTTTGCCGGATCAATGGTGATTACCTGAGCTGGTGAGTCAGAGCACTCACAAGGATCTTCGCCGCATTTCTTGCAGAGTTTTAAATGGGAGCCATCAGAGGAGTAAACTAAGCGCGTTTCACTGGATTTTTGTTTCATTTTTACCGGTTTTTCATTATTCTTATTGAATCTAAAAATTGAATCAATAATAAAAGGATTGAGAGGCTTATGGCAAAGAAATTTGATGTCTATGGTATTGGAAACGCCCTGGTTGATATGGAATTTGAAGTCACAGCGGACTTTCTGACAAAAGCGAATATTGAAAAAGGTTTAATGACTTTGGTCGATGAGGCCCGTCAAACTGAAATCATCAATACACTTCACGGGACTCAACATAAAAGATCGTGTGGTGGTTCGGCCGCTAACACTATGATTGCCGTTTCTCAATTCGGTGGAAAAAGTTTTTACTCATGTAAAGTTGCCAGTGATGAGACTGGGGATTTTTACTTTAAAGATTTAATGGATAATGGAGTTGAAACCAACCTTTCATCAAGCTCACTTGAATCAGGTGTGACTGGAAAGTGTATCGTTTTGATCACGCCTGATGCCGACAGGACAATGAACACATTCCTGGGAATCACTTCTAACTTCTCGACAAAAGAATTAATGGAAGAGCACATTAAAAACTCTAACTACCTTTACATTGAAGGCTATTTAGTGGCCTCTCCAACAGGAAAAGAAGCTTGCGTGAAAGCAAAGAAAATTGCTGAAACTCACAACGTAAAAACAGCGCTTACTTTCTCTGATGTTAACATGGTCAACTTCTTTGCTGATGGGCTAAAAGAGATGGTCGGAAGCGGTGTTGATTTACTATTTTGTAACGAAGCTGAAGCCTACGCTTACACAAAATCAAATGACTTAAAAGAGGCAAGTGCCGCGCTTAAAAAGGTCGCTAAAACTTTCGCGATTACCCTTGGACCTAAAGGGGCCCTGGTTTTCGACGGAAAAGAAGAAATCCACGTGGTGACAATGCCGGTTGAAGCGGTTGATACCAACGGGGCCGGAGATCTATTTGCCGGCGCGATGTTATACGGAATCAATAACGGGATGACATATGCGGAAGCCGCGAAAATGGGATGCCTGGCATCTTCAACACTGGTAACTCAATTCGGAGCGCGTTTACGTCAGGAACAAGTAACAAAAATTAAAAATCAATTAGCTTAATAGAAAAATAGGAAAGGTTATGACTCGCTTAAGTGTTAAGAAAATTTTAACTGAAAACATCATCGATACTGACGCCACCGTAAAAGGTTGGATCAGGTCAGTTCGTAATTCTAAGAAATTTTCTTTCATTGTTTTAAATGACGGATCTTCTCAGGACAATCTTCAGATTATCGTGGATGAAGTTCTTCCAAACTACGCCGAAGTGGCGGGTCTTCTGATTGGTTCAGCTGTTTCTATCACCGGCCGCCTGGTCATGGGTGGAGGAAAGGTTAAATCTCCAGAGATGCAGGCAAAAAATGTCGAGATCATTGGCAAAACAGATGAGAGCTACCCGCTACAAAAGAAGGCGACTTCGCTTGAATTCCTAAGAGAGCAGGCCCATCTTCGAATCAGAACAAACACATTCGGAGCGATCATGCGCGTCCGTCACCATATGGCGATGGCGACTCATAAGTTCTTCTCTGATAAAGGCTTTTTTTACCTGAACTCGCCGATTATTTCGGGAGTTGATGCTGAAGGTGCGGGTGAGATGTTTACCATTTCAACTCTGGCCACAGACATTACGAAAGCGCCAAAGACCAAAGAAGGAAAACTTGATTTCACTCGCGACTACTTCGGAAAGGAGACATTTCTCGCTGTGACCGGTCAGCTTGAAGGTGAGTGTTATGCAATGGGATTGGGAGCGATCTATACTTTTGGACCAACATTCAGGTCTGAAAACTCGAACACAACCCGCCACCTTTCTGAGTTCTGGATGATCGAGCCGGAAGTGGCCTTTGCTGATCTTGATGAGATCGCAGAACTTGCGACAGATTACATTAAATACCTTATCTCATACTCGCTAGAGCACGCTTCTAAAGAGCTTGAGTTTTTATTAAACCGTGAAGACGCGACAGTTGGAAAAGATCACCTGGAAGTGCTTAAACACGTTCGTGATTCAAAATTCCAAAGGGTCACTTACACGGAAGCGATGGAGATTTTATCTAAAGTTGATCCGGCTGTTAAAAAATTCGAATACCCGACAACATGGGGATCAGAGCTTCAAACAGAACACGAAAGATACCTGGCGGAAGTGCACTTCAAAATGCCGGTTATCGTAACTGATTACCCGAAAGAATTTAAGGCCTTCTATATGAAGCTTAACCCGGATGGGAAGACAGTCCGTGCAATGGATATCCTTGTTCCAGGAATCGGGGAGATTATCGGTGGGTCTCAGCGCGAGGACAACCTGGAAAAATTAGAGAAACGTATGGATGAGATGCATATGCAGAAGGAGCCGCTGTGGTGGTACCTTGATCTTCGCCGTTATGGTTCGGTCCCGCACGCGGGGTTTGGACTTGGGTTTGAGCGAGCGCTTATGTATGTGACGGGAATGAACAATATTAGAGATGTGATTCCGTTTCCGAGAACACCAAAGAATTGTGACTTTTAGACAAAAAAAAAGGGCCGTTTTAACGGCCCTTTTTTTTGTCTTAATTATTAGCGTGTCGCTTGCCCAGAAACATCAACTACGATCGTGCTGTCTTGATCGAAAGTAAGTTGGAATCTTCCAGTGTGGTAGCCTTCAAAGAATGGTTGATAATCAATTCTAAATGAACATCTCTCACCCGGCTGAAGTGTGCGGCAGTTTGTGCTGGCGCGGTAGTTAGCTCCGCCAATTGTCGCACGAAGAGCGTTTAGTGGCGTTGATCCTGTGTTTGTCACACGGTAAGTAATAGTGGACCATGAGTTAACTGGCACCATTCCAAAATAGTAATAGTGTCTCTCAACACCTTTTTCAGATGATAATTCAATGTTGCCTTCAACTTTTTCAGCGGCAAATACTGGTAGTGCAAGAAGTAGTGAACAGATTAGTAGCAATTTCTTCATAAAAGACCTCTCCTAATTTTCCGGTTTCGGTTTGTTGTTATTTTGCTGGCCCTGTTGTGCAGGGGCCCCGTCTCTATTGCGGTTTCTATTTCTGTTTCTATTGCGGTTACGGTTGCGTCCCTGTCCTGGTGGACGAGGCTCGCCTGGGCCGCGCGGTTGTCCTTCCACATTTTTCTGCTCAGGACGCGGAGGTCTTTGTTGTTGGTTGTTGTGTTGCTGGCGTTGAGGTTGTGCCTGGGCCTTTGGTTTTTCAACCACAGGGGCCACCAGGTTTTCTTCTTCGTCTTCGAATTCCTCGAAGTCAGCATTGTTCTGGGCCATATCAAGGTCACTGCCTTCAAGATTCTTTTCTGTGGTCTTTAGGACATTGCTTTCCATGAACTGTTCAGCGCGGACCTTCTCTTCAAGTGTGAGACCGATGACAGTCGAAGTCTCATTAGTGATATGCTCAAACGTCTCAGGGAAGCGGTAATCACTTCCAAGCTCAGACTCTTTTGCGTGGTATTGGTTAACCGCATAGGTTCTCTTGATACCAGTGTCAGTCAGCATTTCAAACTGTTCAACCAGGATGTGAAGTTTTAGAACTTTACCGCGGTCGCCGTTTTTAGCTTTGATGAAAGTCCCTTCTCTTGGCAGGTTTTTTCTCTTGTCTGTGTAAACGTCGTCTTCGTATTTTATACAGCACTTAATCTGCCCGCAGACTCCATTGAGTTTGCTTGGGATCAAGGCAAGGTTTTGGTTCTTTGCCATTTTAATTGAGACGTTTCCGTAGTTCTTTAAAAACGACGAACAGCAAGTCTGAAGACCACAGGCCCCGATTGCTCCGATCGCAGCGGCGCGGTCGCGCACTGAAATCTGGCGGAGTTCGATTCTCATTTTCAGGTCGTAAACTAAATCTTTAACCAGGTCCCTGAAGTCAACTCTCGCAGGAGCGTTGAAGTAGAACACGGCCTTCTTACCAAACTGAGTGAACTCCACGTGAGTGAGAATCATATCCAGTTTGTATTTTTCAATCAGGTTTAGGCAGATGACTTCTGCGCGCTTTTCTGAGTCGCGGAATTCAATTTGTGCCTTGATATCTTCGGCACTTGCCACTTTCGCAATCGAGCGCAGAGGAAGCATAGATTTGTTGAATGTCACGTCGTAAGGAAATGAGTTGATGTATCCAACAGTCATCCCGCGGTCACTCATGGCCACAACTTTCTGGCCGTAGGCAAAGCGTTTTTTTCCGGCAAGAAATGGGAATGAGCGGGCGTTGCCCGGAAAACGCACACGCACCATAGTGAGGGTTTCACCTTCTTTAAAGCGCGAGTTTTCTTTTTCATTCTGTGCTGACTCACTGTCTTCTGAATTATGATCTTCTTCAGTTTCATCAATCACGATGTTGAGAGAGTCGTCGTTTGAAATTTCTTCGGTCAAAGTGTCGGCATCTTCATAAGTGCCAGACGTTATATTTTCTGAACTGAGTTGCATTAAAATAATTCCACAAAAAAGGTCTAACCTTATTCATTCTAAGGAATTAGGTGGCGATGTCACTGCACATAGCAGTATGTCAAATAGTTATAAAGTAATTAAAAGAAGAGTGAGAGGCGAGAGAGTTTTGCATTGTTGAAGCTTTCGCTTACTGAGTAGTGTTTTAGTTTATCCAGAAGCTCATCGCAGGTCTTAAAATCGGCACTTTGAAGCGCCTTTTGCAATTTTTCTTCAATAAACCTTTTTTCTAAAAGCAGTTCATCTTCACTTTGTTTAAGTTCAGCGACCAGTTCCTGCGCAGAATTAAACATAAGTGGGGGAGCATCATAATTAACGGCGTTTTTGTCACTGGGTAAAGCAATTTTGATGGCACGGCTCTCTACAGTGGCCAGGAGAGTTTCATCTTTTGGCGCAAAAAGAATCAGGCAGAAGTTCTCCGGCATCTCTTCTAAAGTTTTTAAAAGTTTATTGGAGACGATGGTGCTCAAAAGATGAGCATCAGTGAAAAAAATGAATTTCTTTTTTAACTCAAACGCGCGGTAGTTTATAAATTTTAAAAGGGCCGCAATGCCTGGAGAGTCGACTTTGTAGTCGTTCTCTTTTTCTGTCCGCTCGACCCAAAGTACATCGGGGTGATCGGCAAGGGAGGTGATGGACTTCAAAAAATCCCTGGCCCAGGTTCTCGGGTCAGTCTCGTGTGGATAACGGGCCAGGTAAACCTGGGCCAGCTGATTCTTTTCGTATTTGAGCAGAAGATTTTTTTTCAAATCCCCCAGGAGAAAAAGATTATCAGACATTAATATTCGTCTTCCATTGCACCAGTTTTAGTTTGGTTGATGAGCTTGTTAGTCGCTTCAAAGATCACCATCGTCATCTCGTCCAGAGAGACTTCCGCATCTAGCTTCATAATCCTGTGAGGGAAGAGTTCGGCGATCAGGTCGTAGCCGACAACTAATTTTTTATAGAAGTCGACACCCTTTGACTCAAAGTAATCCTTAGGCGCATTTCTCATTTTCTGGCGTTTTTCTGATGTCTCTACATTGATTCTCAAATAGAAAGTTAAATGTGGGACCAGATTCAGCGGGAAAGCGTTGTGGATGTTTAGGACTTCCGCAACTCCCAGACCTCTTGAATGCCCCTGATAAACCAGGGAGCTGTCGATATAGCGGTCGCAGATAATAATAGTGTTGGGAGTTGATAGTTCTTTTAAAATCACTTCAGTTAAAAGCTGAGCGCGTGAAGAAGCAAACAGGTGAGCTTCGGCCAGCGGAGTGATTTCTGTTTTAGTTTCTAAAATCGCCTGGCGCATTTTTTCGCCGAACGGTGTTCCACCTGGCTCGCGCAAAACAAGCACACGAAAGTTTTTGCTTTCAAGGTAGTTCTTTAGTTTAATGATTTGGGTAGATTTTCCAGCGCCTTCAATCCCTTCAAAGCTCAAAAAGAATGAGCCGGGAAAAGCGGGTGCCCTGAATGAATTAAGTAATTCTTGTGTGATTTCTTTCACTCTTAAATCCTGGAAAAGGTTCAACTAAAGCGTACCTTTTTCGGGATAGATTTGGAAGGAATTACTAGAGGCCTGAACTCCTTAATTCTGAACTTCGCTCTCAAATAAATTATCCGATGCCGGAATTGGCCCCTCAGATTCGGCCTGGGAATTATCGAAGTTTTCCTTTGAAACCTGCGACCTTACGGGGTCTAGTTCCATGGCACTTGTATTGTCATAGAAGTAGTTCGGGTCTTCTTCACCACCAGCGTTATTTTTAATCTCCTGGTACTTACCAGTTTCCATAAAAGACTTTCTTTGATTTGGTCTGATTGGATTTAAGTTTCTCGATTCAAATTTTCCACCCGGGCTTCGACCTTGGTCGTTCACCTGATTGAAGTGCTTGCGTTCTCCTACTTGTGCGCGACCACTGTTGTTTGTCGCTCCTGGAGCGCCTGGCTCTGTCATCTCCACTGGAGTAAGCATTTGCGCCTGCTCACCAACGCTGGAGACAGCTTCACCTTTAAATGGCGAAGAGAGCTGGTTTTTGATGTGGAATAAGAAGTATCCGATTCCAAGAACAGAGGCGACTAAAAGCCACTTATAAATTGAGCTTTGGCTTCCGGCCGTCGTTACCGCTGTATCTCTAAATTCCATTCTCTCTCTTTCAATGCTTTTTCCACGCTTCACATTGCTGAGGTAAGCAAGGCTGGAAATCGCCTCGGTCTCCGGGCTAAGTTCAACCACGCTCTCATTGCCCTGGTTGATGACACTCGAAGGAATTCCCGGCAATTGATCAGATTCTTTTAAAACCCTGCGGTCAAATCCATCCACTTGATAAAGACGCATCCAAGTGTGTCCTGCGTTTCCTGATACCATATCAGTTAAGAGCAAATCCTTATCTTCAAGCATATTCACCAGTTCATACTTTTCATATGGGCCGGTTTTTTGTCCGTGTCTCAAAATGAAAAACTGCTGATCGTCTTCGCTACTAAGTGTGTTGGCAGAAATCAGTTGTGGTTTTCTTCTTTGGAAAAAAGGGTGCTCAAATACCGGCGTCCATTCTTTTCCATCGATGCTTCTCACTTGATAGTCACCGGCCTCTTGGTCATGTTCAAAAACATAGGTCTTAAGATCGTAGAGGGAAATGTAGCCCACGCTTCCGGTTTCATCTTTCATTTCAAAAATGTGCTCGCGGACTTCGACAGCAGCTTCAATTTCTTCTTTCGAAAAAAGAATGTCTTTTAAATAAGTGACGAGAACAGCATCTTTTTGGGCCATGACAAAAATCCGGTTTTGCGTGTGAAAAACGCAGTTAATCTCATGGAATTTATCGGATGATCAGAGGGGATTATTTAGGGGAGAAATAGCTTCAACTTTTTTGACAATAAGGGTTGGGTATTAACCCAACCCCATTGATTTTTGAACTAGAAAGCAGCGTCGAAATACACAGCGAATTCTGGGTACTTAACTTCTTTTGCGAAGAAGTCACGTCCGTCTTTTGCACCGAAGATCTTAGACCCAACTTCCGGAGTGATGCTCACTTTTGGAGTAATTGAGTAAGTATATCCGATATAGTATTCGAACCAGTCGTCAACTCCAGGAGCTGCTGTAAAAGGTGCCCCTGAGAAGTGAAGATACTTGAATTGGAAGTAAGCACTGTTGCTGTCGTTGAATTGGTATGAAACAACACCAACGTTCATTTCATGAGAAAAATCGATATTTTTGTCATTGTTTGTGATCCAAGGAGTGTTGATGATGAAGTCGTCGTTAAAGAAATAAGATAACTTTTCTGTGATCTGGAAAGTGAATGATGGGATTAACTCGATAGAGTGCTTCCATGTTGATGTACCAACTTTAGCGTGAACAGGGTCGTTAGCTAGGTATTGAGCGAAAAGTGAAGTTGATAGTTGATCTCCAAACTTCTTGCTTAAGCTTGCGTTGAAACGAGTGTTACCATATGAAGCGGCCTTTCCGTGGTTTCTATCAAAAATACGGCGTCCAACTCCAAGGTTAAGACCGATTCCATCTTCTTTTTCAGTTAACACGTTTTCGCGAGTTAAAAGAATAAGTGATCTGAAGTGACGGTTGATGTAAGTTGCTTTTGCTGCAGCATCTGTGTACTTGAATTCAGATGTCACAAGAAATTTAATGTTTTTTGCTGGACGATAGATGATTGTCGGGTTGTGCATGATCTTTAGATCTTGGATATCGTGGTCATCTTCATTCAGGCTGTTTACGTCTTTTCTAGTGAAGTAGTATTCACCGTGGTATGAAGCAGAGAATTTTGATTTGATGTATCCCCATGCACCAGAAGAGTCTTCTGCTTTAGCTTTTTCAGCCGCTAGTTTTGCTTCTTCAGCACGTTTAGCTTCTTCGGCCGCTTTTGCAGCTTCTTCAGCAGCTAGCTTTGCTTCTTCAGCTTTTTTAGTTTCTAGTGCCTTTGCTTCGGCAGCTTTCTTTTGGTCAGCTTTAGTTGTTTGCGCTATTGCGTTGCTAGCAAGCATTAAGCTGGTCGTCACTGCTAGACTCATCATAAGTTTAGAAAACATTTCAATCACTCCTCATTAGATAATTAGATAGTTACTTTCATGTACCCCGTGCAATCGGATTCAATATTCTTTATTAGTTTACTCAAGATTACAATGTTATTTTAAACAGTTGTCAGGAAAAGGCCCAAGAGTAAGGAAAAGTAAGAATAAACCGACAAAAATAATCAGATCAATGACTCATATGAATATTGAGTGACAAGCTGGCACTGGTTTGAGATTCTGACTGTCAATGTCACGACTTTTTTTTATCATTTTTATTCTTATTCTCTCAATAATCAGGCTTCCTTTATCTATTTTAATCGTAGTCATAAGACCTTTAGTGCCCTTCATTAGAAAGCGTCTCAACTTTGAGAGAAAGAATTTTCTCGAAGAGTCTTCACTCTCGTTTAAGAGAGAAAACCTCAAGGCCGACTACTGTTTTGAAGTCTCTTCAGAGGGAGAATTGGAGCAGGTAAGACCTTTACTTGAAGCTGTTCTGCAAAAAGAAAAGCGGGTGGAAATTATTTTTTCTTCTCCTTCAGTTGAAACAAAATGCCAGGCCATCTATAAAGAGCGCCCGCTGCAGGTCAGGCTTTTAAGGCTTCCGATTTTATCCTCTTCACCTTTTAGTCTGCTTTATTTTCAGAGTGTGTGGGAGTGGGTTAGTGCTCCTGTGGTGGTGTTTTGCCGTTATGATTTTTTTCCAGAACTTTTGATGATGAAATTTTTCGGGAAAAAGTTTGTTCTGGTGTCGGGTGCATTCAAAAAAATGTCCTGGTATAAGCGCGAGTGTTTTAAATTTTTTGATACAGTTGTGGCGGCCACTGATAATGAAGCTGTCTTGTTTAAAAATCTTTTAGGGAAGAACGCCAAGGTTTATTCCTGTGACTTCCGCATTCCAAGAATCACTGACCGCGCAAATAACGCTCAGTTGGCCTTTGATAAAAAACCATTTTTAAAAAATTACCTGGATAAATTAAAGAGCTTGCCGGCCAGTGAAAAAATCATCTTCGGCAGCATGTGGGCCTCTGACCTGGCGGTATTAAGAAACGATAAACTTCTTTCTCTGGTGAGAGAAAAGAAGATGAACCTGCTCTTGGTGCCGCACAAGCTTGATGATGAGTTTGTTCTTTCACTCAAAGAAGCTTGCGAGGTTTACTTCGGCGCCTCTCATGTCCAGTTGGTTAGTGAAGCGACTCCTTATGATAACCAGGCATCTGTAGTGATCCTGCAAACAGGTGGTGTGCTTTGCGAACTCTATACACTCTTTAGCGCCAGTTATGTTGGCGGTGGTTATGAGAGATCAATTCACTCGGTTTTAGAGCCATTCTTTTCCAACAATGCGGTGGTGGTGGGGCCTAAAACCCAGCGCTCTACTGAAATTGACCTGGCCCTGGAAGTTGTTCCCGGTGAAATTCATGTACTAAGTCGTGCTGATTCCTTTTATAATGTGATAGAATCAATTAACTTAAGTTCAATGGATTTGAATGCCCGCGAGAGGTTTCGCCAAAAAACTGCAGAGGAAATGCAGGCGATCATCAAAGGGCTTTTAGGGTAAGGATGCTCAGTAGAAACCTGGATTTCGCGCTTGTCGGCCACAATTTTTTCGCCTTTCTTCTTTCTATCGGTTTATTAAACCGCGGAAAGAAAGTTTTGGTGCTCGATGATGACCGTTTTAATTACGGCGATTTTTTCACTAACTCACTGACCAGCCTCGACGTGGAGTTCCTCAAGTCATGGGGTGCCGGATCGGACCTGGAACCTTTAAAAAATATTGAAAACTATATTGTGCCCTCGAAGGTTTATTTCTTCGTAGGGAAAAAACAAGTGGTGCTTGGAGATCTTCCTCACCGCAACTACCGCGAGCTTTGCCGCAAGTTTCCTGAGCTTTTTTTAAAAGCAGGTCAGTCGATGGGAAGTTTCTCGTTTGAAAATGAGATCCACGCTTTTGATAGCGTCTATCTCGATTTCTGCCAGAAAGTGAGCGCGCTTTTATTTAATGAGAAGAGTGCTTCAAAGGTCCCTATGTTGTTTGAAAATTCAATCCCTGAGGATTTGAAGGCCCACTTCCTGCACTTCTTCTCACATTTTTCAAAGAAGGATAAACTTCAGGAAAGTGACCGATACGATTTTAATGCCCTGATTTACATGACCAGAGGATTTTTCCAGAACCGCCTGAGTGTGACTGGAAGCAAATCGGAGATCATGCATCTTTTTTTCTCGCTGATTTCTCCTTATTACAAACTTGATCATGAGCGCCTGATCGCTGATCTTCTGGCCCATCACCTGGCAATAGGCGGAGAGTTCAAGAAATTGAACCTGCAGGATTTAAAATTCCAGAAAGGTCTGGTGCAGAGTTTTGAGCTGGAGAGTTTTGACGGGATTATTAAACCTGAGAAGATGGCGTTTATCGGCGGCTATCCTGTGGGGCTGCCAATTAAACTTCAGACAGGGAAATCCGCTTCTTACAATTGCCTGAATACAACTTTTACTTTTAAAGACAGTGTTCCCAAATTGCTTGAAGGAAAAAAATGTGTCTTCACTTCACCGATTAAGATCGGGACAGACCGCCCTTTTTGGGAAGTTTATTTCCAGGGCAATACGGCCGTCTTTAATATCATCATGGCCAAAAAAGAAGGGACGAAGATCGACTTCATTTTTGAGAAAGTGAAATCAATCCTGATGCAGGATTTAGATTATCTTTTTCCTGAATACGATTTTGAGCTACAGGACTGTCAGATGAAATTCACTCTCGATGTTTTTATCGAGGACAAAGATTACGGGGCCCATTTGAAAGCATCGGCGAGCTTTAAGAAAAAATTAGTCACGGTCCTTGAAGACAGTGCTCCTTTATTGATGTCGCGTTTAAAAAACGTATTGTATTTCGGCCCATATAATGAGGACTCTCTGGGGACTTTTTCATCCCTGGTTGAGATCAAAAGATGGCGGGAGTCCCTATGAAACCTTGGAAAAAGTGTGGAAAAAACATGCTTTTTGACCAAAAAGGGCAGACGGCAATCGAGTATATCCTGCTTCTTTTGGTGATGACTTCGATTATCACTTCTATCATGATGTTCATAAGAACCAGGTACTTAGGAGATCCTGAGCAATGTGTCTCTCCGGCCCAACAGCAGCTACTTCTCTGTAAAATCAATAGGATACTTGAGCCAAAAGGCGAAGGTAAGCGCTTTCAATATTATCCGTTTAAAAAGTAAACGGGTTTCTGTAATAATTTCATGCTTAGCACAAAAATAATGTGATTAATCCTCAGTCTGCTATTCTCGTATCGAATATCGATTTGGCAGTTTAATGAATGAGGCCAGCTTTCACTCTCACACAGTGAGCGGTCTTTAAAATGAGGAGAAGTTATGAAACTTGAAAACAAAAGACTAACGTTCATGAGCTTGTTTTTAGCGACAGCTTTCGTTGCAGTGGCTCAAACGACTCCTGTTCAGGCCCAGGAAGATTATGTATTAGACGAAGCAGAAGACGCTCTGGCAAATCAAGACGCACTTGAGATGGACCAGATTGAAATCGAAGGAAAACTTTCTCCTTCTGAACTTCTAAAGAGAAGAAGAGAAAAATTAGAAGAAAGAAATAAGATCATGGTCGAGAAGAAGATTGAAGATATCCGCGTGAAGCAGGAGATTCAATTAACAAATAAGCTTCAAAGTGCTTTTTCAAACAGCTTAAACAACCTTAACGAAGATAAAGTTCAAACGGTTCAAGCTGCTCCTGTGGCACCTGCTCCAGTGGCACCGGCCCCGATTGTTGAAACAAGAATCGTTGAAGTTCCAGCTGCTCCAGTTAAAGAAGAGAAGAAATCAAAAATCATCCCTTCGCTTGGAACAAGCAACATTAAGGGCGATAGAATTGACCTTGAATCAAACGTAACGTTTGGTGTGAGTGCTGAAACTCTGGTTATGCCACAAGTTTCTGCTGGTCTTGGAATTGGTTACACAACTCTTGATTTAACTGACGTATCAAATGATTTCATTAACTACGGATACGGCGGTTACTATAACACTGGTTATTACGGAACTTACGGTTCTGGAAGAAAGATGTCGCTTAAGAAGCTTACGATTGAAGCTAACGGTAAGTACTTCTTTACTGAAGACTCAAGAATTAAGCCATTTGCTGGTCTTGGGTTAAGCTTCAACCGTTCAACACTTAAGTATGAAAACGGAAGCGCTTATTCAACTAACGGTGTTAACTTTGGTTCAGAAGGCTTCTCTTCAACAGCTCTAGCTGGTTCAGCTAAGCTTGGTGCTGAGATTGATGTAAATGACACGATCGGATTTAATGTTGATCTTTCATATACAAAGAACATTACTTCAGGGATTTCTAAGTCGGCAAGCACTGTTTCGACTAACCCTGACCAAGGTCGTCTTGAGAACGTAACGAAAGAAATCGAAGACGGAGACATCACAGCAATCCAAGCTGGTCTTGTAGTAAGATTCTAATCGCGGCCACGACATCAAACAAAACTTAATGACGGGCTTCTTAATGAAGCCCGTTTTTTTTGCTCCGGTATTGAGTTCCTCACAATAATCCTACTAAGTCTCTCTTTCATTAATCCGCTTTCAGCGATAGAATTTAAGTAATTTTATTCTTAAAAATTGCCTTTAAATTTATGGAGAGAATTTATGTCAATGAGAGATGTCTATATCGTCGATGGTAAGAGAACGCCGCAGGCCAAAGCTGGTCTTGATTTAAAAGATGTTCAGGCCCCGTATCTTGGTGCTTATCTGGTAAAACACTTAATCGACAACACAGAAATTCCCGCAGACAAAGTTGATGAAGTGATCTTCGGTAACACCGGGACTCCTGCAAAATACCCAAACGTTGGACGCGTGATTGCGCTTGAGGCGGGTTTAGATAAAAAGACTTCAGGTTATTCTGTTCATAGAAACTGCGCTTCTGGAATGGAAGCTGTTGCTCAGGCCTACTTGAAAATTGCATCGGGAAGATGTGATGTCGTGGTTGCCGGCGGTGTTGAATCAATGTCGCAAATGCCTTTGATGTACAACAAAGAGATGACTGAGTTGTTTGCAAAATTAATGAAAGCAAAATCAATGGGAGAAAAATTAAGTGCGATGAGCGCGTTTCGTCCGCATTACTTAACTCCGATTGTCGCTATCGAGCAAGGTCTGACAGATCCTTTCTGTGGATTAAACATGGGGCAGACTGCAGAGCTGCTTGCCCGTGAATTAAAAATCACTCGCCAGATGCAGGATGAGTACGCTAACAACTCACACGCTAAAGCGGCCAATGCAACCAAAGAAGGAAAATTTAAAGACGAAATTCTACCGATCACAATTGGTAAAGGCCTGACTAAACTTCTGTCTGAAGATGTTGGTCCTCGCGCGAACTCAACAGTTGAAGGGCTTGGAAAGATGAAGCCTTACTTCGATAAAAAATCTGGAACAGTCACTGTTGGTAATAGTTGTCCGATCACTGATGGTGGATCAGCTTTATTATTTGTTTCGGAAGAAGCGGTAAAAAAATACAACTTAAAACCAATCGCTAAATTAACTGATTACCATTTCCATGGATTAGAACCGGAAAGAATGGGAATGGGTCCTCTTTTAGCAATGGATGGAGTGATGAGAAGAACGAATCTCACGCTTTCTGACTTTGACCTGTTTGAACTTAACGAGGCCTTCGCCGCTCAGATTTTAGCGGTGGGGATCGGATTAAAGGATAAGGATGTGGCAGCACGCTTTGGTCTTGATAAGGCCTGGGGAGAGTTGGACTGGAGTAAAGTGAACGTCAATGGCGGAGGGATCGCTCTTGGCCACCCGGTTGGCTCAACTGGCTCAAGGCTGGTAGTGACTCTTATTCATGAACTAAGAAGAAGAAAAGGCAAGTACGGTCTGGCATCACTGTGTATCGGTGGTGGTCAAGGTGGTGCGGTCGTTGTTGAAAACCTGGTTCGTTAATTTAAAAAAGAGAGAAAACAAATGGCAAATAATAGAATCAGCTTAGAGTACAAAAACAATATCGCTTACGTGGGCTTCGGGTTTAATTCAACCAAGTCGATGACGACTCTGGATATTGAGACGATGACCGAGCTTAACGACATCATCGAAGAGCTGCATAAAAAAGGGTCTGATATTACCGGGGTTATTTTTCACTCGCACAAAGAAGGCTGTTTTCTTGCTGGAGCGGACATCAACCTGATTGCCAGCATGAAGACAGAAGCGGACGCAGCCGATGGGTCTGAGCGCGGGCAGATGATCTTTAACCGTATTGAGGATTTAACAGTTCCCACTATCGCTTGTGTTGATGGTGTCTGTCTTGGTGGAGGTCTTGAACTTTCACTTTCATGTAAGACAATTCTCGCTTCTAATTCACCGAAGACTCAATTGGGTCTACCAGAAGTAAAGCTGGGAATCATCCCGGGCTTCGGCGGGACTTATAGGCTTCCAAGAAAAATCGGTCTTCCGAATTCTCTTGATATGATCCTGACTGGAAAAACTCTGCGTGCTGATAAAGCAAAAAGAGTAGGTCTTGTTGAAGAAGTGTATCCACGCGAGAATCTTCTGGCGATGGCCCCTAACTTTTTCACTAAGAAACCGAAGAAGCAATCATTTAAAGAATCAATGTCGGAACTGGCGACAGAGAATTTCGTTACCAGAAAAATCATTTTCCAGAAAGTGCGTGAGAGTGTTTTAAAGAAGACCAATGGTTTTTACCAGGCCCCTTTAAAGATTCTTGACGTCATGGACTCGGGGATGATGAAGGGAAGAACTTCATACCTGGCCAGTGAAGCGCAGGCCTTTGGTGAGCTTGCCATCAGTGAGCAGAGTAAAAATCTTCAGCATATTTATTTTATGTCTGAGGCCGTAAAAAAATACAATGGCCCTAAATCAACTAAACCTCTTCCAGTGCTAGAGCGTGGTGCGGCCTTAGGTGCCGGGACAATGGGTGGCGGTATCGCATGGCTTATGGCCGATGCGGGAATGCAGCCGATCATGAAAGACTTAACAACTGATGCCCTTAACCTGGGTTTAAAACAATCGTCTCAGAATTTTTCGGGTGCACTTAAACGCAAGAAAATCAATGCGGATGAATTCGAAAGAAAACAAAGGTCCATCACTGCACAGCTTGATTACAGCGGGTTTATTAAAACTGACCTGGTAATTGAAGCAGTTGTTGAGAATATGGACATCAAAAAGAAAGTGTTCGCTGAAACAGAAAAGCACGTCAGCCGTGACTGTTTGCTAACTAGTAACACGTCTTCGCTTTCAGTGCAGGAAATGTCAAAGGCCCTGGAATTTCCGGAGCGTTTTGCTGGTCTTCATTTTTTTAACCCGGTTCATTTGATGCCGCTGGTGGAAATCATCATCCACGATAAAACTTCGCCTGAGACGATTGAGGCCCTTCATAAATGGGTTTTAAGAGTGAAGAAAACTCCGGTTATCGTAAAAGACGGTCCGGGATTTTTAGTTAATAGAATCCTTACTCCATACTTGAATGAGGCCGGATACCTTCTGGATGAAGGTGTGAGTGTTAAAGACATTGACCAGGCGGCGCTTAACTTCGGTATGCCAATGGGCCCATGCCGCCTTCTGGATGAAGTTGGAATTGATGTCGGTGTGAAAGTTGCGAAAGTCATGTACGAAGGGCTGGGTGAGAGAGCACATCCTTCAAAGTTCTCCAATAAACTGATGGAGAAGAATTTCCTTGGGAAGAAAAACTCTAAAGGGTTCTATCTTTATGATGAAAAAGGAAAGGTGACAGGGCCAAATTCTGAAGTTGATGAGCTTTTGCCAAAAGATAAAAAGAAAATGAGCGAGACAGAGCTTCAGATGCGCCTATTTCTGCCAATGATCAATGAAGCCGCTGCGGTCTTAAGAGATGGAATTGTGACATCTGCCGGAGATGTTGACCTGGGATTAATCTTTGGAACCGGATTTCCTCCATTCAGAGGCGGATTATTAAGATATGCAGACAGCGAAGGATTAGATAAGATCCACAATGCGCTTAAAGGTTTTAGCGAGACAGTCAACAAGGACCGCTACACTCCGGATGCGTATTTAACTGACCTGGTGGAAACGAAGACCACTTTTTATGAAAAGGCCAAGTAGTATTTCGTGTTTAAGACTTATCTAAAATATTTTTTCTTCTATATCGTAAAAGCGAAAAACCGCCAACGCCTGCTGATCCTGGCAGTCGTTGGTCTTTTTCTTTCCTCTTTTGCCTTAATTGTCCTTCAAAGCACCATGGGTGGGCTTCAGAACATCCTCATGCAGAGATCAAAAGCAGTGCTTGGAAACGCGACTCTTTTTTATAAGAGCGAGCCAAGTGATGAATCCTATCAGAAACTTTTTAAAATCCTTGATGAAAAAAAAGCACTCTACTCAAAAGAGTACGAGATTGAGCTCTTGCTCATATACCGCACTTTTGTCACTCCGGTGATTGTTCATGGAATCGATCAAAGCGGTTATGTGCCGGAGTTATTCCGCAACGACCTTCAGACATCAATCGACAGGAAAAAAGTCGATGCGATTATGCCTTATGACCTTGCTTATAAAGTAGGAGTGGCGCCTCCGGAGACTTTGCAGATTGTTTCACCGGCCCACGCTGACAGTTTGATGGGGGAGATCCCGCGCAGTCAATCAATCAAAGTTGAAAGACTCATCTCCAGCCAGGTACCGGAGATTGATCTCTACCATTTATGGGTGAGACTTCCCTTGGTTCAGAACTTGATTCAATCTCACATGATCAACCGGATCCGCATTTACAGCAATATGGATTTTAAGGCGCTCAAAGCGGAAATCCCAAAAGAAATCCAGCTTAAAACATGGGAAGAGGAAAACTCCACACTCGTGTGGGCCTTGAAGCTTGAAAGCACCGTTATGATCTTCTTATTTGCAGCAATGAGTTTACTGGTTTCTTTGTGTATATCATCCGGCCTTCTGGTTTTTTTCAACAAGATCAAATCAGACCTGGCGAGCTTCTGGATTTTAGGGGCGTCTTTCTCAAAGATTGACCAGGCGACAAAATATTTTCTCTACCTGATGAGTTTTTTATCAATTGCCGGAGGTCTTCTCTTTGGTCTCTTGTTCTTGTGGATTTTTGATCTGGTGGGGCCGGAGATCATGTCGGATATTTTTGTCGACAGAAAAATTCCGATTCTTATTACGGTCAAAGGGCTTTTGATTTCCTTTTTAGTGCCGTATTTCATTTCATTTATTTTCGTGAGATTCGCTCTGATTCAATTTAAGCGCGAACACGATCTTTTGGACCATGTCCGCTCTGTTTCCTGATTAAACATCTTCAAAGCGTGGGTCATCATAAGTAGGGACGTCATTGGCCGCCATTTTTTTCTTTGGTGCGACCTCGACAGGAGCAACTTTTGTGGTCTTTCTCACCATTGGCAGAACATTGTCTTTTTTAGTGACGGTCGCTTTATCTTTTGTCTTTGGCATATCGATATGCTTTTGTACCGGTTTCTCTACGGGTTTAATTTCCACTTTCTTAACTTCAACCTTCTTTTCTTCAACTTTCTTGACTTCAAATTTCTTCTCTTCAATCTTCTTAACTTCAACTTTCTTTTCTTCGATTATTTTGACGGCCTTGGCAGCCTTAACCGGAGCGGACTTCACTTCGGTCTTACCACCGAAAATCTCCACTTGGAGCTCAATGACCGCTGACTCCAGCGATGTTGAGTGGGTTAAGAGTTTTTTAGCGTTATCAGAAGACTGAGCAGCTGCTTTATTGTTGTTTAGCGTGGTCTGGTCAAGCTGGTTCATCGCGGCTGCGATATTGCGGACACCTTCGGCCTGCTCTTTAGAGGCAACAGAAATCTCATTTAGCATGTTTTTAACGATAGCAGCATTGGTGACGATGTCTTCTAATACAGTTCCGCATCTTTCCGCAACTTTCATTCCGCTGTCGACTTTTTGTGAGCCGGCCTCAGTCAGGACTTTCACGTTGCGGTTGGTTTCCTCGATAACTGAGTTAACCTTCACGATACTATCACTTAAGATTTCAGCGATTTCTTTTGAGGCCTTTCCCGACATCTGTGCAAGGTTTCCGACTTCTTCAGCAACAACCGCAAATCCTTTTCCATGCTCGCCGGCCCTTGCCGCTTCAACAGAAGCGTTAAAAGAAAGAAGCTTCGTTTGGAAAACGATATCATTGATGACTGCAGTTTTTTGTGAAATTTCATTGATGATTTTTACGATCCCGCCAATGCGCTCATTTCCACGGGCGATCTCTTCCATGATTTCATTGTTGGATTTACCGATGGCCTCCATTGACTGAATCATTTCCGTGACAACGGTCTTACCCTCAGTTGCAATGTGCAGCGACTCTTGAGATTTTTTGGTTGAGTTATCAACGCTGTCAACTGTCGTGTTAACTTGAGAAGTGATCTGATCGAGTGTGGCCACAGTCTCCTGGATGGAAGCGGCCTGCTCATTGGCCGAATTTGAAACCTCGTGAGATATAGTTTCAACTTCAACTGAACTGTCTTTAGTTGCTTTGCTGATATCGTTAAGTTTATCTGTGGTTAAATTAAGCGCCTTGATACTCTTTGAAAGAGTGAACCAGACAACAAGGGCAAGAATAATTTGAGCGATGACGCTGGCAATAAGTCCGCTAATAATGAAGTCTCTTGTAATGGCATTGACTTCATTGTGATTGTATTTAATCAATATTGAGCCGACTGGGCCTTGAGCTTCTTCGCCCAGCTTAACAATATCAGCTTTTGCCTCATAGTATTTTTCGGTTTGCGCCTCAGGAGAAGTATTCTTAGCAGTTGCAATTACTTTTTTGTCTTTGCCGTAAAAGAAAACCTCGTTGATACTTGAGTCATTGACGACTTCATGAGCTATCGTCTGCAAATTCTTAATGTTTCCCTCTTTTACGTAATCGGCCGCAGTGTACTTAATAGACTGAATGAGAACATCTTTAGCGTCATCAATTTGCCTTTCAACTTCAACAGTTGTTCTCTTTAAGTTGTATGAACCAATCGCCATCAAAATCACCAGAGCGGTGACATTGATGAAGGTCATTAACTTGAACATCAGTGAGCGCTTCTTAAACATCATAAAAGGGACTCCAAAATGGAATAATTTTTAGATAACCATAAGGTTTATCGGTAATCTTATTGAAAATTTTATTGAAAATTATAAGAAGATTGTCTTTTGAAAATGTATGAGTCTTGTCATTATTTACGGATGTTAAGCCTGGAAATTCCGCCAAAGCGAAACCAGCCACATTCAATCATAAATCCGTGAATTATCAGCATAAAAATAGATAGTCCCGCAAATTTCAAAAAGACTAAAATCCCTATATGCATAAGCAGGTTAGCATACCAGAGTATTTTACGGTGTTTTGGCAGGATAAAAGCGAGGGCGAACGAAGACTCTACAATAACAACTGACCAATTCAGTATTTTTTGAAAAAGGAGTGGCAACTGGTAATAAAGTCCGGAGAAAAAATCACCTCTGGTCGCCGGGTAGTCAAAGACATAAACGAGTGCTCTGCCTTCTCTCCATAACGGCGAGTAGAGAAGTTTATGAATACCGCTGGCCGTGTGGCCCAGGGCCATGACCAGCCATAACCCCCAAAAGAGTATAGGAGGAAAATGAAAGTCAGGATTTTTATTTTCCCAGAAGAAGCGCTCTTCATTGGAGTCGATTAATGTCATCGCTAAAAGCAGCCAGCCGACATAAGGAACACCAGGATTATATGACAATAGATCCTGATGAAATAAAAAAATCCAGGAGAAAAAAAGAAAGAGCGCAGAAGTCCTGCGGAAAATTTTCAGGGTGAAGCAAAGAGAATATAAAACCGAGAGGATAAGCAGGATGCTGATTCCTGAAGGCGAGCGAAGAGGAGAGAGGAATTCCTGTAAATAAAGGGCCCCTCCTGCCACTTTGATTCCGCTTGTACTAAAAAGTTCCTCCCCATAGGGAATGAGAAAAAAGAAATGGCAAACTAACCACAACCCGAAGAGTGTTCTCATTAAAGCAAAAAACTGCGATGGAGTTAAAGTGCGCATTCGATCGCCTCTTTCCACTTTAGATGGGACTTCTCTAGATGCTGGATATTGAGTTCA
>JBEIPI010000031.1:0-30286 GCA_040377165.1 Bacteriovorax sp.
AGTTGCATCAGTGAAAATCATCATTGATCGTGAAACTGGTAGATCAAAAGGTTTCGGATTCGTGGAAATGGATTCAGAAGATGGAGCTCAATCAGCTGTATCTCAACTTGATGGTCAAGAGTTCGAAGGACGTTCACTAAGAGTTTCTGAAGCTAAACCTCAACCAGAAAGAACTGGTGGTGGATTTGGTGGAGGCGGTTCACGTGGTGGATTCGGCGGCGGAAACCGTGATGGCGGTGGACGTGGTGGATTCGGCGGCGGCGGACGCGGAAGAAGAGAATAATCTTTTTTAGATCCAAATATGGCGGCTCCTTCGGGAGCCGTTTTTTTTTGTTATGACTAAATCTCCTACTCTCATCGAAAATGTCGACTACACCATCAATGAAGATGGCAATCTTGTTTTTACTGCTCACTATCTTTTAAAGCGCGGACACTGCTGTCAGAGGGGTTGCCTTAACTGCCCTTACGGATACAAGGATAAGGCAGACCCGAACGTTCCTGCGGAATTTAACGACTCCTGGGGAGAAAGTTACGCGTACGACGACGAAGAGAACGACGATTAAATTTTAGGCATTTCCTAGACAACCACTTATTTTGCCCTTTTTAAGTTAAGATCAACTTATGGAATATGATTACATCGTCATTGGTGCGGGTAGCTCCGGTCTCGCTTTTTCTGCTCTAATGGAGAAAAAAGGATTTAAGGTTGCGCTCATTGAAGCGCATTCACTTCCTGGCGGCTGCTCGTCTTATTTTGAACGAGACGGATACACTTTCGACGCCGGAGCGACCACTCTTTCCGGATTAAAAGAAAATAGACCGCTGGCAAGACTCATAAACGATTTAGATCTTCACCTTGACCTGATTGAAGCCGATCCGGGAATCGTCTCCATTCTTCCAACTAAAAAAGTTCTCCGCTACAAAGAAACGACCCGCTGGATAAATGAATTAGAAAAAAACTTCCCCGGAATTAATCACAAAAACTTGTGGGAGCAGATGGCCAGCATCGATAAAACAGGGTGGGACCTCTCTCATACTTTTACCAATATTCCTCTGCGCTCTTTTAAAACATTCGGCAAGTTTTTTTCCCTTGATCTCTTTAAAGCAATTAAATCTTTGCCGGCCTTATTAAAAAGCGTGGACGATGAATTCCGCTCTTTCAATATAACAGACCCTGAATACCTCTCTATGCTTGATGAGCTTCTTTTTATTACCGCCCAAAATCACCGCAGAGACACTCCGCTCTTGATGGCGGCGATGGGGCTTTCTTATCCCAATGATACTTTTTACCCGACAGGCGGAATGAAGGCATTTTCACAGGAGCTTGCTAAAAAATGCTCCCACATTTTTTATCGCCATATCGTCAAAAAAATTTCACCAATTGAGTCTGGATTTGAAGTCACTACCAACAAGTCCAGCTTTAGAGGAAAAAAAGTGGTCTCAACCATTCCTGTCTGGAACCACTCAGACTTGTTTGATGAAAAAAAGATAAAAGATTTTTACCGCCACTACCCTGCTCCCGATCCTTCGGAGTGCTGGTCGGCCTTTATGATTTACCTTACGATTCCAATTTCACATCAGAGGGCAGGGCTTTATTACCAAATTCACACTGACCCTATTCCTCATTGCGAAACACGTTCGTTTTTTGTTTCTCTCTCTCATCCCAACGATCGCAAAAGATCTATTAACGGCAGACAGGTCGTAACGATCTCTACTCATACCAGATACCAGGGATGGACAGGCCTTGATAAAAATGATTATGAGAAAAAAAAGCACGAGTGTGCCGATTTTATTTTGAATGTTTTAAAAGAAAAATTTGAGCTAAAAGATGAAGACCTGCAGAATGTTTTCACCGGCAGTCCGAAGACATTTGTAAAATACACTCATCGCTACGGTGGTTTGGTCGGAGGAATCCCTCATTCATTAAAAAGAAATCCATTAGACTTTTTAATTGCCCGCTCACCGGTTGAAAATTTTTATATGTTAGGAGACACCCAATACCCTGGCCAGGGCATTGCTGCTGTCATTATGGGGGCCCAAAACTTAAGCGAGTATCTCTCACCTAGTTAATTGGCTCGAAAAATGTCACTTTACCAGTTGTTAATGAGTGGTATGCCGGAATGATTTTTAGCTTTCCAGATTTAATTCCTGGACTTAAAACCGGACCCACTGTTTGAAGTTGCTGGGCCACTTTTCTAGCGTTTGAAATAATTGAATAGTACAAGTGGTCTGTTGGGTTGTGACCGTGAAGAGGACGAAGCTCTTCAATAATTGGGATTAACTGCCAAGAAATACCTTTAATATTTGGGTGCTTCTCAGGGTTCATACACGCACGGAAAGCTCCGCAATTTTCATGACCCATTACGACGATCAAAGTTACACCAAGAACTTCTACGGCCATCTCAATACTGCCAATTACGGCATCAGAAAGAACCGTCCCGGCAATACGGCAAGTGAAAAGATCACCGATACCGACGTCAAACACCAGCTCAGGAACAACACGAGAATCAGCACAACTTAAAATAGCGGCGAATGGCTGTTGCCCAAGATACTGGGAGAACATAATCTCTCTTCCGCGTTCTGGATGGGTTGTTTTCCCTTCATAGAATGCACGGTTGCCTTCGACTAATAATTTAAATGCGTCTTGCCAATTATCTGCTTTTCTCATATCCGCCATTTTATAGCTTCCAATAGGCTTGGGGAAGCACCAGAGCGTCAAAAAAGCGCAAAAAATGAGAGATTGATAAAGATCAAAGCGGCCTTTGCAACTTCCTTCAACCTAAAGAGATTTCCCCTTCAAGTTCCTTTAAATAATTTTCGATATATTTAAATCTTTTAGCGGCTTCTTTTTTAGCGAAGTCCGTGTTCATTGTTTCAGCAATACTCTTTAGTTTGATATGGATGTGATCGATGCCGTAAAGTTTGTCATCGAGCTCGCGATTTTTAGCGAATGGATCAGCGGCATCATAAAAAGGGCGCTGCAATTGAGTCGTTATCGAAAAAAGCCTGGCCAATCCGATCGCCCCCAGGGCGTCCAATCGATCAGCATCCTGGACAATTTGAGCTTCGATCGTCTCAGGCTTAATCCCAGCTGAAAAACTGTGGGCACTGATGGCGTGATGTATATCTTTGAAATATTTTTCAGGGTAATCCACGCTGCGAAGAAATGAAATCGCCTCGTCGGCAGCCATCACTGAAGCGCGTTTTCTATCGGGGTGATTTTTTGGTAAATTGACCAGGTCGTGAAGCCACGCTGCAGGAGCGATGATTTCCATCGAAGCCTTTTTCTCTATAGCAATATGCCTGGCCATTCCCACCACTCGCTCTACATGATTAATATCATGAGCTGGGTCTTTAAACCCCAGAATGCTCATGATCTTTTCTCTAAATAAAGGCTCAAAATTTCTTTTCATGACTAAGTCCTCTCATGTTTTGTAGAATAATCATATTATGAGCGATCACCAAACCCCACTTTCTTTCCACTTAAAACAAAAACATATCTGGCTAGATATCCTTCTGCTTTTAAGTCTTTGGTTAGTGGTTTATATCGCTCCAGAAAACCTCTGGCAGATGAGAGGAATTTCCCTGCACTTTTTTATAAAAATTGCAGCACTTGTCGCTTCACTTGAATTTATAAGCTTTCTCTCCTTCCATCTGCTCAGTGGAAAAAAGAGCTTATTGCTCCAGGGTTTTTTAGGAGGCTTTATCTCAAGCACAACTGTTTATGTTCAGCTCAATTACGATAAGCGTTTCCTGAACCTGGAAGAAAAACTGCTGGCCCAATCTCTTCTTGTCGCCACTTGCTCAATGTTAATTGAGTGCATTCTGATCGTCATCTCTGTTTCTAATTTTTTAACTCTTCAAATGCTGGTGCCATTCGGTTTGACACTTCTCTTTATTTCAACCTTTTTGCTTTTCTCGATATTGAAAACAAAAAGAGCAGATCTCCAGGTCGAAGGACTCAATGAATTAGAAATTGATGACCCCATTGTCTGGAAAAAAGTCCTGGTTTTTTCGTTTTACATCGCCCTCTTAAAGTTTTTAATGATCATCTTGCAAGAATTTACCAGTGTGCCTGTGATTGCAGCAACATTCCTCGCCTCTCTTTTTGAAGCTCACGCGATCCTGGCAGTCAATGCCGCCAATTTCTCAACCCAAATGAGTCTTTTTGAAATTCATTCGATTATGATGGTGATATTGACTGGGAGTTTAATCAGCAAAATGTTTCTGGTTGTTAAAGGAAAGGTTTTAAGTAAAAAAAGACTGGTCCTTTTACCTATGACCATTTCCACTCTACTGGCCTTTTTAGTTACTTATATTTTGCAAATGGTCTTTTAAAAATACTGAACGCTTTTTCTGGCTGGACCATTTCTTAATCTCGGCTTCCCGCTTAAGTGCGCTCGACATACTTCCCGCTTCTTCCAGGTGTACAATCATAACTGGTGAATCTGACCTGAAATACTTAGCGCCTTTTTTAGGGTCACAGAGATGCTCGATAAAACGCCTTTCCGGGTCTGTTGAAATCCCGGTGTAGAGTTTGCCTTTACAGGTCAGGATAACGTAGACGTACCAGCTCATTTTGCCTCGAGCGAGATATAAGAGAAAGTCGTTACATCAAAAAGCCCGCGGTCAGTAAGTTTTAGTTTTGGAATAACAGGCAAGGCCAAAAAGGCCATTTGGATGAAAGGCTCATCTAAAGTGATTCCGCATTCTTTATAAGCAGTCTTTAACTTTTTAATATCGTGAAAAATTTCCTGACCCGTTTTTAAGCTCAACAGGCCGGCAAGAGGAAGCTCAAGCAGTCCTGTGACTTTTTTATCCATAGCCACGCAAAGGCCCCCACCTGAAGTGATTAAAGCGTTCACCGCTGTCACCATATCGGCAAGGTTAGATCCAATGACCATTAGGTTGTGAGAGTCGTGAGCGACTGAAGCGGCGATCGCTCCTTTTTTAAGTCCTGTTCCGCGGACAAGGCCCAGCGCAGGTTTTAGTTCAGCTCCGTATCTTTCGATGTTGGCCATAAAAAGAATGTCATCATGTTCGAATTTAGTACCGTCATAGCGACTCACCAGGTGATTGGTGATGATTTCATCTTTGACGATTTCGATAACGTTATAGGCTCCAGGCTTCAGATCGTATTTGAAATCACTTTCTGCAAGCGGCCTTCTTTTAATCGTGTTTTCCAGCGGTGGAAGCGAGTCACTTAATTTTTTGGCAATTGTTTCATCAAGCTTCAATGAAGAAATGGTTTTTCCGGCCATCAGCACTTCTTGAATATCGACCTGGTCTACGTCGCGAAGTAAAACAATATCTGCCTGTTTTCCCGGAGCAATCAGCCCCAGCCTCTTTAGTCCAAAGTGTTTTGCAGCTGAATAAGAAGAAAGCCTGTAAGCAATGTGCGCCGGCATCTTCAGTTCATTGATCATTTTTTTGATCATGTAATTGATATGGCCTTCTTCCAGAATCTCATAAGGGTTTCTGTCATCAGTGCATAACAAGCATTGAGTGGAGTTAAATTCGCTGACCAGAGGTGCGAGAGTCTTGATGTTTTTGGCGACTGATCCTTCGCGGATAATCAGCGCCATCCCCTTCTGCAGTTTCTCATGCCCTTCATCTTTGGTTACAGTTTCGTGGCAGTTCTGTACACCTGCCGCAATGTAAGCGTTTAAGGCCTTCCCACGGACAAGCGGCGAATGCCCATCAAGGTTTAAATCAGAATACGCTTCGATCTTATCCAATACGGCATCATCAGCGTTGATGACTCCAGGAAAGTTCATCATTTCCGCCAGACCTAAAACGTTCGGGTGCTGTTTGTATTTGAGCATTTCAGAAAGTTTAAACTCTCCACCATTACTTTCAAATCCAGGTAAGGCCGGCACACATGATGAAGTTTGCACAAATAAATTTTGGTGCATTAATTCTGAACAACGAAGAAACCAGGCGTACCCTTTGTCACCCATAACGTTGGTGATTTCATGCGGGTCACAGATGGCCGTGGTTGTTCCGATCGGTAAGGTCATACGTTCAAACTCAAACGGGTTCATCATCGAAGATTCGATATGCAAGTGACCATCGATAAATCCAGGGACTGCGACTGCGCCCTTGGCATCCATGTACTCATGTGCTTTTAGTGCGTCTGTATCCAGGTACTCAAGGCCCACGCCTGCAATCGTTTTTCCAGCGATGGCAATCGCTGATTCGTAAGTCTCCCCAGTAATGAGATTTAAGATCTTCACATTTTTAATGATCAGATCGGCGCGCTCTTCTCCGCGGGCCACGGCCAGAACTTTTTTTAGTTCCGTCCTGTTTAAGGTCTGGGTTCTTTTATTTGCTAAAGACATATTTTTACCTATATTTTTAAAAGCTCGGCAATTAAGTCATCAAACATCGGTCTTGCCGCAAGACCTTGGTCGAATCCACCGTTGAACATAAAAACAAAAATCAATGGTGATTTATCTTTTCTTCCTACGTAGCCTGCGAGTCCAATGATCCCATCAAGGTATCCGGTTTTAGCACGAACGAGGGTTCCGTTTTCTTTTTTCAATCTGTTTTTCATTGTTCCATCCACGCCAGCAATCGGTAGCCCGGAAAGGAACTCGGGAAAAATCAGAAAATCATTTTTCACGCTGGACAAAACTACCGCTAATTGCTTGGCGGTAAAGCGATTGCCCCTGGTAAGTCCTGAGACATTTTCCAGTGAGTAGTCTTTGCGAGAAAGACCAAGTGTATCCAGGTAGCCCTTAAGACTCTCAATCCCGTCTTTCATCGAAGCTTTTTTAGGCGTCGTCTGTTCCTCAGCCGCCAAATTCTTCACCAGCATTTCGGCCACAAAATTATTTGAGAACTTCAGCATGTCACTGGTGATCTCATTGAGATTTTTTGAATCTACTCTCCCCAGAGTTTTAGCACCTGACTCACACTCGCCTTCTTTAACATTTCCCTTGGTGGTAATCCCTCTTTGAAGCAAGAACTCTTTCAGGTGAGAACCTGCCCACAATGGCGGGTTAGAGATACTTTTGTAGACAACCGTCTCTCCGGCATTCTGAGAAATGCTTCCAGTGACGATGACTTTATCCCTAAGCCCAAGTCTTACGCGGGAGACTTCAATCGACTTCACACCACTTTTGGCAACCGTCTTTGTTCTATTTTCCAGTTCAAGGTAATCATTGATAGGATCCAGGAAAACTTTGGCAGGTTCATCGGCCTTGTCGCCTGGACGGATAAAAACATTCACGCTGTTCCAGTTAAACGAGACAGCAGAGATGGGTGCATCGAAAGCGCGGTCAACCCGGGTTGAATCCCTGCCCGCATCGAAGAGCTCGCTGTCGAATCTAGTGGCATCGACAATCAAGTCGCCTTGAATATTTTTAATTCCATTTCTTGAGAACTCATTAACCAGGTACCACATTTTTTCAGAAACAAATGAAGGATCACCTCCGCCTTTAAGGCACAAGGCCCCCTTAAGCGTGTCTCCTGAAATTTCAGCGGCACTCTGAAGTTCTGTCACAAACTTTTTACTCAGCGGAAGTTTGGTCAGGATAGCTCCGCCAGTTATCACTTTTGTAAGAGACGCCGGAATCATCAGTTTATCGGCGTTAATGTCGACAACTTTTTTGCCATCATCTTCAACATAAATACCTAATGATGACTCACTGAAATGATGCTTTTTAATCACTTTTTTGAAGTCAGCAACTGAATCGGCAGCGGCATTATTTGAAATAAACAAAAAACACGCACTTAATGCCCAATATAGGTAGCTTTTTTCCATACAAAACTCTTGGTTTGTTGCTGTAAATTTGGTTAATATTTTACCGCAATCATTAGGCTTACCACAAGGATATAATGTGACCCTCTTAGTTAGACATCTTCTGCTAGTTTCTCTTATTACTACCATCAACTACTCTTATGCATCTGATAAGTTACGTTTTATCGGAGATGTGACTTTTGTGACCGGAGAAAAGTACGCAGAGACTGAATTAGGTGGTCTTTCAGGGTTGGTTTACGACAAACTCACCAACCGCTTTCTCTCTGTCAGCGACGACAAATCACTTATCAATGAAACGCGCTTTTATGAATTTGAAATCGGCCTTACTGAAAAAAGTTTTTCTGTGAAGCCGACTAAAGTAGTGAAGCTAAAAAACAAAGACGGGAAATATTTCAAGAAAGGTGAAGCTGATTTCGAAGGAATCACTTTTTACGGGAAAGACATTCTTATCAGCTCTGAAGGTGCTATCAATCGCCCCAGGCCAACGCCACCTGAGTTATACCGTTTTAGCCGCACCGGAGATTTTTTAGGAATGGTTTCCATCCCGGAAAAATTCCTTTTACCTAAAAAAGAGCACACAGATAAAATGTACGGATCAAGAGACAATCACTCATTTGAAGCACTCTCTACTTCTCTTGACGGTAAAACTGTTTTTATGGGGAGCGAAGAAGCTCTTTTTCAAGACGGTCAGCTAACGACGACTTCTTACAGCTCCCACGTTCGCATTATTCGCTACACTGCTTTAAAACCTGTGAGCGAAGTGGCCTACCAACTGGAGAAAGTTGAAGCGATGAAAGCTGATCTCTCAAGTGCTGAAAACGGCCTGGTGGATATCGCAGCGATCGACGATAAAAACTTCTATACTATGGAGCGCAGTTGGCTTCCTTTCATGAATAAAAACGTCGTGCGCATCTTTAAATGCAAGATCACCGACAAGACTACTGACATCTCTCAAATGGATTCACTAAAGGATAAGTCTTTTGTAGCCGTGGAAAAAGAGCTGGTGGCCGATATCGACGATTTCATCCCTCAGATGACTATAAAGGAGCTGGACAATCTTGAAGGTGTGGCCTTTGGCCCTAACCTGCCTAACGGCAACCCATCCATCGTTATCGTCAGCGACAATAACTTCGGTAAAACCCAAAGAACGCTTTTTATGGGCCTTGAGCTTCTTACGACTAAATAGTGAGCATTTTTTTCAAGCTACTGTCTAAAAAATTGTCAATTTTTTAGACAGTCGTAATTCTTTAGACACCTCACCCCTTCTAACCCCTAAAATACACAGTCTCAAATTTGGCATTACCCTTGCTCTATGTATCAGTAACAAACCTCAAAAGAGAGTACGTTATGAAAGCATTAGTTTTTACATTTTTAGCTCTACTAACCTTCAATACAGACGCAGAAGCAAGCGTTCTTTGCCATACACCTCGTATGAATAAGATTTTTGAAGTTAGTGATAAAAAAGTAACTTTCTTCAATGAATTTGATTCTCGCGCAAAAAGAGAATTAGCTTCTGTAACAGGAAGAACTAAATCAAATGAAATGGGACTGACTAAAGTAGTGGATTTTGAAAATCAAAAACACACTATTCATATTGCTGATATGAACAACTTCTCTGACGTTAATGATTACATCATCATTAAATCGAGAACTGGGCATGAGGTAACGTATCAATTAACTTTTGAATTGAAGTAACTACCGCTTCCCCCCCCCCCCATCAAAGCGGTACCCAAGGCCCTACTTTTCCCCCCAATGAAGTAGGGTCTTTTTATTCCAGTAAAAGCACAGACGTCGCATTCATCGCTTTAAGAACGACTTTCTTTTCATCCCTAAACAATGCTGCTGAATAAGAATCGATATAAACATTGTTCGCCGAAAGGCGACCTTGAAGATTCATGATGGAAGCCGGCCTTGAGGCCCCTGAAAGATTGACCACAAATGATTCATCTTTTTTTAGATTTACCAATGAGAATTTGAAAGAGTCATGAGTGACCAGGTCTATCTTTCCAGTACGCTGAAACAACTCGCTTTCATACCTGAAAAAATCGCGAGTGTTCGCGCCCGGATCAAAATTGATAACATCGAGAGATTTCTCTACATGCAGCTCGCGCGGATTTCCCTTGGAATCAAGACGATTCCAATCCCACACGCGGTAAGTGATTCCTGAGTTCTGTTGCACTTCGGCCATGAGAATTCCTCTACCGATGGCGTGGATTGTTCCGGCCGGAACATAGAAAAATTCACCGGGGCTCACTTCATAAAAATTGAGAAACAAACTCATATCCGCTTTTTTCTCAAGTCCTTTCAAAAACATTTCGCGGCTCACTCCTGGTTTTAACCCAAGGTAAATTCCCGCTCTTCTTTCTGAAGCAAGAATCAGCCAGCACTCTGTTTTTCCGCTGCTGTTTTCGTGTGCGCGCGCGTATTCATCTCCCGGATGCACCTGAACAGAAAGTTCATCACCGGTATCGATAAGTTTCACTAAATATGACAAATCTAAATCGAGTGTTT
Source organism: Bacteriovorax sp. (assembly GCA_040377165.1). Lineage (GTDB taxonomy): Bacteria > Bdellovibrionota > Bacteriovoracia > Bacteriovoracales > Bacteriovoracaceae > Bacteriovorax. The sequence goes on from JBEIPI010000031.1 coordinate 10,274, forward strand.
TACCTTGATGAAAACTTGGACCCTCACGATGAGTGGAGATTTCCCAAGTTTCTCCAACTGGATCAGCTCCCGTAAAAACCGGGAGGTTTTTTATGCTCTCTAAATTTTTTCCCCCCCAAATCTTTCTCTGGACCGAGGGAGTTAAGCAATAAATCATAAGATCCTCTAAGAATGGGCACATTTTAAAGGGAGCTCCTTGAGATTTCAAGGGAGTAGGAACTCCTTACATGGTATTAGGCATCCTGGGATAAAATAGGTCAATGAAGTATTCGTTCCCTACACTTTATTTGTTCAATAACGTCTTTTTTCCTCAGACGGTCATTCCACTTACCGTGAGCGACGGAGTGTCCAAAGACGTGCTCAAAGAATGCTACGAACAGGGCCAGCACCTGGCGTTCTATCACCCAAGCAGCCGCTCAAAAAAAATCGGAACAATAGGAAAGATCCTTTTACTTGAACATAACAAAGACCAGAGTATGACAGTCCTGGTTCAAGGTGTAATCCGGGTGCAGTTACTGACTCAGGAGCAACACCTGCCTTATCCTGTTTTTCAAGTTGAAGATTATTTCGATACCGAAGATAAATCGGCCATCCCCGATAATGCCATTGAGAGACTGCATGCTGTGCTTGAGAACTGGCTTCAGCGCCACATCACTTCAGTTAAAGAACGCGCGCGCTTTTTAAAAGAAATGAACTCTCCCCAAAGACTGGTTAACAACCTGTGCCTTCTAGTCATCAAAGATGTGGAGCTTAAAGAAATTCTTCTGGAGAGCATCTCACTTCCCGACCGCATTCGCATGATGGACGTGCTGCTTCGAGGGCAATCTCCGGATATTGAAGACACGAGCATGAGCGAAGCGATCAAAAACTTCGAACGCCTTGAGCCCGATACTCATTTAAAAAATGCTGTTTAACTTCTTTAGAAAACAGAAACAATGAAATTCACCAGGTATAACCCAAGCCCAGAAACAACCGGGATACACAGGTTATCATCCACAAACTGTGAACACATTTCTGAAATCGAACCAATTACACCGGCCGCGATAGCAAAAACCAAAAGGTTCATGCTCGGTCCGACATAGATTAGCCCATAAACGATAGTGGCCAGGTAACAAACAGAAAAGGCCGCAATCGTTCCCTGAAGGGACTTGTTTGGAAGGATTTTGTCTCTTCCGTAAAGAATTCCAAAAAATGAAGCGATAGGGTCAGCGAAGATTAAAAATAAAGTGGCGAGGATTGCGATTCGCTCCGGAAAGAAGAAGAGGGCTAAAGAAACGCCTAGTGCATAAAACGGCAGACCACTGACAGAGTTCCTTTCAGACTCCCTCATGACTGGCTTCATAAGCAGCATGGCCAGGTGATTCACCTTCTCCACTCTTAAACGTAGAAATTCAAACAAAAATGCGGCGATAGCAAAAGTTAAAAGAACAAAAGCTGTCTCATCTGCAGAGGCATTTGTTTTTTTATAAACGAGAAGACCAATAAGGCCTGTAGAGATATGCCAAATTTTGCGCGTTAGGTGTAAATCTGAACGCAGTCTAAGTGGCGAAGTAATTCTAAATTGTGACATAAACGCTTGACCCATTTAAGGCTCCCAAGTAGCGCGGCTACGAGTAACCAAGTTCTGTAGTCGCCTATTTCTTTCAAGTATCTAATATAACGTTTTTAAGACTAGCTTAAGACCAAGAAAGAGTAAATCTCCCTGCATTAATTACAGCGATAGTGGAATCAACCACTTTGCTATTTTTTCCCTTACAATTTGATATTTTTATTCCTATAATTTCTATTGCAAATACAATTGAGTGTTATTGCCGTAGATAATTTAGGATGGAATCTAGTGTTTAATAATAACGACCAAAACAGTCTAAGTAGCGAATTTCAGACACATTTGTCCCCACAGGGCCAACAAAAAATCTGGGCCATCGGCGGTGGTAAGGGTGGAGTTGGAAAAAGCCTTGTGACGGCCAATCTGGCGATCTGTCTGGCCTTAATGGGCCATAAAGTAGCTGCTATTGATCTGGACTTAGGGGGAGCGAATCTCCACACTTGTCTTGGCGTACCTATTCCTGAAAAGACACTCTCTGACTACCTATCTAAGAAAGTCAGAACCTTAACTGAACTTTTGACCCCTACAGCGATCAACAACCTGTTTATTATCTCAGGTGCCCAGGATGATTTGGGAATCGCCAACCTGAAACAAATGCATAAAGCGAAACTCTTAAACCAGTTTAGCGAGCTGCCGGTTGATTACGTACTTTTAGACTTAGGTGCGGGTACAACTTTCAACACCATTGATTTTTTTATTGCCGCAGACCAGGGAATCATTACAACTCTGCCGGAACCGACATCAATCGAGAACTCTTACCGTTTCATCAAAACGGTTTATCATAGAAAACTGAAAATGGCAGAAGAGCTGCTGGAAATCGGACCTCTGATCGACCAGGCAATGAACGCTAAACTTTCACAGAACTCTACTCCGGCCGACCTTATCAACCGTGTGATTGAAATCAATCCAGTTGTTGGTCAGAAACTTCGTTCAGAAATTAATCGTCTGCAACCGAAACTGATTATCAACCAGGTCCGCACTCAGTCTGATATTGATATCGGTTTCTCAATGAAACTAATCAGCAAGAAATACTTCGGTATCAATTTAGATTATGTTGGTTACCTGGATTACGATGCGACTGTATGGCAAAGTGTGAAGAAGAGAAAACCACTCCTGATGGAATTCCCTAACTCTACTCTGGTCAATAACTTTGATCGCATCATTCACCGCCTGTTAAATATTAATTAATTCATTTTTTAGAAAGAGCCTTATGAATACAACGACCTCTGATTTAAAAAATTACTATGAAGTTTTGGAAATTCCGGCAAACGCCAGATCTGAAGAGATTTACCATAGCTACCAGAGAGCTAAGGCCGCCTATTCTTCTGACTCCCTGGCACTATATTCACTTATGAGTCCGGAAGAATGCAGAAACGTGCTTGAATTAGTGGAAGAGGCGTATTCAATTCTTTCTGACCCGACTAAAAGAAAGCGCTACGACGAAGCCCGCGGCCTAAACCGCGAGTTCAGCGTAATGAACTACAATACTCTCTCTGACAGAGTGGCTCCGCTTAGAAGCGAGCCGGTGTCTCAGCCAGCAAGTGTCTCTTCAATGCCAACTTCAGAGTTCACTCTGAATTCGCAGGCGACAGCGGCTGATTCCAACTCATCTGTTACAACTAACGTGAATAAACTCGTTACTCAAAAAAGATTCGCCCTTGATTATGTAATCAACGCCGACTTCGAAAAAGAGATTGAAGACGCTCAGGAATTTACCGGGGATTTCCTGCGAAAAATCCGCGAGTATAAAAACCTCGACCTCGACCGTCTAAGCGATATGACGAAAGTTTCCCGCCTTTATCTTCAAGGAATCGAACTTGAGGATTTCGGAAAACTTCCGGCACCTGTTTACGTCAGAGGGTTCGTTTTCCAATACGCGAAATGTTTAAAGCTAAAACCTGAAGTGGTGGCCAATTCGTACGTAGCAAGGATGAAAAAGCTTAAACCATAATGAATGACTTAGAAAAAGATCAATTATCAGAAGACTCCGAACAATTTTTAACTTTCACAATTACGAATGAAGACAGAGATATCTATAAACGCTTCGATCAGTATCTTGCTGAGAAGGTGGATGGATACTCCCGTGCATTTTTAAAGAATCTGTTTTTAAAAGACCAGATCACTGTCAGCGAGGATTCTCCGGTACAGTTTAAACTGGAATTAAAAAAGATGCCTCCAGCAGGTGCCATCGTACAGGTTGAAGTCCCGCCGATGCTCCCTTCAACTGCCCTTCCTGAAAATATCCCGCTTGAAATTTTATATGAAGACGAACACCTGGTGTTTGTTAACAAACCTGCGGGTCTCGTCACTCACCCTGCTCCGGGAAATTACACCGGGACTTTGGTGAATGCGATTTTATACCACTGCAAAGACATTCAGGGTGTGGGTGATCAAAAACGCCCGGGAATCGTTCATCGTCTTGATAAAGGCACTAGTGGAGTTATGGTTATCGCCAAGACTCAGGCCTGCCACGAAGGACTGGTTCTGCTTTTCTCCAGCCATGATATCGAACGCTACTATGAAGCGCTGGTGATGAGAAACCGCTGTCAGTCTTATGGGACCATTGAAAGCAATATTGGCCGCGACCCGAGTAACCGTTTAAAAATGAAAACCGGAACCACTCGTGGCAAGCCGGCGATCACTCACTATAAAGTCATGGAGCTGTTTGAAAAACACGTTCACATGGAATTTAAGCTGGAAACCGGGCGCACTCACCAAATCAGAGTGCACACTTCCGAAATCCTGCGCATGCCAATCATTGGAGACTCGGCCTACGGAGCGCCAAATGAGCAGATGATGAAGCTTGGCCCTGACTACAAGGAAATTATTGATGGATACCCGCATCCATTCCTGCATGCAAAAGTCCTGGGTCTCGTTCATCCAATTACAAAAGAAAAATTGCGTTTTGAAGTACCTCCTCCACCGCTCTTTCAAAAAGTACTCGATTACTCGAGAAAGAAAAATGAAGAAAGCAGACAATGAACGACAGCATCACCTATGAAGCACCACTTTTAAGAGGTCGCTTCATTGTTTTTAACGAAAGACCTGATATCGACTTCGTAAAAGTGAAGCAGACTCATTCTGACATCGTCATTCCCGAGGAAAAATGCGGCATCGATATTATTGGTGACGGAATCATTGGAAACTCTGAAACTCCCAAGGCCATTCTGACAGCAGACTGTGTTCCACTTGTCTTAATAGGCAAAGACCAGCACGTAGTGATCCACGCCGGATGGAGAGGACTTGCTCAAAACATATTAAGTAATGAACTAGTTAAAAGTATCAAACCTGTTTATGCTTTTATCGGACCGCACATAAGACAAATGAACTATGAAGTGCAAAATGATTTTCTGGGGAATTTCCCAGCTCAGAAGAATGCCTTCAGGCAACACGAAGGAAAAATTTATTTTGACCTATCTTTCGTGGCAAACGCGCAACTTTCAGATGCCTACCCTGGTATAGTGGTGGAAGACTGCGGGCTTTGCACTTTCAGCGATCCAAAGTTCCACAGCTACAGAAGAAATCAGACGACAAGTCGAAATTGGAATATCTATTTTCCTAAATAAAACGGAGTTTGCTTATGACAAAAAAATCTGTCTATGAAAACAGCTCAATGAATACCACTATTCTGCTGTTTGTCCTTAGTGCAATGATGATCGGTTTTTCGATCTACCTAACTGGCCATTATTTTCAATTAAAATTCCCGACAGGGCTTGAATCAGGTTCACTGTGTAACTTAAACAGTTTTTTTAACTGTGATAAAACCACTCTTTCTGCCGTTTCAAACGTTGTAGGTGTTCCTATCTCAATCTTCGGGATCATCATCGGTGGTCTGGTTATGCTTGGGATTTTCATTAAAAATGAAAACTTCGAAAAAACGGTCTATTTTACCCTGATGGTAAACATGCTTGGGTGTGTGGCGCTTTTCCTGTACTCATTAATCGCTTTAGGCGGACTGTGCCCATTCTGTACTCTTTATTATATTGTTTCAGGTGTCACTCTTTGGTTGTTCTATAAAAGAAGTGATGCATGGATGCCGCATTTCCCAATGCTGGCCGGATTCGCCATTATCGTTATTATTGCTGGCTTCATGACTAAAATGAACGTGGATAAAAAAACAGCAAACATGAATGCGGTTGCAAACGATTTAATTAAGCAGTACTACGCTCTTCCAAACCTTGGAGCCCCAACTCCAGCATCGGAGTTTAAAATCGCAACAGCAGAAAATGCTCCGATTCAAATGCAGATCTTCTCTGACTTTGAATGCCCTGCTTGTAAGGCGCTTTCTGAAATGATGCCTCAGCTTCTTCTTCGTTACGGCGGGAAGATTAATATCCAGTATTTCTTCTATCCTCTGGATCACAACTGCAATCCTTCAATGGAAAGACCTCTACACCAGCAAGCCTGTCGTGCAGCCTACTTCACAACTTGTATGCCTGCCGAAAAATTTGGCGTTCTTCACGACGAGATCTTCCACAACCAGGAAAACCTGGCCTCTTACCTGGACGATGCTATCAAAAAGAATGGCGTGGAAAAGTGTGTGGCCGATCCAGCGACAAAAGCTAAAGTGGTGGGAATCATCAATGCAGCGACACCGTTTAACATCCGCTCAACTCCTAGCTTCCTTTTAAATGGGGTTAAAATTGAAGGTGTTCTTCCGGCCGACCAAATGTTTGCGATTATGGATGAAATTTTAAAAAGATCTGGAAAGTAAAAACTCAAATCTGCCCCACATTTCAGTGGGGCAGTTTATTTAGTTTCTACAGACCTTCGGCCTTCTTCATGTAAAAGGCTACTTTTTCAGAGAGTTGCTTCAATGTGAAAGGCTTTACCATAATGTCCTTTACCCCGCCTTCAATCGCCTTAAGTACATCTTCCTGCTGAAGGGCCCCGGACATAACGACAATCGGTATTCTTGAGTATTTTATAGAGCGCTTGAGAAAAAGAGCGTAGTCGATCCCTGATTTTACCGGCATCACATTATCAATCAGGATCATATCAAACTCCTGATTAGATAGCTTCATTCCCGCCTGCTGTACATCAGCGGCCGTAACACAGGTGATTTCTTCGTTTCTCAAAGAGAAAAACGCCTGAATCATCTCCCTGATTTTGGCATCATCATCCACAACAAGAATAGTGAATTTTTTCTTGCTACTCATTTATAACCGCACCAATCGCCCCAACTAATTCATCTTTAGTAAAAGGCTTGATAACAATTCCCTTAAGGCCTAGCTCATCCTTCATTGTTTTGTATTTTTCCACAAAATCTTTCGAGGTCATAAACAATACCGGAACGCTGGAATTTCTTCTTCTCAACTCTCTGATAAAGTTCTCTCCATCCATTTCCGGCATTTTTAAATCAGTGATAACCATGTGAACTGGTGTTCTTTCGATCTCTCTCAACGCTTCTGCCGCACTGGTTGCACCAAGGAAGGCGTACTGGCTTTCAGCAAGGAAATTCATGCATAAATTGAGGATATTGATTTCATTATCAACCACCAAGACTCTGGTGATCTTATCGCCTTCGTTTATCATCTTTTCCCAGTTTCCATTCACAAGCCCGGCAATTCCAATGGCCGGAAGAATGATCCTGAAATGAGCTCCGCGGTCACTGTCGATCAACTCTAATTTGCCCTGGTGAGACTGAATAATTTGCTGAGAGATAGACAGCCCAAGCCCTGTCCCCCTCCCGATTTCTTTCGTAGTGAAAAAAGCGTTGAAGATTTTTTCTTTGTTTTCAGCACTGATCCCCGGTCCGTTGTCCTTCACATCAATGCGGATAAAATTCCCATTTTTCTCAGTTGTCAGGTCAATAGACACTACAGGCTCTTTTAAGTCAGAATCCTTCAATGAATCAATCGCATTTTGAATAAGATTGACGAAGACCTGCTCAATCTTAATTTTATTAACCAGTAGAATTGGAACCGCCCCTAGCACATTAAATTTGACCTTGATCGCTGTGTCTTTTAATGAAGGGCCGGTGAAGGCAATTGATTTCTCAATGATCTCTTTTCCATCGCAGTATTCTTTCTTTTCTTCACTTTTGTGTAGGAATTCTTTCATATTGGAGATGATCTTATTGATTCTCTCCAGCGAATGATTCACGTTATTATTGAAGCGCTCGATACTGGCCTTTTGAGCATTTAGATCCCCGGCCTCCAGTGCAAAAGAAATCAACTCTGCATTCCCTACCGCCACAGTCAGTGGGTTGTTGATTTCGTGCGAGATATTCGCAGTCATCTCTCCGATGACTTTCAGTTTATCAAACTGGAGAACCTGAGCATAGGTGCTCTTCAACTCTTCCATCTGTGCACGGTATTTATCATTAAGTTGTTTTTCAACCGTCATGTCCTTAAAGAGCAGCAGGATATAATCTAGTTCTTTTTTTGAACCCTTAAGAATAAGAGTGCTCATCTGGCCTTCAAAGAAAAAATTCAATTCAGGAGTGACTGCTTGTCCGTTTTTAGTGACACTCTCAAAAAATCCTGCGAAATCCGGAATTACCGGGCAAAGGTAATTCAAGATGTTCTTCTGCTTTTGCATCTGTCTTGGTGTTGTCCTAAAGAGAGTCAGAAAGCTGGCATTATAGTAAGCGATAGTGCCGTCCATTTCTGTCACGACCACCGGCTCAAACAAATCATCCAGGTAATTGAATGCATCCATTTTATTTCCCTTGTCCTAAAAAACTAAAATACTGCTTTTCAATCGCATCGAACTCCAGCTCACCTTTGCAAGTGTTACAGTGTTTTACCGGAGGTTTAGAGTTCTGAACTTCACTCTCCTTTAAAAGAATTTTTTTGCCAGTATCGCAGTTCACGCAGAAATAAGGTGCGAAGAAAGACTCCACTTTAATACCTTTTCTGATAAATCCATGAACCATGTTCACCTGTTCAATGATACTTTGTGGACAGTTCTGATAAATGATCTGGGAGCCGTTGATGTCATCCAGGTATTTTATCCACTCCCTGATCCCACAAGAATTAATCATTGTGATATTGTTAAAATCAAAAACAAACTTATTCATCTGCAGTGATTTTATTTTCTCAAAGTTCGCATCCTCGTCGATAATCCCCTCTAATGAAACATAGGCTTCATCTCCGGTGATCCTGGTTGCGATAGTTAATTTTTCACTCATGATTTATCTCCTTGGCCAGGTAGTGAAAAGATGTGACTCTTTCCCTTCCTTTTTTATAACGATTAAATTTCTCAAACACACAGATCATTTGTCCGGCCTGCTCTCCGCCATTGATAACCCAGAACTGACTGGCATTTTCATAGACCATATAAAGCCCCAGACCAGCTCCATGCTCGCCGGCAATAGGAGTTTTCTCCTGATAACCTCTAAGAATGCTGGACACTAATTTTTCTTTTGATAAAAAGCCTGATGGCCCTTTTACTGAGACCACCACATAATCAGGATTGGAGGCCACGAAATATGTCACTTCCTTATCTGGAGTTAAAAGGATTTCCTGCCCTCTCTCTATTTTTTTCCCTTCCCCACCCGAGTGATAAAAAGCGTTTGAAAGCAGCTCTTCACTAACTAATTTTAGAGCTTCAATCTTAACCGCTTCCGAAAGATTTCCTGCAAAATTGCTTTCCATTTCATCAATGATGGACTTAATTTTATTATTGCTGATCAAATTCCATGATTGTTTCTGATAGCTCTCATCAATATAGTCCTCAAGGTTAAAAACACTTTTGCTTTCCATTTTATCCATCAGCCTGATTTCTCTATTGAGATCAATGGTGTTATGGCCAATAAGATGGTTAATGGTGCTCTGGCTTAATACTCCTATGTTCTTTTCATTGGTAAGTTTTGAAATAACAAAAGATTCACCGTGAGGAATATCTGAACTATGTTCATCGAGCAGAACCCTTTTTCCTTCAAAACTCACGCATACTAGAGTGATGTCGTCCTGAAGCGCATGGGCCTTGCGGTGCTCATTAAAATCCTCAAGAACCGAGTTGATCATTCCAGTGGCCTCTTTTCGAGCACCATGAAGAATGCTCTTTAAGAAGTTCCTTTGCCCCCAGGCCTTCCCTTCCACTTCCATTTCCGTCAATCCATCGGAGAACATGACAATCCTGTCTCCTTTATTGATGTCAACTTTCGTCTCCACATAAACTGAGCTCTCTTTTTCCCCTAAGCGTGCACCGTTATTGCCAATTAAAGGGTCTACGCCATCTTTGGTGTATTCATCACCTGAACGGTGAAGCAGGTATGGGTTCATGTGAGAGGCGTTTGAATAGGCAATCTTGTTTTTTTCTTCGTCTATTTCCAAAACAAATGCAGTCATCAGGATTTCTGAGTGCATCGAACAGATAACTCTATTCAGCCTTTCAAGAACCATTGAAGGGGAAATATAATTTTTCTCTGAATCAATTTTTAAAGTAGAAATGCAACTATGGGCCGCGGCCGTAATTAAGGCCGCAGGGACTCCGTGCCCAGTGGCATCGCAGACGATCAATGTGACTTTTTGCCCTTGTTCAAAAAATCCCCACCAGTCTCCACTACATTCTGAGGCCGGCAGATAACGCCCATCAAAGCTGAATGTGGAACGGATCATTGGCTGCTTCGGGAAAAAAGAATTCTGAACCAGTTGGGCGACTTTTAACTCGCTTTCAATTCTCGCCTTCTCCTTCATTTCTTCCATGAACCCGACAATCTTGTCCTTCATATCGATAAACGAATCCGTCAGCGCTCCGATCTCATCATGCCCTTCTGCCACTGGATGAACATTGAAGTTCCCCAGCGAAACCTGCGTGGTGGCTTCAAATAATGTCTGAACATTTCTCGTCATTCTTTTAGTGAAAAGAATCCCCACGATAACGGCGACAGAGAGAATCAGAATCCCGAAATAAAATGATTTCTGAATAAGAAGACTTGAGGCCATAAAAGCTTTCTGCTCTTCGATCTCAGTAATGGCAATCAAATCCAGTCCGGGAATTCTGGAGAAGGCACGGATGACCGGCGTCTTTTCGTCGGTGAATTTTTTTACACCCTGCTGAACATCCTGAATGGTCTGGTCAGTGACAATCTTATTAACATCGACGGTGATATCTTCATTATTTATCTTGAAAAAAACCTTCCCGCTCTCAGTTAGAATATAAGTTCCGTAATCGAGTGTTTCAGACATCAGCGGAAAGAGTTTTTCATAGGATACATGAAGAGCACATCTCAGGTTCTGATCGATGGAGCTCAGGATGGAGAAGTGCGAAGGAAATCCCTGCGCTAATGCCATATCAACTTTTGTTGAACTATTTGCCAGCGCCTTTAGTTGATTGAGGGCCCCGCTTTGTTCATTGAGAACCACACTCTCATCGCTGTTGGTGATTTCCCTAAGCTTATTGGTATTAACAGAACTCAGGTAGCTCGCATCATTCACCAGACATTCAACACCCAATATTTCCGGATGGGTCCTGGATATAGTCTGCATTTTTTCGTAGATTGCCTCTCCGCTGGAGCTTTCTTTAAGCCCGGAAAGTAATGAGAGTTCCTCATTGATCAAAAGCCTCGCTCGCTCCGACACAGAAACAGAATTCGTAAGCGCGATTGAATAAACATCGGCCGCTTTATCTTCCTTGAAAATATTCAAAGCATAGGAAAGATAAAATCCCATCGTCAAAAGAAGCAGCACCGAGATGGCGGCGACGAATTTGTATTTCAGAGAAAATTTGACTTTTCTAATCAAGATTAATCTTCCTAGCGAGAGTATTTATAGCTTAATGTTACAATAAGATAGAAAAAACCCAATATGAGGAAAGAATTGAGACTCAAGTCTTTTGACAATTATCTGTTGCTGTTTATGAGCGCACTGATGCTCATGAGCCTCTACATGCTTTACGGAGTCAGCCCTTCCAGTAAAGACGCTGACGACAGAGTTGCCTCGATAGTTGAACAATTAAAAACGGTAAAGAGAAAAAGCAGCCTTTACCAAGGGTGGATGGATGTAAAGTCCGGCGACAACCTCTCCCCTAACGATGAAATTTACACTCACGGACAGTCGTCTGCGAAGATCAAGTTCGTCGATGGCCCGGAAATCAGCTTGTTTGAGAACTCGCTTTTAAGAATCAAAACCCAGAACTCCAAAAATACCTTTGCTCTTGATAAAGGAAATCTGATCGCCAGGCTGGATAAAAACTCTCCTACTCTGGATATTGAAATCAGTGGAAAAAAGTACTCATTTCAATCTGACAACGCCAACATTCAGGTCGAACAAAATGACAAAGAAAATAAGTTCATGCTCTTGGATGGAAAAGCGAAGATGGCCGACCAGGAAATTCTTCCCAACCAAGTGGTTATTCAAGATGTAAAAACCGGAAGCCTAAAAGTAAAACAAATCCCCTTCGCACCAAAAGCACCGGCCAATAATCTGAAAAAATACTTCGCAAACAGAACTTCTGTAAATTTCTCCTGGAAAAATCTGTCTGTCAGCGAAGAGACAACTCTCTTTGTCTTCAAAGATGCCGCCTTCACTCAAATCGCACACTCCGAAGTTGTGACTGGAAAAGAAGCTCACTCATTTGAGTTTCAAGACAGTGGAACTTATTACTGGAGACTGACTTCCAAGGACCAGACCTCAAGTGCGATCAGAAGCTTTATTTTGAGCGAAGAGGTACCGCTAGATTTAAATGCCAACCGAAACATTCTTTACAAAGGCCCGAAGCTCACTGATAAAGCGCTACTGAAGTGGTCTAAGAATAACGCTAAAAATTTCCTGATAAAGATTGAGTCCCCTGATGGGAAACAGGAGGAAATCAAACTCCAGAAAAACAGCTACGAATTAACTCCTGCTCTATTGGGAGAATACCGAGTATCAGTCAGAGTGAATGAAGAAGATAGACCTGAAGCTTTATGGAGTTCCCCGATTGTGATTGCTTCAAAGGACGCAGAGGCGATCACTATCAATTCCCTTACCCCGGCGCTTATTGAGAAAGTGAACTACAAAAACCAGGCGAGTAATTATCTTCTCTCATGGAATGGGCCAAATTCCGTCAACTATAAGATCAGGCTCACCAAAAATGGGAAGACCTCTGTATTTGAAACCGAACACACTTCATATCCACTCAATTTAAAAGAGGCCGGAGAATATAGCTGGGAAGTTCAGGGAGAAACTCTCTCTGGCGTGAGCTCGAATGTACTTAGTGGAAGAATCATCATCAAGGTACCTTTAAAACTTGCACAACTCCCGGCAGAAGGTGCGGTGATAGAACTGGAAAAACCTGATCAGCTCGTCTCCTTCAAATGGGATCAGGTCAAAGATTCATCTCAATATCAGTTTGAATTATCCGATGACCCCAACTTCAAGAATATGATCGTTGATAAACTTGTCGAAACCAGCAGTGCTTCAACATCGCTGGCAAAAACCGGAAAATACTTCTGGCGAGTGAAGGTGAAAAAGGGTGAAAACGTCGAGTACTCAAGCCCGGTCAGCGTGGAAATCAGGCCTTCACCTCCGTTGTCGACTCCAGAGACTTCACCGATAAAAATCAAACTTAAGTACCTCGAAGATAAATCCTCTTCATTTCAATTGCTGGATTTATTTATTTCCAGGGCCTACGCCAACGAAGCAGTGGCCATCGCAGAATGGGACCTACCGGCCAATACCCGCGCTAAAAGTTACATCGTTGAAATCTACAAGGATTCAAAACTCTCCCAGTTGATCACAAAAATTGAAAGTGATGTCCCTCATGTTACCTGGAAAAATGCAGCTCCAGGAATTTTCTACTGGAGGGTTTCATACGTCGATCACTGGGGAAGACAAACCGAGTTCTCCAGGCTCTCCACTCTTGAAACAGAAGTGACGGTTAAACCACCGGTCGAAATCGCACTAAAGAGTCCTGCCCATAAAAGTGAGATGATTCTCGAAGAGGATGAAAACATCACGCTTACATGGGAACAGATCCCCGACAATAAAATCTACTCTATTCAAGTTGCCAGCGACCTGGATTTCGAAAAAGTCATTCTCACTAAGAAAATCAATGACGACGAATTGGCCATCAGTTGCAAAACTCTCGGCACGCGTTCCGGTATTTTTTACTGGAAAGTAACCGCTGGAGAAAATGCCTCAAAACGCAGAAGTTTTCAAATCAACTGTCCTGAAAAAGAAAAAATTGTTAAAGTAAAACCCGTTGTCATTGAAGAGAAACCGGTTGAAATAGTAAAAACTGAATTGCCTTCTCCTGCATATTCTCCACCAGCTCATTTTGCGAGTGTGGGAATGTTCCCTCACCAGGTTTCTTATAAAAATAAGGCCGCCCAGTATTCAGCAAAAGTCAGCGGCAGCGCTATCAACAGCTGGTATGGCACCTATCAGCGGCCGGTAGATTGGCCTTACTTCAGTCAAAGCTCCGCTTCCCTTTGGATGTCCCGAGGAAAAGTCTTTGATAAAATCACCTTCACCGACCTGGAATTGAATATAAAACTTCACCGGGTCCAAAGTGCATTCTCATGGGGACCGATTCTCGCTTTTGCCAAGAGAACTCTTTATGTCGAATCCAATCTCGCTATTTCGGATGAAGGGCTTTCCTCTCCTCTTGCCGGCATTTTCATCCAGAAAAACATTGAGCGCTTAAGATTAAATGCAGAAGTAAAATTTGGAACATTCCTCGATTTGCACGGCGATTTTCAATACCGCTTTAAAGAGCACTATGGTGCAGGGGCCTTTTTTGAATCTTCATCGGTGACTAAAGACAACAACAAACACTCCTTCACAAGGTTTGGAGTGCTCCTGAATTACAATTTTGATTTTCTAGAAACGAAATAAATCATCGCCGCCAAAGACAGCCCCACCAGCATATTGATCAATTGATTGAAAGGTTTAAAATCTTCCTCAAGGGAGACACGCGCACAAGAAATATTACTTTGATACTGACGGATAACTGGTAAACTTGCACTCGGTGTAAAGGAAGCTTTATAAGGCGCAGGATTGACTGTCGCTCCAGCGGGGATCGTGACAATCCCATCTCCGTCATCAAGCCTGATTCTCCCATCGCCGCCGTCTCCACCAAAACCAATTGAGCCAGAGTCATTCTCTCCTTTTACCCCGCCTAGGGTTGTTAGGGTCGCAGTAGTTCCAACCGTAAGCGCTCCTGCGGCCTGAAGCCAGATAGCTCCACCCGATCCCGCTCCACCGCCTCCGGCACTAGTCGTTGCATTTGTTCCACCACCATTTCCTCCACGCGAAATGATTGAGCCATTGATAATGATATTTCCACCGGCGATTATGCGGATTGCTCCGCCTCCGCCTCCGCCACTACTTCCACTTATGTCATTAACACCATCATTTCCGCCGCCACCTGCGGCCCCGCCAGAACCACCGACAAACGATGAATCAAAAAGAGATTCATTTCCAAAACTATTTCCATTTTCTCCACCCGAGCCGGGGATACTACCTGAACCAATCTGTTCTCCATCAATTCCCTGGTCGATATCTACTGTCTTATAACTTCCACCACCGCCTCCGCCCCCATAAGACGTCGACCCTCCAACAAAGGGAGGTACATAATCACCACCAACTCCGCCACCTTCTCCGCTTCCATTTGTTCCAGCAGAAGTCGTGGTTGCAGTAGAGCCTCCGGCGTTTCCACCAGCTCCACCTCTGCCTCCTGCCGTTGCAGCCAAGCTTCCAGCAAAGCCATCCTGCCCGCTTAAATCAATTGTCACACCGGCCGGAAGAATCACATCACCCTGAACTTTGATAATCAAAGGAGAACCATTAAACGCAGTCTGATCACCTCTGAAATCATTTAAATTCATATCAATGTTTAAAGTGGTGCACTGATAGCTCCTGCGAGCTCCGGTGATTTGAGTGCTGCCGCCTCCGCTGATGTTACAAACACCATCCGAGCCGTTGCCGACATCGATTGCCGACACTGAATGAGAGTATAAAAAAAAGGCCAACAAAAACTTCATAATTTTATGTTAGCCGAATTTTTAAAAATTATCGAAGATTACTTCTCTTATTACTTTTCTTTAACGATCTTTACCTGAGTATAAACTTCATCTACTCCGAAGCTCGCCGCCACTCCAAACCCGAAAGTGTTCATGAGAGTCGCACAACGGTGTTTAATCACGAAAGTTGTCGCTTCCGCGATGGTGACAATCCCCACGATTCGCGACGGATCCATCCCTCCTGAAACGTTATGGCTTCTGGTATTCGACCCGATTAAAACGAATTCATTTGTGGCAGAATTCACCAGCACCGCTTTATGGAAACCATCAAGGTATGCCGGAGCGTTGATATCAAATTCATATGTACCGGCAGGCAATGTGAATTGATTCTGGCTTAATGAAACAAACGATGAGTCACCATTAATGGTATTCAGCTCGCGGATCTGCTCCCATCCTTTTGCCGGATCACATGAACCACCATGAGTCCCACTTGGCTTCACATCCTTAAGAAAAACAGTTTTACTTTGAGGAATAATCGATGAAGGAAGACGACCATTGCTTCCAATCACTGGAATCTGTCCGGCAGATGTACCAGTATTAACAGCAATCGTTCCTCCGTTTCCAGAAATCGTTCCACCAACAATTCCGTTTCCAGCTATCAACGAAACCAATCCAGCATCACCAGTTTCCCCTTTGTCACCCTTGTCACCCTTATCACCTTTTGCACCGGCCGCTCCCACTGGACCTTGTGGACCTTGTAATCCCTGAGGCCCTTGAGCTCCAGTTGCACCAGTATCCCCTTTCTCTCCTTTTGCTCCGGCCGCTCCCGTTAAACCTTGCAGACCTTGCGGTCCCTGAGCTCCGGCATCACCTTTGTCTCCCTTATCTCCTTTATCTCCTTTGTCACCCTTATCCCCTTTGTCTCCTTTAGCACCGGCGATACCTTGCGCTCCTGTCGCACCTGCTGGACCTTGCGGACCAACTGCTCCCGCAGGACCTGCGGCACCAGTATCTCCCTTCTCACCTTTTGCACCAGCTGCTCCAGTTAAACCCTGAGCCCCTGTTGCTCCGGTATCACCTTTGTCTCCCTTATCTCCCTTATCTCCTTTTTCACCTTGAGGACCAGGAGCTCCATTGCCTCCAGTAATTTTTGAAGCAGTCCAGCCTGCTCCATCCCAAACTAAAACATCACCTGCAGTCTGCCCGTCAGGAATGTAGTCTGTTGGAACCCAAAGCTCTCCATCAAAACGCAGGATCTGCCCTTTATCAGCTTCAAGCTGAGGGAGTTGGATCCCTTTTACATAAGTATCAAGCACCTTGATTGTGGCATACGCCGTTGCTGGAAATCCTTTAGTCTCTTTTAAATAAAGTGAGATCTTTGAACTAACGTCCATCTCATCGTTAGCGCGGGCGCCATCTGTACATGAGACCAGTGTGTAATTGAAGTTAAAAAAAAGTTTGTTAACTTTCGCCTCGTACTTACACTGAACATTATCAAAAACCAAAAAGGCCTGAGAGGTTCCCACTCTTAGAATCCCAGCGTTCACTTTCATCGAAGCTGGAACTTTAACTGTCCCTTTAAAATTCACCGATCTTGTCTCGCCTGCTTTACCAGTGATTCTTAAAGTTTTATCACCATGGTTGTTGCCACTCTGCCAGTTTTTAGGACTCATTATGTAGTAGGCATAATCGTAATTTCTGTCATCGCGGTCATTATGGGCATTGGCCACAAGTGGTGCCGCAATTAGCATAGTTGATAGAAGAAGGGACTGCTTTAATGATTTTGTTTTCATGCCTTAATTATATGGCCCGATCGAAAAACGCCTGTTTATTTGATCAAGTAAATGGACAATGATCGCTAATCTAATGGGTTGCAAGAGATAAATAAAAACCCTCTCTCATAATTTTTGTTCAATTTTTTTCCTGATTTTTTGCTCAAAAAGTTGGCGCTTTGCCTGTTTTCCAATGAAAAAAAGAATTATGTCATTTCACTGTAATCTTCAGAGTTTGCCCCGATCTCAAAAAAGTTATTTACATGAAAAATCCCCAATTAGGTCGGATAGTTAAATGGAGATATAATAGTCATTAAGATGAATGCGATATCAGACAACAAGGCCAACCTTATTTATGAACTTGTTGAAAAGTTCTTAAATAACAAATCAATTCTGCTCATTGATGACGAAGATGAGATTAAGTCACTTATGTCTAACTATCTGATCAGGTCCCAGGTCGAGCAGGACCGCATCGTCACTGCTTCTGATGGTAAGGAGGCCTTGTCAAAGATACAGAATCAGGATTTCGGTCTCATTATCGTTGATATCCTTATGCCGCGAATGAGCGGTCTGCAGCTGATTAAAGAGCTTAAGATGAGAAAGAAGTACAAGGACATTCCCGTGCTTATTATCTCAGGTACTATCGACGCCGAAAACGTAAAAAGCGCAATCTCCATGGGCGTCAGCAATATTATTGTTAAACCATTTACCTACAACATCTTCCTGGAAAAAGTCGGTCGCACTCTAGGGGTTTAAAGCTTAAATCAGTTATGTTAAGATTCCCCTATGAGTAAAAGCCGCCGAGAAATTCCTATTTTTAAACTTCCTATCATCGAAACCCATTTCCATCTGGATATGCTTAAAGCTGAACGCGAGGAAGTTGTTTCCAAATCGGACACTCACAATATTGAAAAAATGATCACCATTTCCACCAATCCTGGAAATCTTGATGAGGTGATCGCCATCGCGACAAAGTACCCGAACATTTACTGCACACAGGGCCTTCACCCTCACGAAGGGAAAGAGTGGAATGATGAAGTGAGAGCTCACGTTATCAAAAACCTGAATACCAAAAACAAGAAGATTGTTGCAGTTGGTGAAATCGGCCTTGATTTCTACTATTCAAAATCCCCTCGTGATGAACAGATCAAAGCTTTTGAAGAGCAATTGCAGATCGCCTGTGATTTTGATCTTCCGGTTGTCATTCACTCAAGAGATGCCGATGAAGACACGATTGGCGTTCTTAAAAATTTCTCAACCACACTAAAGCGCAAAGGTGTTATTCATAGTTTTACTTCAGGATTAGACCTGGCACGCTTTTGCTTGAATGAAGGTTTTTACATCGGCTTTAACGGCATTATCACTTTTAAAAATGCTGAGAATGTTCGCGATGCTTTGAGGATTACTCCTATTGAGCGCATCCTGCTGGAGACAGACTCACCTTTCCTGACTCCTGATCCTTACCGAGGGGTGGAAAATGCTCCTTACTACCTGCCGTTTATCGCAGAAAAAATTGCGGAAGTTAAAGCTGTGGAGCTAGACCAGGTCTTAACTCAGGCCTATAAAAATTCTGTAGAATTGTTTCGCTTTTAATTGTCGAGATTATTACCTGGCACTTCATAATATCTCTCTTCAGTGTTGACCGGAATGTCGTCCTTAATGAGTTCGTTCGGATCGAATCTGTTAACTTTTTTCAGCCCCTCAATACTCTTGCTGAATGAATCTAGCTCCTCCTCATCAAGCTCGTAAATCTCTCCTGTGGTCTTGGATTCAAAAGTAAAAATCGTCTCATCCGCCATTCGCTGTCTTTGCAGTTCATAAGCTGGAAGATTGATCACTTTCTTTTCTCCAATAACTTTTGAAGTTGAGGGCGGGCCAAGTTTTTTCGGCATTTTTCCAGTGGGGATTTTCTTCGTTAACAAAACGTAGATGGTAAGGCAGAGAAAAAGAACAAAGGCGATAATTGAGATTGTTTTCATAATAAAAAAAGGCCCTCCGAAGAGGGCCTTGTGAATTAACCGATTGTCGCGATTAAAGAAGCGATTAGTAAAGATACTACCGACATAACTTTAATCAAGATCGCTACACCTGGACCAGATGTATCTTTGAACGGGTCACCAACAGTATCACCAACAACCGCAGCTTTGTGCGTGTCAGATCCTTTTGGATGTCCTGCGATTCCACCTTTTTCGATGAACTTCTTAGCGTTATCCCATGCTCCACCAGCGTTTGCCATGAATAGAGACATTGTCGCACCAACTGCCAGAGATCCAGCAAGCATCCCTGTAAGAGCTTGAGGTCCCATTGCAAATCCAACTACAACCGGAGCAAGAACTGCGATCATACCTGGAAGAATCATTTCTTTAAGAGCAGCAAGAGTCGCGATATCTACGATCTTTCCTGCTTCTGGTTCAGCTTTCCCTTCACGAAGACCTGGGATTTCTTTGAACTGACGAGCGATTTCAACAACGATTGCTTGAGCAGCTTTACCTACTGCTGTCATTGTAGTTGCTCCAACCAGGAACGGAAGGATTGATCCGATAAGAATACCAAGAAGAACTCCAGAAGAAGTTAATTCAAGTGACATCTTAGCAAGACCAGCAGCTTCACGAACGTGGTTTACTTCCATTGTGAAAGCAGAGAAAAGTGCAAGAACTGTAAGGATAGCAGATCCGATAGCGAATCCCTTTCCGATAGCTGCAGTAGTGTTACCTACAGCATCTAGTTCATCCGTAATGTCA
>JBEIPI010000164.1:0-5054 GCA_040377165.1 Bacteriovorax sp.
TCACCACTGTCGTTTATTTAACTGTCATATCCATCGGTGACCAATTTATTGAAAAAGAGCTGAGCGAAAAATCAGATTTCATTAAAAAGGCCTTTACTGAGCCCATCTGGACCTATGACCAGTATCAAATTGACGAGATTGGGAATTCACTTCTAACAGATGACCAGTTTACCTACATCACGTCGCTTAAGATCGAAACAGGTGATGGCGATGTTCTTTTTGAGAAAGGCCATGGAGAACTCAAGACATTCGTAGTGGCCTCTCAAATGCCGTACACCAAAACTAAACAGATTGATATTGTCAAAGGCATGCAGAAAATCGGAAAGATCTCGGTTTCCATGACTAATGTGGGTTATATCCAGGCCTTTAGAAACCAGCTGATCATCATCATGATTTCATCTTTGGTTTTGATGATCATAGTCTCGCAAATTGTCCGTTATTATTTCAACCAGAC
Source organism: Bacteriovorax sp. (assembly GCA_040377165.1). GTDB lineage: Bacteria > Bdellovibrionota > Bacteriovoracia > Bacteriovoracales > Bacteriovoracaceae > Bacteriovorax. The sequence continues at coordinate 455 of JBEIPI010000164.1, forward strand.
GCTGAACGCTCCATTGAAAAAGATTCTTGATCAAGTGCACATGATCGAAAACGAAAACTATCAGGTGAGTGAAGTCAGTGGTCTTCCAGATGAGTTGGAGTCAATTTCCAGAGCGCTTAATCAGGCCTCATCGATTATTGAAAAGCGCAATAACGATATTAAGTATTACACCAGCGACCTGGAAAAAATTGTCAGCGAAAGAACGGCTGAACTTGAAGACCAGATGACCAAGAACCTTAATACCGCAAGACTTGCGGCCGTGGGGGAGATGGCGGCCGATGTGGCCCATGAGATTAATAATCCGTTGACGGTGATTGACCTGCATGTGACAAAACTTAAAAAATCCGAAGATGATCTTCCTGCCGATGTTGCGTTGTCTGTGGGGAAAATTCAGTCGATGGTTAAGAGGATCGCCAAAATTATTAAGGGACTCAAATCGCTCTCTCGCGATGGAAACGCCGATCCAAAAGTTCCTTTTTTAGTTTCAACTATGGTCGATGACGTGAAAATGCTGGTTGAGATGAAAGTTAAGTCCCACGATATCAATTTCAATGTAGATCTCGCAGACTCCAGACTTTGTGTTGTCGGAAGGGAAGTTCAGATTTCTCAAGTCTTAGTCAATTTGATTGGAAACGCCGTGGATGCGATTGTTACATCGGCACTAGCTGATAAATGGATCAATCTTCAGATTGTAGAAAAAGATGATGAAGTCTATTTCTATGTCACTGATAGTGGAGCGGGAATTCCTGAGAATTTACAGGAAAAAATCATGCGCCCGTTTTTCACCACCAAGGATGTTAACAAAGGAACAGGTTTGGGTCTTAGTATTTCAAAAAACATAGTGGAAGAGCACGGTGGGCACCTGGAATACAATCAAGAACACTGCAATACTCAGTTTATTTTTACACTAAAAAAAGCGAAGGCCGACAGGTTGATAGCATAAAACGGGGGCCATCTATGAAGGGATTATTCGTCCTCACTTTATTACTGAATATGTCATTGCCGGTGGCACTTCAAGCGGAGGTTATCACTCTTCGTACTGATGAATGGTGCCCGTATGCCTGCGACCCTAAATCCGATAAACCGGGCTTCATGGTGGAGATCGCTCGCGAGGTTTTTAAAAAGCACGGCCATACTATCGATTACAATGTAATGAACTGGCCGCGAGCACTCTCAGACGTCAAAAATGGGCAATACAACGGAGTCATCGGCGCAAGCAAGTCCGATGTGGAGGGGTTCGTGATCCCTCAGATTCCAACAGGTGTTTTGGTGAGCTATTATTACACCAGGAAGGACGACCCTTGGGTTTATACTGGAGTGGACTCTTTGAAAGCGAAAAAAATCGGAGTCATCAACGATTACACTTACGGTGATGAGATCGATAAGTTAGTTGAAAAAAAGCACTCATCTTTTAAAAAGGTCTCAGGAGAAGACCCACTTTTAAGGTTGATCCAGATGACTGAGACCAAGAGAATCGACGGCTTTGTGGAGAACCCTTTGGTTTTGGACATCGCTTTGGAAGGGCTTAAAAAAGACAAAAAACTCTTTAAGGTCGCTAGTAAAAACCTGGCCAATGACCCTGATCTTTTCATTGCCTTTTCTCCGGCCAATCCGAAGTCAAAAGAGTATGCCAAGCAGCTCGATGAGGGGGTCAATGAGTTGAGAAAAAGCGGAAAACTAAAAACGATACTTCAAAAATACGGCGTGAGTGACTGGAAACAAAATTAAAAAAAAAGGCCCCTTTCGGGGCCTTTTTTATTGGCAAATTATTTTAGAGCTTCGCGGAGTTTAGAAGACGCCCAGTCCATCGTCCATACGATAGCAGCGATTAGGATAACCAGCATCCCAACTTCATTCCAACGTGCCTGACCTTGGTATTGCATTAGAAGGTTACCGATACCACCACCACCAACTAGACCGATTACGGTCGCCATACGCACGTTGATATCCCAACGGTAGATTGTGTATGAAAGGTATGGAAGAACGATTTGAGGTACAACCCCGAACCATACAACCTGAATCGGGTGAGCACCTGTTGCAGTGATCGCTTCGATTGGTCCGTCGTCAATTGATTCAATCTGCTCAGAGTACTGCTTAGTAAGTGAAGCGATTGAGTGGATACATAGAGCGAGCATACCTGAGAAAGGCCCGATACCAACCCAAACTGAGAAGATAATCGCCCAAACTAGTGGCTCGATTGAGCGAGAAACGTTAAGCACCGCTCTTAGAGCGTTGTAACAGAAGAAAAGGAAAGGATTGCTGTTCATCAGGTTTCTTGCAGCGAAGAAGCCCAGGATGAAGGCGATAGGAATCGCCACGGCCGTCGCGATAAACGCCATATAAATCGTTTCAATCGCAGCGAATAGTCCATCTTCAAAGATGGCCCAGTTCGGGTTGAAAAGCGCCTTAAAAATACGTTTAGCTCCATCAAGACCGCTCTCTGAAAGGAATTCTTTTAGTGAGACTTGAGAAGAGTAGAAACCTGTGATGAAGGTCAAAAGGATAAGCAGGTATCCAATCCACGCGAATGGTTGCGCGGAAGGGCTTTCGTTTTCATCGTACTTAATAAGTCCGAACATTCCACGGCCAAGTGAGAACTTAGTGAAGAATAAAACTGCGGCAACTGCCAGACCGATATAAAGAGCTAAAAGTGGCTGGTTCCAGTTGAACTCAGGGTAGCGCTCATCAATGATGATTTTTTCGTAAATGACTTTATATCCAACAAGTGCCATGTAGGCCCATGCCAGTGTATCAAGGATGAATGCCTTGAATCCTTGAACGTATTTATTTGGTTGTATGTGAGTTTTTTGTTTCATGAATATCTCGTTGCCTTAAATTAGTTAATTGTTACTTCTACAGCGTCCTCGCCGTAAATAGTTTTGAACCACTCTTCGTTGATCTCAAGCGGTTTCCCGTCGTAGATCATTTTTCCACCCTTAAGTGCGACAACACGATGAGCGTACTGACGAACCAATGAAAGGAAGTGAAGGTTACAAATAACTGTTACACCTAGTTCTTCGTTTACCTTTTTAAGGTACTGCATAACTGAGTGAGACGTTGCCGGGTCAAGTGAAGCTACCGGTTCGTCTGCTAGTAAAATTTTTGGGTTTTGCAGAAGGGCGCGGGCGATCGCCACACGCTGTTGCTGTCCACCTGAAAGGTTGTCAGCGCGGTTTCTTTCTTTTCCTTTGAGACCTACGATCTCAATGTACTTTTGCGCTAATGCGCGTGTTTCTGGAGAGTGAATTCCAAAGATACTTGCCAGGATTCCAGTGCGAGACAGGTTACCTGAAAGCACGTTTTCCATGACTGTTTTTCTAGGAATTAGATTGAAATGCTGGAAGATCATTCCGATATCAGCTCTGATTTTTCTAAGGGCCTTGCCCTTAAGTTTTGTTGTGTCCACACCTTGAAAAAGAACCTCTCCGCCGGTCGGATCGTGAAGACGGTTCACACATCTAAGCATAGTTGATTTACCAGAACCTGATAAACCGATAACAACTAAAAACTCCCCTTGTGGCACGCTGAAAGAAACATTCTTTAAAGCGTGGTGCCCATTCGGGTAAACTTTTTCGAGACCTTTGATTTCCAACATATCAATCTATTCCTTAAAAATTATAACTAATAACTTATTTAACTAGAGCACCAACATCTAGGTCAGCAGCTTTAATAACTTTACGAAGTGAATCGTAGTCTTTGTTTGTTGCTGGAACGATACCGTCGATAGCGTAGATGTTTTTGAAAGTCGTTTTCCCTTCTTCTGTCGCGATGTACTTGTTAAGAGCATCGATGATTTTTTTAGTCACGTCAGCTGGAACGCCTTTTCTGAATACGAATGGGTCGTTAGGAATTTTGTCAGTGATTTTTAGGACTTTTACTTTTTGTTCAACGTCCGGGAATTGAGTCATTACTCTCTCTCTTGCGTCTTTGATCTTTCCATCGAAAGCGTCAGAGAAGAAAGCTGCTCCACCATCAACCTGACCGTTGTAGATCATAGTGATAACGTTGTCGTGTTTTCCGGCAAAAGTTGTGTTTCCAAGATTTACTTTAGCGTCTTTAAAGATTTTTAGAGGGTAAAGGTATCCTGAAGTAGAAGAAGCGTCTGTGAACGCGAATTTCTTACCAGCAAGTCCTTTGATGTCTTTGATTCCTGATTTTTCAGAAACGAAGATAGCTCCAGCGTAGTAATCTTTTCCGTGGCGAAGAGCTTTAAGTTTTGCTTCTGCTCCGAATTTTGTGTTAGCAAGCAGGTATCCGAAAGAGTTCATAACTGCTACGTCAGCACGGTTTGACCCGAAAGCTTCAACTACCGCGATGAAGTTCGATGGAATCCCAGACTTGAAATAAAGTCCTGTTTCTTTTTCCATGAATTTCAGGAAGTGAGTAGAGTTAGTAGCGATTGTGTTAGCATCAACTGATGGCGTGAAGAAAATTTTAACTGGATTGTCGCGTGTACCTAGTGCATCTTCTGCCATTGCCGCTGTAGACATAGCAAGAAGTAAAAGGCCTACTAGTGGTCTTTTCAAGATCTTCATGGAAACTCCTAGAATAAAGAATTCAACAGTTTATATTAAAAAATGATAGGGCAAGCTAACATAGA
>JBEIPI010000184.1:0-2775 GCA_040377165.1 Bacteriovorax sp.
TCATTGCCCGCGCCAAAGTTCCATGGTTGCAAAAACCGTAAATGAGCGCCGGTCTCCAGAAGCTTTCTGGGAAACGAGGTGAGTAGGCAATGGCAACTGAGTAGGTTCCAACCAGAGGAAGAGGACCTTCGATTGCGGAGTACATTTTTTGATCGAAGTAGGTGCTCTTTTTTTCACCGGTGATTGTGACGTAATCAATCTTCATAGTGTGAGCGAAATCCTCCACACCTTCACGGTCGGAAAAAACCAAGGGAAGGGGAGAGAAGCCTGAAGCAAAGCCGATTTGATCGAGGGTTTTTATCCTGAAAGTGTCCCCCACTAACCTCATGAGACCAAAGGCCACAACTAAAAGTTGCAGCCCGATGACCCCTTTCTTTTTAATGGAGATGAAATTCATTTTATAATTTTAAATTTTTTAAACCGGCAAAAGCGTTGTTCTTTAAAGCAGGGCTTGGCGCCTGAGCTTTTTCCATATCACGTTTTGAAGGCCCATTCGAGCGAGGACGCTCTCCCGCCGCAGTTCCTGCCGGACGATTCACCTGAGCTCCTTGCTTTGCTGTCAGTGAAATTCTCCCGCGGTCGTAGTCGATATCAAGCACCTGAACTTTTACTTCCTGTCCGACTTTTAGCGCGCTCATGGCATCCTCAACGTAGTTGTCGGAGATTTGAGAGACGTGCAGTAGTCCATTTTCTTTGATACCAATATCAACGAAGGCCCCGAACTGAGTGATGTTTGTGACCTGGCCTGGGTACCATTCACCGATTTTAAGATCGGTGATCTTAGAGACGTCTTTTCTGTATTCGAAAGATTTAAATTCAGTGCGCGGATCTTGAGAAGGTGACTTAAGTGCCTTGACGATATCGTTGAAAGTTAATTCTCCGATTTCCGCTTTTAGGGCCGAGTCTCTTTCAAGTTTTGCCACCATCTCTTTATCTGAGATCAAATCTTTGGTCTGGATACTGTTTTTCTTCGCCCAGTTTGTCAGCATCTCATATCTTTCAGGGTGAATGAAAGTCGCATCTAGTGGCTCCTGACCATTATAGATACGTAAAAATCCCGCCGCCTGCTCGAAAACTTTTGGTGAGAAACGGGTGACTTTTAAAATCTCTTTTCTATTTTTAAATCCACCATTGGCCTCTCTGTGCTTAACCACATTTGCCGCAAGGGTTGGGCCGATTCCTGAAACGTAAGCAAGAAGAGGGGCAGAGGCCGTATTTAAGTCAACCCCTACGAAGTTTACACACGATTCAACAACGCCTTCAAGCGACTTCTTAAGACGTGCCTGGTTGACATCGTGCTGGTATTGACCAACACCAATTGATTTCGGGTCAATTTTAACCAATTCAGCTAATGGATCCTGGAAACGTCTGGCGATTGAAACTGCTCCACGTACCGTGACGTCTTTATCCGGGAACTCGCTGGCGGCGATTTCACTTGCCGAATACACAGAAGCTCCGGCCTCTGAAATTAAGGTAGCATTTGTTTTTCCGGCCTTCACCTGAGGAACATTGTCCTGAATGAATTGCAATGTCTCGCGACCGAAAGTTCCTGAACCGATGGCGATATGGTGAACATTGAACTGCTCGATGATCGCCTGAAGGATCGCCGCTGATTCCTTCACCTGCATTCTTGGCTCATGTGGGTAGATAACGCAGTCACCGAGAAGTTTTCCGGTGCTGTCGATAATAACAACTTTACATCCGGTGCGCACACCAGGGTCAACACCAATGACTGATTTTGATCCAAGATAAGGCTGAAGTAATAAGTTTTTTAAGTTAATACCAAAAACGCTGATGGCCGTTTCATCAGAAACTCTTTTTAGTTCTGATTTAATTTCCAAATCAAGGCTTGGGTGAATGTAGTTGGCGTAAGCTTTTTTCGCCGCCAGCTCCAGGTCGGCCATGCAGCCGAGATTTCCTTTATCGAAGAATCTTTTCTTTAAAAGACCCAATGCCACTTCTTCAGGGAAGACAACATCAACCTTTAGAGTCTTGGAAGTCATTCCTCTTCTCATTGCCAGGAACCTGTGTCCTGCCTTCGGCTCTTTTAGTTCGGCCGCTCTTTGCGAGAATTCAAAGTAGTCTTTGTATTTCATCCAATCTTTGTCTTCTTCCTCGGCCTTGTCTCTTTTTGTCGACTTGATAAGTGCATCACTCCAATAGTCTTTACGAAGAATTTCTTTCGTCTCTGGATCGTGGGCCATATTCTCGATGATAATATCCATCGCTCCGGCGTAACACTCTTCGAACGTTGTGAATTTCATTTCCGGTTTATTGAATTTATCACCGTGAAGAGCTTTTAATTCCTGTTTTGTTTGAGGTGACGAAAGAATAATGTCGGAAAGGACATCGAGCCCTGCTTCTTTTGCCACCATCCCTTTTGATTTTTTCTTCGCTTTATAAGGGGCGTATAAGTCTTCAAGCTGGTTGATTGTATCTGCAGCTTTGATTTTCTTTTCCAGGTCTGGAGTCAGTTGCTCCATTTTTTTGATAGCATCCAGGATGTACTCGCGGCGCTTTTCTCTTTCGATATAATTTTCATAGGATTCGTGAATCGCTCTGATTTGAACTTCATCCATTCCACCTGTAACTTCCTTTCTATATCGGGCAACAAAGGGGACTGTACATTGTTCTGTGATCATCAGGTTTAAAACTGCCAGTACGTTTCTGGCGTTGATTTGTGTTTCCTGAGCGGCAAAGATGACAGCGTTTTGTTCTAATGACATTCGTATCTCCAATAAAAAATGTGAGATAAAACGATAAACATAATAAAAA
>JBEIPI010000017.1:0-35460 GCA_040377165.1 Bacteriovorax sp.
AGCTGCTTCAGCAGTTAAACGGATTGGTTTACCAGCTGTATAGTACTCAGTGATTAGACCGATGAACATACCACCGAAAGCACCAGCAGCTAGAGCGATAGTTACACCTTGAGAAATTCCGAACATTGGAACAAGGATGTAAGAAGCGATAGTTAAAATGATTGGTGGAACGATAAGTGCGTTTCTTAAAACCGTTGCTGGTTTTGAGTTTTTAAACATACGAGCAAGGAAGATTACCGCAATAGAGATAACCATTCCAAGCGCTGAAAGTAATAGAGGAAGAGCAACACCTGCCATACGAGCAGAAACTTCATCAGCAGTTGTTACCAGATTTGTAAGGCTTGCTGCCGGAATTGTAAGTGCGATGGCCATTGCCGCAACGATAGCTGCAACCATAGACTCGTAAATATCAGCACCCATACCAGCGACGTCACCAACGTTGTCACCAACGTTATCAGCGATTACACCAGGGTTACGTGGATCATCTTCAGGAATGTTTTCTACAACTTTACCTGCGATATCAGAACCAACGTCAGCCGCTTTTGTATAGATACCACCACCGATACGAGCAAATAATGCAATCGATGAAGCCCCTACTGCGAAAGCGTGAAGGATTGTCGCAAGATCAGTTGAATCTTTGTACATGTAGTAAATTACACCAAGACCAACAAGTCCTAGTGAAGCTACCGCTAGACCCATAACCGCTCCACCATCTAGTGCAACTAGAAGTGCCGCTGCTTTTGATCCAGTTGAAGCTGCTTGAGTTGTGCGAACGTTTGCGTATGTCGCTGCTTTCATCCCTGCAAAACCTGCTAGAAGTGAAAGAAAAGCTCCAACGATGAATGAAACAGCTGAAACTGCTCCAAGAGCGAAATAAAGAGCTGCTGCAACTACTAAACAGTAGACTGCCAGAACTTTGTACTCACGAACTAAGAAGGCCATTGAACCTTCACGAACGTAAGACGCGATTCTTTCCATAGTTTCGTTTCCGCCTGGTTGCGATTTTACTCGGATGTAAAAAAACGCGGCGATTAGTAAACCAAAAACTCCAACGTAGATCGGAGAATTGATTAGTGCTGCACTAAACATTGCTGTACCCCATGTTTGAAATAAGTAATAAAATTCGAATAGTTAGAATTACCGTATGGGACAAAAATCGTCAAGAATTTGTATGGAAATGTCTTATCTAAGTCATTGAAACAAGAGAGGCATTGGTTACTTTTTCTCTAACACAATGCCTACTTTATGACGGGGTTTGGATTAAAACGCTTTAGAAATACCGGTTAAAAGGAAATGCCTGTTTTCCATTGTCTGCTTCATTTCTTCAAGTTCTTCAGGAAAGTACTGAGCGACGATTTCCTTTAACTCTTCAGAATTTCCCTGGATCACTGCCAGGACTTCCTCGGCAACTGAATCGGCCACATCGTTGAATTCCTCTTTTAATGGAACTCCATATCCTTTAGTGATGAAGTTTTCACCAGCAAGTTTTTTATATTCGTCTCTAATTTGCATCATGCGCTCATCAAGCTCCGTTCCTTTAAGTTCTTCCGAAGCATTATTTCCAAACAGGGCCTCGCCTACTTTCTTGGCGAATGTCTGCTCTCTTGAAACCAGGATCTGGTCCTCAAGTCTTAGAGCATGCGCCAGTGCATTCATGCGAGACTTGCCGCTTAGGTTTTCCAGGGTTTTTTCATAAATCGCTTTTCTCTCCGGTGCCTTTAGTTCAAGTGCAAATTTTTCAAACGTGATGTTTGAAGTGAACACCTTTAGTGAGGCCATTAATTTTTCGCTTACTCCTGGAAATAAGTATCCGTAGTAAATAGCTTCTTTTGTGTTGTCGATAACATTGGCGTTTACCAGTTTTTGCTTAATCAGGAAGTCATACATCCCAAGTGGAGTCGTAATTGACTGTTTCTGCATTAATTTATCACCCGGGTAAGCCGCTCTTAACAGGTTCATCGCTTCTGAAGCGCAGTTGTTAGTGATAAAGAAATAACTTCCTTTATAGCTCCAGTAGCTCTCTAATAATTTGTCTGTGAAGAGCTTAATCTGGCCACGGTTAAGTTCTATCGGTAACGAGATTACATCCCTGAATTCACCTTTCGTGTACTCATTAACAACGTCGTTCATGCTCATTAGGAAAAGTTGTGAAGCATATGATCCATCAATTCCTTTTTTGTAATCCATTGTCATTTCATCGATATTGGCGCGGTAACTTACTACGATATGGTTGGCGATATCCTGAAGACACTGAGGTCCAACTGGTGTACCTGGAGCACAGATTACAAGCCTGAACATGGCGTGTCCCCATCTCGACATCATTTCTTTTCCTTTTCCGGCAAAAAGATAGTGGATCTGATAGATTCTGCTGGCATCGATTTCTTTAGTTAAAAGAGGCTTTTTCTCAAGTGTCTGAGTGATCAGTGTGATCTTCTTATTCATTTCACACTCGGAAGCACTGTATGGAGAAAAACCTAAAAGTTTTGAGTAATAGTTGTAATAACTTGAGCGACGGCACTGGAAAGTTTTATCCAGCATGAAAAATTCAAAATTCACCGCAAATGTCTCTGCCGGATTCTTGTATTCGTAAACATCTGGTGAACGCTGAGTGGCCGTATTTAAATTCGTGCGTTTTTTAATGATAACGCCTTTAGAGATCCATCCACTCATATTCAGGAAAGTTGCATCTGTAGAAGCGTTCACCTGATTGTCATAAAAGTGAGAGATTTCGTGGATAGCGATGGCCTTAGCATAAGTAAGCGTATCTTTATGAGAGCATGAAATTGACTTAATATTGGTTACACCATCAAGTAGAACTCGGTCTAACTGAAGGTATCCTTCTGTTTGGCCAGGAACCATGCGGATGGCCTGTCCTAAAACCAGCTTTTGGTCACAAGACTCATTTAATCTTTCTATTTTTTTACCATTAAGGTTAGTGAATTTAACATTGATAGTGGCATCAATAGTATTTTTCATCTGTACCGGAATCAGGGCCTCCACTTCCTTTAGAAGTTTTGCTGCAGCCGGGTCTTTTTCATCTGTTCTTAGAGCAAAATTACCTGCCCATGCGTTCAGAGAAACAAGTGATAAAGATAAAACTAATGCTTTAAGCATAAAAGGCCTCTTTTAATGATTAAAAAATCTATTAAATGGATTTTAGCCTTTTTAGCCACCAATCCCGAGTCCAAAACCGCCCGTTTGAAAAAAGTACCCTATGTGTAAAAGGACCTGACACCCCCTACTGTCTAAAGTTTAGACAATAAAAAGAGGCATGGAAATTTTTATAGCTTCCCATATTTTTTTTATTTTCACTGTTATCGTTGGCGTACACAAACAAACTCATTAGTCCTAAAGGAGGAACTATGAAACTAAAAGCAACAATCGCAGCAATCGTTATGGCAACTTCTCTATCAACATTCGCAGTAGACCTTACTCTTTCTCCTGTCTATACAGTAGTTGGCGTGGTTCAAACTGCTCTTGAGTCTGCAGTAGGGATCGTTTCTTCTCCTCTTGCTTCTACTGCTGCTTCTAGCCAGCAAAGAGAGCAACTACAAGCTATCAGAGGTGAAGCTGTGGATTTCCTTTCAACTGGTGATATGTCAGCAAGACTTGAAAAAACTCTTAAGTCACTTAGAGCTAACGAAGAGCTAGCTGGAAAATCTGATGTAGAACTTTCTGCTCACATTGTTACAGCTATCAACTAATTTTTTTAAAAAAATTAAGCAAAAAAAAAGGCCCTCGAAAGAGGGCCTTTTCGTTTTTAGATTACTTTTTTAATTTCTCTTTTAAGATCTGAGACTGTTGGTCTTTCAGTGCTGCAGGAGTGTTGTGAGGGTAAAGGATAAGAGCTCTCATGTTCCCCATTCCTCTTCTCATTGAAACGTGTTCCAGGTCATTTTCCTTCACTGTTACCACTTCCGGCATATCGTAGAATGCAAGTGCATTTTCAGAAAGGTTGATCTTCTGCCATTTCTCTCCGTGGCTCGCCAAGAAGTCATCTCCTTTAGAGTCTGCTTCTAAGTGTGTAAGTGCCACTTTAATTCCAACCTGACCGTTCTTTCCTTTTGCTACTTTTGAAAGCTCAGTTTCAATTACAGCTACGTTAGAATGGTTGTAAAACTTCATATCGCGGGCATCAAGAAGTGCCGGTACATAGTTTTCCTGGTTGTTAGCTGGGTCAAGTTCAAATGACAGACGTAGGTTTCTTGCCAGTTCCGCATCTAAAAGTAGAGAGGCGAAGATATCAGCAGTGATCCCGCTTACGTAGTTTGCTTTAATCCCGATAAGCTCCTGGTCAGCAACACCGTCATTGTTAGAATCGATTTGAAGTGAAACATCACATGGCTGCCAGAAAGTCATTGCATCGTATAGTTTCACACCGATTTGAAGAACTTTTTTCGTCCCGTCTTTGTCAGTTTTATCCACGATACGAATCCCTGCTGCTTCAAGGTCACAAAGAGTTGAAGCTGAAAGGTTGTTCGGGTTCGTTACAGTTTTTCTCTCATCTGTTCCAAGCAGGTTGAAGATCAGAGCGTCCCCAGAAGATTTAGCTGAGTTCGTTAGAGTCAATTTCACTTCAGATCCAGCTTTATCAACTTCTGAATCACTTAGAGTCACTAGTTCTGAAGCCTTGATATCACTTACTTTGTTTAATACAGCAAGGAATGGAAGGGAAATTTTTGATCCGTCTTCTCCGTTAGTTAAAATGACGAATCCGTCAGCTTCCACATTGTTTTGAGCCGCGTTTTCACGGGCAAGAGTAAAACTAACAGTGAAAGTTAACGAGCTCTTAGCTTTTACTTTAAGCGCGCTTTGAAGCGAGACTTTGATATTTTTGCTGTGAAGAGCTTTTGTAGAAAAAAGGACATCTGCATCTGATTTGTTAATCAGAGTTACTTTCTTAGAAACTGTTTTTGTCGATGCTACCGGCACTTCTCCAAGAGAAAGTGTCGCTGGCATTGCGATAACAGGAGCTTTAAAAGCTTCTTCAACTTGAACACGTCCAGCACCCTGACGAGAAACCGGAACGTGAGCTCCGTTAGCTGTCATGATTTTAGCAGTGTTAAGAATACGAGCTTTAAGTTCACGTACAGAGTCTTTAGGGAATGCCTGTCTCATAAGGGCCATAACACCGGCAAGGTGTGGTCCTGACATAGATGTTCCAGAGAACTGAACTGATTCAGCTCCTGTTCCAAATGCAGCCGAGATAACATTAGCGCCTGGTCCTGAGATCTCAGGTTTGATTAGTGAGTCGATTGAACGTGGACCACGAGACGAGAAGTTAGTCATCGTATCGATCAGGTCATCACGGTTGATGATTTGTCCTGGAGAGAAGTTGAATACAACTTCAGCTTTTTTGGCCAGAGCTTCTTTAATAGCAGCTCCCGCTGATTTTGTGATCATGACTGCAGGGAATTCGAATTTCGCTTCAGACCCCATTGCGATTGGAGCTCCATCAACGTTGTTGACCATCAGGACACCGATAGCGCCTAAAGACTTAGCAACACCGAATTTCTGCTCGAAAGAGATCGCTCCGCGGTCCATAAGAGCGATACGCCCTTTCACCTGAGACTTGATTTCTTCAGAGATAGCTTCTGTCCCAGTTCCGATGTGAACAAGAGATCCGCTTACTTTACTTGTATCGGCCGGAAGAGTGTTATTTCCTTCAATTTTTTCGAATAGTTTTGAAGCACCATCAACAGTTACTTCTACCGCTGGAACTGCGATGTTTTGTGCCATGTAATCGATTGAGGCTGCAACAGAGATCGCTTCATCAGAAGTTCCCGGAGCTCCAGTGATGTATGGGTTGTCTCCAGAGTTACCTGCTGAAGCAACAACGATCGTTCCCGCGTTTGTCAGGTTTTTGATCGCTTCATTGTATAGGATTTTTGGTTTACCGAAACCACCACCTAGTGAAAGGTTAACAACATCAAGGCGGTTTGCCGGGTCAACTTTTTCACTTGGGTCGGCCGCGTATTCAAGCGCCTGGATTACAGCGATATCAGACGTGCTTCCTTTTTTTCCGAAAACTTTAAGCGCGTATAGAGCAGCTTCAGGAGCTACACCATCATAAGAGACAACGCCATCACCAATCCCGGCAACTGAGCCGGCCACGTGTGAGCCGTGTCCACTTTCATCAATTGGGTTTTCATCGCGAACCGGAATCTGCTCCTCAAGTGTTGATCCACCTGCAGAGTACTTTGTTCCGGCGAAATCCGCTCCACCAACAACTCTTGCGTTTGGAAAGAATTCATTGGTTGTATCAGGATTGATTGAATCGTAAGTTTCTTTTTTACCAGTTCCACCAAGCATAGCATGAGTGTAATCGATACCAGTATCGATAACCCCTACTCTCATCTTCTGTCCTGCGATCCCTAGTTTGTGTAGTTTATCAGCGCCGATAAAAGTCACTGAGTTTTTATCTTTAAGGCTTTCAATCGCAGCAGTTACCTTTTTCTCAAGACCAACAGTTTGTGGTCTTAGGAAAGCAGTGTTCTGAACTAATTTATTAACGCCTTCAATGCCTTCGATCTTTGCAGCTACTTCACTTGGAGCAACGAAAGCGATCGCATTTAAAACCAGTTTATAAGACGCAATGATTTTGATCTCTGGTGAGATCTCTTTTAATTTTGCGATGACTGTTTCCTGCTCTTCAAGAATAGCTTTCTTAAGCTCTTCATCGATAACAGCTTTGCCATCAACAGTTTGAGCTTCTGCCAGAAGTGCCGGTTGAGATAACTGCACAATCCCCACATATTGAGTTGGAGTCTGCTGTCTCATACTGAAATATTTACTGGCGATTAAGCCCAGTGAAGATTGATTCGCATTCTTAGGCGCACATGAGGCCAATAATGCGAGTGATAAAATTAATGATGCTGATCGTTTCATAGTTCCCCCGTGCTTTTGATAGCGGCGGAAACTATATCTTAGAAAAAAATGATGTCAAAGTTTTGTCGCTTAATTCGACTCAAAGTTTAAATTTTTAAGTTTTGGGGCCCGAAATGCGGTGAAAATCACTACAAGAAGTGTCATTGTGCCACCAAAAACCACCGAAGGAACCACTCCCATGATCTTGGCCGCGGTCCCTGACTCAAAGGCCCCTATTTCATTGGATGAACCGATAAACACAGAGTTAACTGCTGAAACCTTTCCTTTCATATGCGGAGGTACCAGCGTTTGCATAATCGTTCCCCTCACCACAACAGAGATGTTGTCGCAGGCTCCGCTGATCGCAAGGATAAAAACAGAGAGATAAAAGTTTTTTGAAAGTGCGAAAATAATCATGCAGATCCCGAAACCAAACACCGCCACCAAAAGTTTTTTTCCGGTGTTCTTTACCGGCGGCCAGTAAATATTAATCGCTGCCATGATGAACGATCCCACACTCGGAGCGGCCTTTAAAAAGCCCAATCCCTGCGGACCTACTTTCAAAATATCGTTGGCAAAAATCGGCAGCAGCGCCACGGCCCCGCCAAAAAGCACTGCGAAGAGATCGAGTGAGAGCGCCCCTAAAAAAACCTGATTCTTAAAAACGTAATCAATCCCTTCTTTAATTGAACCAAGCACCGGTGCGCGGGCGTCTTTTTTCGTAAGGTGTGGCTTAGGTGAAATCAGGCTGAAAGAAATAATTCCAAGAAGCACCAGCACACTCACAACCAGGTAAGCGTCGTACTCAATCCATGCGAATAAAAATCCGCTCACGCCCGCTCCAAGCATGAAAGCGATCTGCCAGATAGTTGAAGTCCACGAAGTGGAATTGAGATAAATTTCCTTAGGCACACATTCGGTTAAAATCGAAAAGAGTGACGGTGAAAGTGTTCCACGCGCCAGTCCCGTGATAGCGATCACCACATAAAAAAGCGAAAGTTTCTGATGCCCGTCGGGAACCATATGGGTAATGGAGAAAAGAGCAACCCCACTCAACATCACCACGAACAAACATGAGATCACGATTTTTTTGCGGTCGTAGATATCGGCATAATGGCCGGCAAACAAAGTTACAGCAAAGTTAGGAAGAATTTCCACCAACCCAATCATCCCGAGCGAAAGCGGGTCCTTGGTCAGCGAATAGACGTGCCAGCCGATGGTCACCACTTCAATTTGAAGGGCGATGGCCAGGAAGATCCGGGTCAAAAGATAGAAGCGGTAGTCGGAGTATTTAAGGGCCGCGTATGGGTCTTTTTTGTTCAAAACAGAGGTATTCATATCAATCTTTTCGCCTAGTTAGCAGGCACCTAAGGAATTTGGTATACTTTATATTAGACTAGCCTTTTGATCCAGTACAATTTTTAAGCTTAAAGAGGCCTTTCACCGATATGAAGTCATGAATAAAATGGGTAATAATTTTTTTTCAGTGTCGTTCGATCTGATCTTACTGGATAAATCAATTCCCTATGATTTGTATGTTAACTCTTCGGCTTCACAAGACCGTGAGCGCTTTGTCCGCATCTATCCTAAAAACGATTCATTGAGTTTAGAAGACCTGAAACTATTTAAGAAAAAATATTTTCAACTCTATGTTCATGAATTTCAGCGCAATGATTATTTAAAAAGTTTAATTCAGATCAAGGGTGTTCCTGATGTGCAAAAAGGCGATGTCATTAAATCGTCGGCCATTCACTACCTGGATAAACTTTTTGATAAAGATAAAGAATTTACCACAGAGCTTCTCTCTGAAACAATCTCTGAGTGCAAAGTCGCTGTTGAATCAATGGTGGACGTGATCAAGGATTACGACGTTTCAAAACTTCAGGGACTCATCGCCTCTTTGAGCTTCCACGATTTTTACACTTACGATCACTCAATCAACGTTTCCATGTACTGTATTTCACTCTTTAGAGCGGCAAAACCAAACGCCACCAAAGAGGAAATTGTCATGGCCGGGCTGGGCGGCTTGCTTCATGATATCGGTAAAATAAAAATCTCAACCGATATTATTAACAAGCCGGAAAAACTCTCTGATGAGGAATTCAACATCATTAAAACTCACCCCGCTTTCGGGTACGAACTATTGTCTGAGAATCCATGCGCCTGTGAAGGCGTGGATTTCAATATCATTAAAAGAGTGGTTCATGAGCACCACGAGAATTTCAATGGATCAGGTTATCCGAAAAAATTAGCAGGACCCGACATCCATCTTCTCGCGCGAGTCACAGCAATCGCCGATTTCTTCGATGCCATCACCACCAAAAGAACTTATCATGAAGTTTTAACCACTGAAGATGCCATCGCTGTAATGTCAAAAACTGTCGGGAAAAAACTAGACCCGCAGCTCTTTGAAATTTTCACTAAGAGTGTGAAACAGCTGGTGCTGACTGGAAAAATTCACAAAGAACTTCCTGAAGATTTTGATCCATGCCAGCCGCAGAACGTCCTTCCTTTTAGAAATCCAAAAGGCTTTAAAGTCGAAGGCTTCGGTGCCGGAGACAAACCTCAGTCATTCGGAAAAATCAAAAAGAAAGTCGGATAATCCCCGCTTTGATTAAATATCCATCCCTCTAATCAGCTCCTCAACCTGAGCTTTAGTATTAAAGATATGAAATGAAAGCCTGATGTTGCCCTGACGGACAGATACGTCGATATTGCGGTTTTTGAACTCGTGTTCAAGGGCTATACTGTCCCCGCCCACAGACTTCATGCACACGATATTCCCCATGTGATCAAGCGGCGTGACCAGGTTGTATTTTTCTTTCGGGTAGTTCTCAAGGAAGTAATCCCTGATCTCTTTGTTGTGCTTTTTAATATTCTTAAGGCCTACTTCCTGAAGAAAACTCAAGCTTCCTTCCAGGCATCCTGAGCAAAGTAAATTTGCCGCTTGCCCCCTGTCATACTGACGGGCACCCGGAAGAGTTTCCGTTGTATAATCCAGAAGATTGTAAACCTGTTTTGAGTTTGGGCTTAAAATCCAGTTAGCGTTTAAGTGATAAATCGAATCCTGCGCTCTTTGCGAGAAATAAGCAAAGGCGTGGCCATAAGGCCCCAGCATCCATTTATAGGAAGAGACGGTAAGGATATCAATGTATGAAAGCTCTTCTGCCGTAATGTCCATTCCACCCAAGGCCTGAGTGGCATCAACCACAAAAAAGATACCTTTCGATTTTAAGTATTTCCCCAGTGAGACCAGGTCCATTTTTTTACCGGTATCAAAAGTCACATACGACATATTGAAAATTCTGGTTTGAGGCTTAAGATTGCGCTCTAACCATTCTGGAGTTGGGACAACTTCATTGCCCAGAGAGATTTTATCGAAGGTAAATTTATTGTGTCTTTCGGCCAGCATCCACGGCAGGATGTTGGATGGGTAATCCTTATCAATCGCCGCAACTCTATCGCCTTTTTCAAACATAAAACCGTTAGCGATAATATTGATAACGTCGGATGAAGAGGTTGAGTGAGTTATATTGTCAGCAGACACACCAATCAAATCAGCGAACTTCACTCTGAGTTTTTCAGAGATGCTCATCCAATCGTCATAAGCGTAGAACGATGGATCCAATTCGCGGTTCATCGCTTTGGTGATCGTCTCTTTCGAACGCATAGGACTCGGCCCAAAATAGGCCGAATTAAAATATAATGTTTTTAAATGAGAGTACTCTTTTTCGATTAAGGTTCTGGTGGCCGCGTCCATGGTGCCAGCCTTCTCTTACTTCGTCGCTGGCGTCGTTGCTGCTGGCGCCGTTGTTTCTGTAGCTGGAGTTGTCGTCGTAGCTGCAGGAGTCGTTGTTGTAGCTGCTGGAGCTGTTGCTGCATCAGAGTTTAGTGGGCGTGCCACAGGAGCTTCTGAATCAAGAAGTGAACTTTGGAATTTTGAATCCTGAAGTCTTGCTAGAAGGATTGAGTTACCTAAGAAAAGGATTGCAAGAACTGCAGTCATCTTAGTCATGATATTTCCACGAGTAGAGCTCGACATAATCGACTCAGAACCCGCTGCTGTCATCAATCCTGCCTCTGCACCTTTACCGAATTGAAGTAAAACAGTGATGATCAGAAGAACTGAGATGATTGCTTGAAGTATCATTAATGCTGTAGTCATGAACAAATCCTTAAAAATAAATAGTCTATAATATTTAACAGAACTTACATAAGAACGCTAGCGCTTGTGCATAGCGCTTTAAAGTCTTGGGCCTTTAAGCTTGCCCCACCGACTAAGGCCCCGTCGATATTGTCTTTTTTTAGCAACGAGTCAATGTTGTCTGGCTTCACAGAACCCCCGTATAGAATGATGGCCTGCTCAGCATTTTGAGTTAACTTGCCTCTAATAAAGGCGTGAACCTCTTCGGCCTGCTCGGCCGTTGCCACTTTTCCTGTTCCGATGGCCCAGACTGGTTCGTAAGCAATCATCAGAAGATGAGCTTTGTCGGTCGGAACATTTTTTAATCCAACAGCAAGCTGTTCTTCAATGACTTTAAATGTTGTGTTGTTTTCTCTCTCGGTAAGAGTTTCGCCCACACAATAAATGACTTTCAAATTGTGTTTTAGTGCTGCCAGGACTTTCTGGTTTAAGATTTCATTGCCTTCGCCAAAGATCGTTCTTCTTTCAGAGTGCCCGATGATCACGAACTCCACTCCCATATCTGCAAGACTTGCCGGAGATATTTCTCCAGTAAAAGCCCCTGAATCAGCGTGAGAACAATTCTGAGCTCCGATCTGAATTTGACCTGTGGTAAAAGCGATCTCTTTTAAAATCGGAATATGTAAGGCCTGTGGAGCAATCCATGCTTTGCACTTGAGCTCCATTTTCATCTTAGTCATTTCGATAAAGAAATTTGAAATCTCGTGCAGAGATTGGTTCATCTTCCAGTTACCGACAATGTGAATTTCTCTTTTCATAGTTGCGACCTAATCGATTCCAAATTTTAGTGCCTGAATGCCAGGAAGTGTCCCATTCTCAATATACTCAAGCGAAGCTCCGCCACCTGTAGAGATGTGAGACATCTTGCTTGCAAGGCCTGACTGGTTGACAGCGTTTACTGAATCGCCACCGCCCACAAGAGTGAAGGCGTCTTTTAACTCAGACAAGGTCTTTGCCACACCAAGTGTTCCTTTCGCATAGGTCTTATTTTCAAACAGACCCATTGGCCCGTTCCATAGAACAGTTTTTGCTGTTTTTAAGTAGTCACTGTAGTTCACGATTGTCGATGGCCCGATATCAAGACCGATCAAATCCCCTTCAATGCCCGCTTGCCCAACATCAACAGGCTCTCCACCGAAAGTCATTGAAGCCAGGTGATCGCTTGGTAGAACGATTTTATTTTTTGAAGGCATGCCTAAAATTCTTTTAGCTAAGGCCACATCTTCGTCTGAGCAAAGTGATTTTCCAACAGGACGACCTTGAGCTTTTAAGAACGGATACGCCATCGCTCCACCGATTAAAAGTTTATCAACCGACACAAGCAGAGCTTCGATGATTTTAATTTTATCGGAAACTTTCGCTCCACCGACAACGGCGACGAATGGTTTTTTCGGGTCTTTAGTTACGCGGTCTAGCGATTCAACTTCGCGCTTAAGCAATAATCCACCGTACGCTTTGTTTTTAAAGAAAGCGTTGATCTCATATGTTGAAGCGTGTTTTCTGTGAGCAGCACCGAAAGCATCGAAAACAAAAACATCACCATAAGTTGAAAGCTGGCGCGCGAACTCGCGGTCGTTACCTTCTTCTTCAGGGTGAAAACGAAGATTTTGCAGCAGGATGATTTTTGATTCATTCAGGCCAAGAAGAGTTTTGATTCCACGGTCAAGCGCCGTCTCTGTCAACGTCACTTCCATCCCAAGCTTTTCAGCTAGGCATTTCGCCACAGGCTCAAGCGAGTAAGTCGGATCAACTTTCCCCTTTGGTCTTCCAAAGTGGCTCATCAGGATAACTTTTTTCGCTCCTGATTCAAGGATCGCTTTAATCGTAGGGATTGCTTCATCGATTCTTGTCGTGTCGGCAATCACCGTAGGATCTTTTTTATCCATCGGAACGTTGAAATCAAATCTCGCCAGGACTCTTTTGTCCTTTGCTAATGCTTTAAAACTTTCGTCGGTAATGTATTTAAGAGCCATGAATTATAGTCCTTTTGATCCCATGAATTTTACTAAATCAAGTACGCGGTTAGAGAAACCTGCTTCGTTGTCGTACCATGAAACAACTTTAACAGTGTTTCCGATAACATTTGTTAGAGAAGCATCTAAACACGAAGAGTGTCTCATTCCCATGAAATCAACTGAAACCAATTCTTCTGTTTCATAACGAAGAATTCCCTTCAGTGATGTTTCACTCGCTTCTTTTAAAGCAGCATTAATTTCAGAAGCACTAGCTGGTTTTTTAAGTGTAGCTACGAAGTCTGTTAAAGAAACATTTGGAGTTGGAACGCGGAATGAGTATCCATCCAGTTTCCCTTTAAGTTCAGGAATGATCTCTCCAACTGTTTTAGCGGCCCCAGTTGTTGTTGGGATGATCGACATTGCAGCTGCGCGAGCGCGGCGTGGATCAGAGTGAGATCCATCAAGCAACATTTGATCAGAAGTGTATGAGTGAACAGTTGTCATGAATCCAGTTTCAATTCCGAATTTTTCATTCAGGACTTTTACGATTGGAGCAAGACAGTTTGTCGTACATGATGCGTTTGAAACGATGTGGTGTTTCGAAGCATCGTAAATGTTGTGGTTAACACCCATGACGAAAGTTGCATCCAGTCCTTTTCCAGGTGCACACATGATAACTTTTTTTACAGTTCCATTCATATGCTTAGAAAGACCTTCTTTGTCCTTGAACACGCCTGTTGAGTCGATAACAATTTGAACACCAAGAGTTGACCAAGGGATTTCAGATGGGTCTCTTTGCGAGAAGAACTTAATTGTTTTACCGTTGATGCTTAGGTTCTCACCTTCAAGATGAACATCACCGTTGAATTTTCCATGAACAGAATCGTATTTCAGGAGGTGAACGTATTGTTCAGCTTTTCCAGGATTGTTAACTGCAACGATTTCAAATTCAGATTCATTGCGGTTGAAGAACTCGCGTAAAACAGTTCTTCCGATGCGTCCCATTCCGTTAATACCAACTTTAATTTTAGTCATAAAAACTCCATGAAATATGTAGGCTTTAAAAGCGAAAAATCGTTAATTTTTAATACTTGTAGAGAGTGTAGTGTAAAAGGTCAATGGAAGTTTTGACAGAAGTTTTTAAGAGGCAAATTTGATCGAAAGGATGCACCGGGCAAAGCAGTTTCTTTGCCCGGAAATAAAGGCTGTTTAGCGGCTTATCGCCCGACCGATTCCCTGTATCAGATCGACCAACCACTGGAAGAATGACTTAAAGAAGTTTCGTCCAGTATCATTGACCTCTTCAGCTGGTTTAGGGTCGACTACCACCTGAGCCGCGCTCTCTTTTTCACCTGGATAATTAATCTCTCTCGGTTCACGCGGTTCGTCTATTTCCATCTTTTTTTTGAATCCCTTGGAAACCAACATTCTCTCTACGATCAGCTCCAATGGTGCTCCCAGTCCCGCATCCACATCGTCCATTATTGTCGACGCAGACCCAGGGTGCCACGATGGTATCGGCGGTGTGGCCTTGTCACAAACCCTTCCACGAAAAAGCCCCGCAGGCGAATCCAGGATCGTTCCAATATCGCTGGAGTTGGGTGCAGCTTTCTTCTTAAAGTCCACCATCCCTGTCCCAAGTGCCACTTCACCGCTGGTGATTGGTGTGCTTGGCAGAATGTCTTTGTACCAAGGAATCTGCATCATATGCCTCATCCGTGCATCTGCGTCTCCGCTGTATTTGTCTTTAGGTTTAATAAAAGTCAGGTTCGGGCTTGATTTTTCAGTACTGCAGTAAAATTCCGCCTCTCCTGCTTTGTATTCGTACTCATCACACAGGCCCAAGGTGTGCATATATTCATGCAACATCGCTCTGGCGCTGGTACCGGTCGTAATCACCGGAACTCCGCCGCCGACTGCAGCGGAGCCTCCCCACTTCGACATATCTTTGATGATCATGGCCTGGTCACCTCCGGCCCTCATCGCTCTACTTTGAAACTCCTCAGAGTTTGCACAGGTGACCAGCCGGTCAATCCCCAGACTGCTGCTGCAATCTAACTCTGCGGAAGGAACTCTCACTACTTCAAATTCAATATTAAATTTATTAAACGGATAAGTCTTCTTCATCAGCTCCACAACCTCTGAAGATTTTTTAGATACCACTGACTCATCGGTGTAGATGATGAACTTTTGGGCGCGTGCCTCTGGAGTGATTAATCCCAACAGAGTAAGCACTGATAATGTTTTAAAACTCGTTTTCATAAACTACCACTTGATCTTTTTTTTATCGTAAGCTTTTTTATTTTTTCCTTCGAGAGATTGAATTTTGTAAGAAGCCACTTCCCCCATCTCTTTGCTCACCGGAATCTTGATGATCCTGGAGTTGCCTTCGATAATTTTCGTGTTCTTAAATTTAGTTGGCGCTTTTGGGTCAAAGCCCTCATGGAAAGTCAGCGGATTTAGAAAGATATGTTTATCGTAAACAATTTTATCTTGAGCGTTGTAAAAAGAGAGGATGAAATTCGCATTCTCTTCATAGCGACCATTGTCACAAAATTCATCATCACGAAGAAAAGCTTCTGTGATCACCGGATCTTTTTCGGCCTCAAGCTTTAAAATCAGGCTCGCACTTTTACCGCAAATGCCCAATTCTTTTTTCAGGCCCTGCCCAAAAGAAGTTTTAGAATTAAAGAGGACAACCGATAAAAATGTGATTATATACATTGTTTTAAACATGAAAATCTCCATAAAGATTTTCGGTTTATTGAGCATTTATCTTTAGGAGCAGCCCTTGAACAAGACCCAATTCGTTGACCAGCTCAATTCAAAAGACGAAGTTCTCTCGCCTTTTCTTGTGAAATACATCGGCAGTGCCGAAGGAAAGGATGGAAAGAGTTATCTCAATATCATTCTCGCTGATAAGTCAGGAGAAATAGAGGCCCGCAAATGGCATGGGGCCGAAGCTATTATCGGACAAATTCGCTCGGGCGATGTGGTTATCGTCAATGGCAAGATCAATCAATTCCAGGGAAGACTGCAGCTCATTGTTTCTGAGCTCTCTAAACTTTCCGAAGACCAGTTCACCCGCGACGACTATATTCAAAAGGCCGGAACAGCTCCGGAAAAAATGTATCAGGAACTTTTAAGCATCGTTGAATCTCTCGATGAAGTTTATATCAAAGAGCTTCTGCTCGCTGTCCTTCATGACCAGGAAATCGGCCGCAGGCTAAAAATCTGGCAGGCCGGAAAAAGCATTCACCACGCTTATCAATCTGGACTACTGGAACATATTCTCTCATGCACCAAACTCGCAGTGACCCTCTCGCCTCACTATCAGGTGAATAAATCTTACGTTGTCGCCGGATGCATCCTGCATGATCTTTGTAAAATTTATGAACTAACAGAAGGGCCCGCTGTCGATTACACAGAGGAAGGAAAACTGGTAGGACACCTGGTAAAAGGTCTCGAGATCGTCGATCACTTCGCTTACAGAATCAAAGATTTTCCATACAACGTGAAACTTCATCTGAAACATATTCTGCTTGCTCACCACGGGGAATACGAATACGGGTCGCCGAAAGTTCCAAGCACTTCTGAAGCTTACCTCGTTCATTTGATCGATATGATGGACTCGAAAATGAGCTCGCTTGAGCAGATCAAAAAAAATGATTCTAACACCGGCCACTGGAGTGGATTTGTGAAGCACCTCGACCGCATCGTCTACAAATCAGAACTGCCCAGCTTTAAAAAACACATCGACGGACAGGAGAAGGTTTCATCAACACCAACTCCGGCACAACCAGCTGCCCCCGCTTCACCCATTGCTGGAAAAGCCCCTAAGGAATTAAAACAATCCCTTGGAAACTTGTTAAAGGATTTCAAAGTTGAGGAATAAACTCAGCCATCGGTGAGTATTTCCCCTTCCTGAAAATAAAACCTGTCTCGCCTATACTAGTCACATGACTAAAGTAGCTGTAGATAAAAGCGTGCCTGTAAAAAACTCTAACCTTCAAAACCTGAAGCCGTTTAGAGGCAATGGCAAACTTCCTCCCGTTCCGGGAAAAGAATCCGCTGAAATTGCAAAAACAGAAATCACTGAACAGGCAAAAGCATTAAACGCAAGCGCTGAAACCAAGGCACCTGAGACTCAAACTGAAACTCCAAATGAGTCCTCTTCTTCCAAAATTTTAGAGAAGGCCGGAAGTGTCGCTAAAGCGATTGCAAAGGCACCCGTCCTTCCCGTGGTCATTCCTGCTGACACTAAAAAAATTGAAAAGAAAATCTCTGACAAAAAGCCGGAAGCCCCTATTCATTTCATTAAAAAGCCCGCAGTGATTTTCATTGAAGGCTTCTCAATGTTCGGGATTTCAAACGGGGACGGCATCACAGAGATGGCCGATAATTACCCGGGCGCCAAAAAATTCAACTGGACTGAACACGATCAGATTATGGGTGAAATTAAAAAGCACGCTCCTGATCAACCGGTGGTGCTGGTTGGGCACAGTTTCGGCGGCGACACTGCGATTGAAGTGGCCAATGAATTAAACTCCGCTAAAAATGGTTTCCGCGCGATCGATCTTTTAGTTTCCATTGACGCTGTCGGTATGAATAAAACCATCATCCCTATCAATGTTAAAAGCAATCTGAACTTCTTTGGTGAAGGTTTAATCCCTTTTGTTCATGGTGACCCGACAGTGGCCAGGAACACAAAATACACCGATGTGACCAATGAGCTGCGTACTGATATGCATTCAAAAATGGAAGACTCGCCCGAAGTGCAGTTTGAAATTTTCAGAAAAATCAATGAAGTCCTGGGACAGGCCGGGGAAGAAGATGTCTTTATTGAAATTAGTGAGACTAATCAAATAAAGGATGTTCTCGAGGCAATTAAAAATAGCCTTTAAAAACAATTTTCGCTAAATTCATTCCCATGAAATTTCTAAAGGCCCTCCCCCGAAACATTATTATTGCCTGCCTGGTATTCTACACGGTGTTTGGTTTTTTTATCCTCCCGTTGATCCTGGAATCACAATTAGAGAAGGCCGTCACTGAAAACTACAAAGAGCAACTGCAGATTGAAAAAATCAGCTTCAACCCTTTTACTTTTGAACTTCAGGTTAAAAATTTAGTTATTCCTGACACGCACTCTGGAGGCGTGGACAAAGAAAGATTGAGGGTCGGCAAGCTCTTGCTTAATTTTGAGATTTTTCCGGTTTTTATCAAGAAGATTACATTCAAAGAAGCACAGTTAGAAAACACGCATGTCTATCTCAGCTTCTATAAGAACCAAAGAAATAACTGGAGCACTCTAACTCCAAAGGGCGAAGAAGAAAAAACAGAAGAGAATAAATCTCCATGGACTTTAGTATTGGAAGAGTTATCTTTCTCCCAAAACCATTTTCAGTTCCGCGATTTCAATTACGATCAGCCTGTTAATCTGCCGCTTGGGCCATTAAGCCTTAAGGCCAGCCAGATCACGACCCAGATCGGCTCCGAATCCTCTCTTGAACATCTCTTCATCAACATGGGAGAACAGGGCACTCTGCTTTTAAAGGGAAAGGTCGGGCTCACTCCTCCTAAAGTCGACCTGCATGTTACTGCGAAAAAATTCCCGCTGTCGTTTTTGACTTCCTATCTTTCCAGCTCAACCTACCTGGAAATCCCGAGAGGATCGCTGGATATAAACGGATCCTTAAATTATGATCAGGCCGTCTTCAAAATCAATGCTGATGCAGTTGTTAGTAAATTTCTTTTAAGTAAGAGCACCGACCAATCGTCAATCCTGGAAATAGAGAAAGCAGACTTCAACAAACTGACTTACTCCACTGGGCCCCATGCCCTCTCCATCGACTCCATTGTCTTTAAAGAACTAAACACCCACATTCTCCTAAGGCCAGATGGCACTCTCAACTTCAAAGAGCTGACAAAAAATGTCCCTGAAGAAAACGCAGGAAAAAGCACTGACAAAAAATCGGCACCAATGTCGTACAACATTGGAAAGCTAACCTTCGTAAATGGTAAGCTGGATTTCAACGACTGGCAGATCAAGCCGAAATTTGAGGCCAACATCCATGAGTTAAATGGCGACCTCGGGCCACTCTCCAGCGACCTGGAAAATAAGATCGACATCAACCTGACCGGAATGGTTGAAGAGCAGGGAAAATTCACCTCAAAAGGATTTTTCTTTCAGGCGCAGAAGCCGATGAATCTCGATCTGGGTGTAAATTTCTCCAATATTGAAATGACCACTTTCACCCCTTACTCCGGCCACTTTATGGGTTATGAAATCAAAAAAGGAAAACTCTTTCTCGATTTAAATTACAAATTGAAACAAAACCGTATTGTGGGAAAAAACAAAGTAAGGCTCGATCACTTCACTCTCGGTGAAAAAGTCGAGAGCAAAAATTCAACCAGTCTTCCCTTAAAACTCGCCATCGCACTTTTAAAGGACAGAAAAGGGCAGATTAAATTCAACCTGCCGGTGGAAGGACAAACCGACTCACCAAAGTTCTCCTACGGGAGCGCGATTCGCACTGCGCTCTTTAACATGATCGTGAATATTGTCGCCGCTCCCTTTGATTTCCTGGCCGACTTGTTTGGGGGAGGAAAAGAGCTGCAGCTAATCGAGTTTGAAAATCAGACTCCGGTATTCAAGGCCGCCAACGAAGTAAAGCTTGATACGGTTGCCAGGATGATGGAAGAAAGGCCGGACTTAAGGCTCGAGATTTTAGGCACGTGCTCCGAAAAAGAATTCCTTATTGAAGGACAGGATCAGCCCCCACTTATTGAAGAGGCAAAGTACAAGGAGATCGGGCTTGCCCGCGCTCAGTTGGTTCAAAATTTACTGGTGAAAAGAAACATCAGCGCCGAAAGACTTTACGTCATGGCCGGAAAAAAGAACGACGACTCCATCGGACCTTCTGGCGCTGTTTTGATTTTTAAAGTGGATTAAGATTACTTGCACTCATCAGTTTCGCGTGAGATATAAATCTCGCTGTACTCACTGTCGAGTCCGATACAAACCGGAAGATTTTCTTCTTTCGAAGCTGCAAAAAAATCATAAAGCTGATTGCACATATCATTGTTCAGATAAATATCACTCACCATCACACCTTCGTTGGAAAAACTAATTCCCATTCTCAGGCTTTGACAGTCGAGCAGGACCTTATCAAACTTGTTTGTCTTAACTTCAAAAACAAAGTCCATTTCCTGGGTTGGAACAAAGTCCAGCATTCGCATATTGACGATATCGCCGGCGAAAGTCATTTGAGTTATCAAAAGGCCGATCAAAACGATCATCTTCTTCATATTTCCCCACTTGTTTGTGACAGACTAGTCGGGACCTCTGAAAAAAAGTTGAGTAAAAACGTAAAAAAATGTGAAAATTTTGCCGGTTCAGTCAAAGAATTGGCGCTGGGATTGCTGCTCAAAATTATCTAAAAATCTAAGCTGAATCATACTCCAGGCGCTCCAATGGAGAGACACTAAGCTCAAGGAGACGATTATGAATACAGAAAGCTTAATGTCTAAAGAAGTTATTACCATTAACAACGACGATTCCGTCATCAACGCTTACAAGATGATGAAGGAGATGGATATAAGGCATCTGCCTGTGGTAGATGGGAACAAAAAGGTTGTGGGCATGCTCAGCGACCGCGATGTTCAAAAAGCGATGATCACCAAGAAACTGGACGAATTCTACAATGAGGCAATCATCCCATCGGAGTTTAAAGTTTCAAACTTCATGAACTGGCCGGTCTACACTATCAGCGAAAAAACCAAGATCAGAACCGTTGCGGAAATCATGATCAAGGAGAAAATTTCATCACTGGTTGTTGAAAATGAGAACGGCGCTCTAGGCGGGATCATTACTACTACCGATATGCTCGCTTATGTACTGCAGTCAGTGGATGAACAGGAACGAAGTGGAAATAATTGGACCCAATGGACACTTGCCTGTTACTTAAAAAAGAACAAATAAAAAAGCCCCACTGAGTGGGGCCTTTTTTTTACTGGTATTTTAGTTCGTCGTACCTGGCCTTTTTCTGGGCAATCAGGTTTTCGAGATAGGTGGCATTTTCACTGTCACCTTTTTGCATTAACTCCTGCACTCTGATTTCATCTGAGGCGATTTCTCTTTCGATGATTTTCAACTCTTTTCTTTCCATCGCTTTCGCTGTCATTCTCTGATTCCTTACCGCCTGCTTATCCATTCGTTTATGATCAAAGCTTCCGGGAGCAAAATAAGTTTTTCCTTTTTCATCAGCTGCCGGCATTACAGGCTGCTCCCCTGCGGCCACTTCCACATAAGCATCATCCGAAGCCGGAAGTTTTACTCCCACGTAAGGCTTGGCCTTTATGTTAAAAGTATTTTCTGCATATCCTTCATTTGATGAAACATGTGGTGTTTTTACCTGCTCTAGAGCAGAGAAATAAAACACCGCTGCTGCAACTACCATCACTGCGGGAAATCCAATCTTTACTAATTTATTTGTCATAATTACCTCTGTCTCAATTAATTAAGGAATTCTCTCTACACCTGATCTGCCGATCGGGCGATTTTCTTTACCACTTGTTGAAATACCGAAGATGTAGATATTTTTTCCCTTTCTGGAAGAAAGCACCCACGCCGGGATCTCATAGTTGAATCTGTGTGCCAGTTTCGCTGGATCCGCACACGCTACTGCGACAGCATCCTCTGAAGGACTGTTTGCCTTAAAGGCCCCGATCATCTCTTCAGCTTTGCCACTTCCAATATAAACATGCGCATCGATCTGAACTGATTTGCCGTAGTCACATGCCCATCCACTGATGTAGGTTTTTCCGGCATTGGTATACATTCCATCAATCCATCCTTCGATTCTGTTATCAACCACAGGTGCCGCCGTTTTTTTCGGGACTGTGAATGTACCAGAGTTTCCGATTGGCAAGTTTTCCTTACCACTTGTTGAAATACCGAAGATATAAATGTTCTTTCCGCTCTTTTGCAACATCACGTTTTCCGGGATCTCATAATTAAATTTGTGTCCTGTGCCTGTTGAGTCGGCACAAGCACTGTCGATTCCCGAATCATTGTTGGCGAGATTCGCTTTGAAAGCGCCAATAAACTCTTCCGCTTTTCCGCTTCCGATATAAACGTGGGCATCAATCTGATTTGATTTACCGTAGTCGCATGCAAAACCGCTCAGAAATGACTTTCCATTTTCTGTTTTAAGCTCTCCGATCCATCCAGTGATTTTGTTTGTGACTCCTGGAGTTGGAGTTGGTGTTGGAGTCGGCGTTGGTGTTGAAGTGATAGTCGGGATAACAAACTTCCCCGAATTATCCAATGGTAAATTTTCTTTTCCACTTGTCGAGATACCGAAGATATAAATGTTCTTCCCATTTTTCGCACTCAATGCGCTGGCCGGAATCTCGTAGTTGAATCTATGCCCTGTGCGGGTTGACTCTCCACAGGCCACATTCACCGCTTCTTCAGAAGCTACTGATGCTTTGAAGGCACCAATCATCTCTTCGGCCTTCCCACTTCCAATATAAACGTGAGCATCGATCTGGTTGGATTTACCATAGTCACATGCCCATCCATGCACGTAGGCCTTTTGTCTATCAATAGTCACTCCACCAATGATACCTGTGATCTTATTTGTCACACCTGGAGTTGGAGTTGGTGTCGGCGTTGGCGTCGGAGTTGTTGAATTAATTTTTGGAACAACGAATTTTCCTGAATTGCCGATCGCCAGATTCTCTTTTCCGCTGGTCGAGATACCAAAGATATAAATATTCTTTCCACTTTTAGCACTTAAAACAGCGGCCGGAATTTCATAAGTAAACCTATGACCCACTTTAACTGTATCCGCACAAGCGTTGGCCACAGCATCTTCTGAGTTGTTATTGGCCTTAAAAGCACCAATGATCTCTTCAGCTTTTCCACTTCCAATATAAACGTGAGCATCAATCTGTGCACCTTTTCCGTAATCACATGCCCATCCATGTACATAGGCCTTCTGTCCATCAACTGTCACTGCATCGATATGACCTGTGATCTTGTTGACGACTCCCGGAGTTGGAGTTGGTGTTGGAGTTGGTGTAGGTGTAGGTGTCGGTGTTGGGGTTGTTGGGGGCGGTGTAGTTGTTCCGCCAGGAAGTCTCAACACACCTGAGTTTGCAATCGCTGAGTTTTCTTTTCCACTCGTCGAAATACCATAACCATAAACTGCAGCTCCCGCATAATTTGCCAAAACACTATCCGGAATTTTAACTTTGAATCTGTGATTTTTCATCGAAGTGTCCGCACAAGCGAAATTCACACTTTCTTCCGAAATGAGATTGGCCGTGGTTGAGAATACCATGTCCTGTTTTGTCCCATTCTGCGCGTAAAAGTGAATATCGATTTCATTTGATTTACCATAGTCACAGGCCCATCCACTTAAGTAGGTCCCTGTGGCGTCTTTAGTAATCCCATCCATATTTCCTGTCACGTAATTGATTACCGGTCCATCACAATAGAGTCCCAGACCTTCAGATTGTGATTCTGCTGTTAAACTTCCACTCCCCAACCTAATTGGTCTATAATATTTGTCGGTTTTCATTTTGATATAAAAATCATTTTGATTGCTATAGTAACCACGCTGATTAGAATTTCTCAATTCATTGAGTGAATTATAGCGTGTCCCACTGCTTAAGCGGCAGCTTGAGCCGAAACCTGAAATTTTAAGTAGTGGAGTAACTGTGCCTATTTTCTCTGCAAGCACCTGCGCTCCCACGAATCCCAGGCCTTTCCCAGACGCCACTGAACGTGGACTAAAAAGCACCTCGTACTCAAATCCCGGCTTATTAGAAAGTCCCGCTTTTAAGTGCATAAGTTCAAATCGTCCAATGCGATCAAGAATGCCCCAGTCATTTTTAGGGAAAGAGACTTGCCCGTCATTTCTTCTAATTAAGTAAGGAACACTCGCCTGCATCTCGCTCGAGTTAAACCAAACTGTAGCCGTGCTGGCACTGGCCGGGCACACTACGAATCCGGCATATGTTTCTTTGCCTGCTTCAGATTTTTTCACACACGAACTATCGTGAGTGATCCCATTTTCACCAACCAATAGACCACCAACAACTCCCGTAAGTGATCCGTCCAGATCCCTTACGCTGTTAGAGTAGCGCTTATCCGCCCAACCATCGTTCACATCCTGATAAATGCGATGAAGTGGCTCAGGAGAAAAACGAAGATTTTTTGAGACGTTGGTTAGTTTCTCTGTTCCTCCGATGGTCAGCATCGGTGCAGACGCCATGTCGTACATCGTTCCATCAAAATTTCTCATTTCTTTTTGAGTTGAGTAATTGATAAAATCCACATTCTCAAGCTCCCACGGTCCATCATAAAGAATGATTCCCGCTTGTTTCTCAGTATAACGTCTTTGGTTGTACATATAATCAATTTCAACCGAAGAGTTATTCTTGCTCTTTCCAACGAATACTGTATTTCTGAATGTCTGGTTAAAGGCCATGAACGCCCCCCAGCCATTGTCTGCAAGAATATTTTCAGTGAAATTCGCCGTGTCCCCTCTGAAATAAATCCCGGCATATAAATTTTTATAAGCTACCAATCCTGGAAATGTTGGAGTCACTGACGGCTCATAGTGAGAACTTTCAAGCAATCTATCTTGAGCATTATTTGGGTTATTTGTTTTGTGAGGATTTTGTCCCGCTGGAAAAACACGCTCATTAGGAGCTCCGTCCCACGTATGACCGACTAAAGTCGAATGGGCCACGTTATAAGAAAACTCCAGTGTGTTTGTTGTTCGCGGGCTCGCCAGGTATTCCCCATCAAACTCTCCGGTCTGCGAGTTGAACTTTCTTACCTCATCCACAAAGCTCATCCAGAATCCTGTTCCAACAGAACCTGAAGCGATGTTTTTCGTCACACGGTTTTTCGGGTTAGAAATCCAAAAAACACTGACCGGAGGAAATCTTCTACGGTCAACGTTCGCATTCATATGATCAGAGTTTAGTAACACTTTTGATAAGCTTGGAAATTGAGCGCCGATCCCCACGTTTCTGGAAATAGTGTTGTTAACTTCATTTCCGTCTTCAAGGAAAAATCCGTGCCCTTTGAAACTAAAACAAACATTGTTATCAACCAAAGTTTGATGAGTCTGGTGAACCGTCACACAACGCTGGAAAGAACGGTGAATACTAGAGTTTTTAATATATTGTCCGCCGGCATCTCCCACCAAGTGCC
The DNA here is from genome assembly GCA_040377165.1 of Bacteriovorax sp. Lineage (GTDB taxonomy): Bacteria > Bdellovibrionota > Bacteriovoracia > Bacteriovoracales > Bacteriovoracaceae > Bacteriovorax. The sequence continues at coordinate 25,262 of JBEIPI010000017.1, forward strand.
AGTGAAAAGGATAACGGCCCATTAAACCGGCCTGACCTAATCTATAAAACTCAACAGAATCAACGGCTGCGTACCCGCCGCGGTTAACCATCACGTGTCCTCCCAACTGTCCGTCAGGAATGTCCGCCTCTGAAACCGGAACGATTGATTCATCGGCCCTGATCACGATATTTCTAGTGAGGTTGGCAACTTCTGCTCTTTGATCGAGAGTCACTTCTCCTCTGGATGTTGCAAGTTTCTCAATCTCTCCCCAGTGCCTGAATCTCACACCACTGTTAAAATAGACAATCTTTCCGGACGCATCGATATTGGAAATTTTCAGCGTCTCACCTTCACCCGGGTTGTATGAAGTTGGCGCAATTACCACTTCATCTCCAACACTCCAAAGGCCGTTTACGCTTTGATCAAGTTCAATGCTGTTCTCACCAGGGTTGATTGTTCTATTAAGTTTATAGTGGCCTGATTTCTCAACTCTTCCGTTTAAAATTAATTTCCCGTTGTTATTAACGACCACACCTCTGTAACCAGCACTTGTTTTTGGATTAAGCGCTGAGTGCTTTAATGAGATATGCAGCTTCCCTGAAAAAGGTTTCTGGTTTGTCCCGCACTGAAAATGCCCGTTGACATAAATCGAGCTTGCTTTGATTTCAGCCGTCACATCTTTACAGTGAAGTTGTCCATTGATGACTAACTCTCCGACGTTCACACTTCTATCTACATAGACAATCTCCCCAGGGAGAATCTCTACATTTTTCTGCCCATCAACTCCTGCTGTCTGATTAACAATAGTAGAAAGCGGTATCGCCTGCGCTTCGTTGAAAGCAATTTCTCTCGCTGACTGAGCGAGCAAGCTCTGCGAAGAGGCGGCCATCACAAAAAGGAGCATGGATTTTTTTAAACTCATCATAGGTTTTCCAATCGTTAAATTTAGTTGGTCTATGACGTTGTATCGGTATTTAGGAAAACGGGATTATTTTTAATGAACCGGGGATAATACTTCTGCCCCGAGCGGGACATTTGACTAAAATGATATAAAAAGGCCCTGTAAAACAGGGCCCTTTAAAAAGAATAATTTGGAGGAACTATAACCGACTAAAACGGAATGTCATCTGAAGTGAAGTTTGTATCTGTAGAGATGTCATATTCCTGATTCATCATGCTTGAGTCATATGATGGGCCATTGTTTTCTTTTGAAGCACCTGCGTTTGCACCTGCACCAGCAGTTGCTCCACCAATGAACTGAACAGTCTTTGCGTTGATTTCAGTTGTGTAACGTTTTTGACCGCTTTTATCATCCCATGAACGAGTCTGAAGTGACCCTTCTACGAATGCTTGTCTTCCTTTCGAAAGGTATTGGTTGCATAGTTCAGCAAGCTTTCCCCAAACAACAATTCTATGCCATTCAGTTCTTTCTTGTTTTTGCCCTGCTTTGTCTGCCCACGACTCGCTTGTAGCTAGTGTGAAGTTACAAACTGCCATTCCACCTGGAGTGTATTTCAACTCTGGGTCTTGTCCTAGACGTCCAAGGATAATTACTTTGTTAACACTCATCGATCTCTCCTGTTAAATTCACGGCCAGTACTACGTTTAAAACGGACCGCTACATTGTGTGTGTTTAATGAACCGCCATTAAACTTTAAATTTTACAGGAGCAAAAGTAGAAATGTCTTACAATTTATAATTGACCGAAATTGATTGGATTCTTAAGCCTTCGTGTCAGAAACTGGCTGGTTAACCGGCTGTTTTTGGGCCCAGAATTCTGCAACCTTCTGACGCGCGACTTTTACGTCACGTTTATACAACGTCGCATCAAATCCACAATGCTGGCAAGGAATCTGTTTTTTATAATCAGAACGGATGGCCAGTTCGAAGGCCCCCCAGATAGCAAAGAAAATCACGAAGCTCTCTACTCCGAAAAATGGAAACAGCATTGAGCCCAAAACGATAGTGGTCAACACGATCTGCAGATGGTTTTTCTTAGTAAGTCTTGGCGAAACAGTTACGTTTCTCTCTGTACGGCAAAGCGGACAGAAAAAATTGCGGCTTTTATTTTTGTATTTATAAACACGCTCTACTAAGGGTTTTGGTTGCTTTTTCACACTTTCCTCCAGCTCTTATTCTACAGACATTCCGGGCCCATTTTTAGTAGGCAAAATAAGGCGAGCCAGGATCCCCGCGGACCCTGGTGTTTGAAATTGTGTGGAGTGCACCGTGCACGGTATGAAGAAGGTAGTGATGGGATTTCCGAGATACAACCAACGTTCAGCTTTATCTAGACTCGGTCTCTAGAACTGACTAATTCACTTCAATAATCAGGCCAAGTCATAGGACCACCACCCTGGTCCTACGGGCACCTGATTTCAATGTATTGTTTGACCATGGATTTCGCCTTCGGTAGCATTGAGACACTACAGTGAGATTTATAGAGTGATTAAAAGTAACCGCGGCCAATTAAGTATCTTCATGGGAATTACCCTGATCCTCGTTATGGGGATGCTGGCGTTTATTATCAACGTGGGACTTTTCGTTAAGGCGAAGATCAACTTACAAAATGCAGTCGATGCTGCCGCCTTCTCTGGAGCGGCCACTCAGGCCCGCCAGCTGACTAACATTGCTTACGTCAACTGGGAGATGAGAAACACTTACAAAGAATGGATGTTCAAATATTATGTTTTAGGACAAATGGCACTTACTAAAGGCGGTCCTGAAAATGGTTTAACTGATGGCAACCTAGCTGGGTCAGGTAACGTAAGTTTCCTTCTGAGAGGGACACCTGTTGCAGGAAACGTCTCTACTGGTGGAGCTGGCTTCGACCTCTACAACGTCCCGTCAATTTGTGTTCACAACAACTCTTCAACAGATATATGCCCGTTATATGCTCTCCCAGGAATTCCGCGTTTTCCAGCTATCGGTGTTGCGGGAATTTCTGAAATTCATGAGTCGTTCGTTAATAAGCTAGTAGAAGAAAAAGGGGAAAACTGTTCGGCCAGAACCCAAATTAACTTCCTGGCTGCACTGTCGTGGGCCTACAGCTCAGGAACAAGAGAGATTCCAGGAGTTCCTCTTATTGCCACCAACAAAGTTGGCGCATGGCCGGAGTCACTTGAGTTGGCAATGAGAATGAGAAACCTCGAGATGGTGGTAAACCGTCCACCAGTCGCAGATATGAACTATAACAATCTCAGTAACTGGAGTGGAGTAGGCCAAGAAATCGCTCTTAACGAAAGACCAATTAAGGCCTTCATGTCCGCCTTCAGAAACCTTGGCGGTGGAAAGTACAAAGATACTTTAGGCAATGCTGGCGCAAGCGCTGATGATGGATTTGATGAACTTGCGGCAACTTTTAAAATGACTGAGATACCTCCAACTCCCTATGAAGCTGCACCAAACTCTACTTCAGGATTTCTCATTCCTTCAACTTTCTCTTATCCTGGTGACGGCGGTGGAAGCGCGCTTCAGAAACATTATCTGGACTTACAGGCCGTACCACTAAATCTCGCAACAATGTTCACAACTTTTGCCACCTCTAAAAACCAATTTGAAAACACTATAGAAGCTGAAGCCAGCTGTTATGCCTCTAAATCAGCAATGCCCGTCCCTGGTTATATCTTGGGCTTTGTTAAAAACCCGGAAGTCCTTACTTATTATGCGGTCAAAGGTGAAGCTAGGTTTACCGGTCTCTTTTTTCCTAATACGCAAGGAAGTTTTAAGTTAACCGCATATGCTGCTGCCAAACCATTTGGTGGAAGAATTGGTCCGCGACTTTTTGGTTACACTAATAACGACGCTTCAGTAGTTCCAAGAACAGACAGCAATAACCGCAGCAGCTCTTACATCTCTGGAATAAGAGTTGTCGGTTCAATGAACTTCCAGCCAGGTATGCCAATTCCACCCAGCAGTGTTTTTTGGGTAGATGAAACAAAATCTTTAGTTGGCGGTGTTCCGGTTGCCAACAGCGGGGACATTATCAGCTACGGAATTCCAAATTTGATTTATGATTTTGAATCGGACAGTGACCTTGGCGCCCAAAACTCTGGAGGGATTGGAACAATTCAAACTGTTAGAGAGCAAGAGATGGCCAACAGTTCGACTAACGAAAACAGAGGCCTCTACAACAGATTTCAAATGCGCCAACTGAAGAAAGCATTAGGTCCAAGCTATGCCGGGCAAAATATGACTTCTCAAGAAATCACCAAAGCATTAATCGTTGCAAGGCAAGTTACGAAATACGATGCCGCAAATTACCTGATTCCTGATTTTAACCGCGCCACGAGCAACAAGACCAACGCCGCTCCAACGGCAAGACCAGACCCGAGTGCCCAGCCACCGCTTCCAATTGGCTTTCAGTACAAACTATATGCGCCACTTTTAGGCGAGGGTCTTCTCTATAAAACAGCTCCCGAAGTTGGAACTGTGGTTATTTCCTATATGAAGGCTAACGAAAAGGCCATCCATGCTTATCTCGAAGCTCTTTTGCAAGTTGGGCAAAAAATATATTCGATTCCTTCCGGAGTGGGGAACACGACAAACATCAACGCTCAGGCCGCACAAAGTATTCATGCCAACGCCGGAACGAGTGCCAGCCCTAGCCCGATTCCCGCTCCTCTCGTAAGCGCTGATCCTATGGATGCATACGCTCCTACTTGTAAAAAAGATATGGCGTCTAAGTTTTATCACTTCTTCACTCAATCAAATACTGCCTGCGGAATCGTTCCGCTGGAGAAAATGATGATTGAGTATATTGACAAGAAAAACACGGCCAGCGGCAAGTTCTACAGCACCAGTTACTACAACCCGCTACCGGCCCGAACAATCATGACCGCTTATTATCCCAGTCCGCGTCAAGGAGCGAGCTCGGATGAAGACGCTGTCGTGTTAAACCCTATCGGAGGCTCTACGGGTGGCGCAGTCTACTCGGCGCGCAGAAACTACTACTCAACCAAGTTTTTTCCACTATACAAGGTTTTAACGGGCTCTAACGACTACGATAAAGATGTTTACAGAGAATCTGACGTCGCAGCACCCTCAGATATGCAGAGTTTGAACCTTAAAAACCTGATTAAGGCCGACAGCACCACCGGGCTAAATTCTTCTTATTTTAAAGATTTTTAACGCTTGAAAAAAGTTCAATAATCCATATATACTCTTGGTGTTTTTGAAGAAAACCTTCCACAAGGATATTCCAATGGCAAAAAAAGCAGCTCCTAAAAAAGCAACGAAAGCCCCTGCTAAAAAAGCAGCTCCGGCAAAAAAAGCTCCAGCAGCTAAAAAAGCGGCCCCTGCAAAAAAACCTGCAGCTAAAAAAGCGGCGCCAGCGAAAAAGGCTGTAGCTAAAAAAGCAGCTCCAGCGAAAAAAGCTGTAGCTAAAAAAGCGGCCCCAGCGAAAAAAGCTCCTGTAGCTAAAAAAGCGGCCCCAGCGAAAAAAGCTCCTGTAGCTAAAAAAGCGGCTCCCGCGAAAAAAGCCCCTGTTGCCAAAAAAGCAGCTCCGGCAAAAGAAACTGCCAAGAAAAAAGATGGACCTCTTTCAAGAGAAGAGGCGATCAAAAAATATAAAAGCTCGATTGTTGAACCGGTTAAAACTAAAGGTTCAAAAAACAGTGCGTTTCTTGATGACATTGAAGACGATGATTTCGATCTTGATGCTGATCTAGGTGACGATGAGTCTGAGACAGTTGACGAAGCCATGGGCGACGAAGAGTTCTCAGATGAAGAGGAAGAAGAAGGCGGAGCTAAGTTCGAAGAGGAATTTGATCCTGAAGACGACGACAGCGTTCAAGGCACGGAAGGAAACTATTCTTACGGATGGGGCTACAACGACGCTTTTGACAAGCCTGAAGATGATGATCTTGACCGTGAACTTGACGAAGACGAGCAATACGCTCTCGGAAAAAAATCAGGGGACGATGAAGATTCTTACGATGATGACGACGATTACTAAAACCTAAAAGGGCTTCTTCGGAAGCCCTTTTTTCTATAAGCGGATAAAAATGAAAGCACCTGAATTAGATTTTTACTACTTTGATGCCTGCCCGTACTGCCAAAGAGTTATTAAAGTTATTGAAAAACACAAAATCAAAGTTAACTGGATTGATATTTACGAAGACACAAACGCTCTTCAGAAGCTTATGTACATCACCGGGAAAAAAACTGTTCCTTGTCTTTTCATCAACGGGGAACCGATGCATGAATCGCTGGAGATCAATGCCTGGCTTGAAAAGAATGTAGATAGCTTAACAAAAACTGAATAAGGATCTTACTCAATGGAAATTCGCGACCCCGTCCACGGCTCAATACATATTCTCGACGAAGAGATCCCTATTATCCGCGATGATTTTTTTCAGCGCTTAAGAAACATCAAGCAGCTTGGTTTTTCTGAATACGTTTTTCCAGGAGCAACTCACACCAGGTTCATCCACTCTATCGGTGTTATGAACATTGCTTCGAGCGCATTCGACAGACTTTTTAAAAACCGCTTGCAAGATAAAAACATCCAAAGATTAAAAGAGACTTTTAAACTTGCTTGTCTCTTACACGACGTTGGTCACGCTCCCCTGTCACACTCGACAGAAACTGTAATGCCGAAACTTTCAGAACTCAACATCCCGAAAGATTTCCTCTCATTAAAAGACCAAAAGAATGACCGCCAGGCCACGCATGAGGACTACACGATTAAATCAATCGTCGACAGCTCGTTTGCCGGTTCGTTTTCTTTGGTTGAAAAAAAATTCGGACTACAAAGAAAACATATCGCTGATTTGATCACGGGCCACACCAGTGACCCGGCGTATTTCACGATCGATGGGATTAACTACTTCCCGGTTCTTTCACAGCTGGTTTCAAGCGAGCTTGACTGCGACCGCATGGACTACCTTTTGCGCGACAGTTATTTCTGCGGAGTAAGCTACGGTTCATACGATCTGGACTGGTTACTCGACAACCTGGAAATTTGCGTAGAAAACAACATGGCCTACCTGGGAATCAATGAGAGAGCGGTTGTCACATTCGATGACTTTCTTTTATCCCGCTATCACATGTTCATCATGGTTTACTTCCATTACCGCGCGGTTTGTTTGGAGCAGCTTCTTTATAAGTACTTCAGGACTTCGCCTTCAGAATACGTTATCCCCGCGAGCATTGAAGAGTATATCGAGCACGACGACCAATTCCTGATGAAGGTCCTGAGAAAGAGTAAAAACAAGTACGCTGAAGCCGTAGTGAAAAACCAGGTTCCGCAGAAGATCTTCGAGTCTTTCAATGAAAAGCAGGAAGTGAAACTGACCGAGATTTTAAATTACCTGGCCCAGGAAAACATCGAATTCATCAGAAGCAGCTCAAGCGGCCGCCTCTCAAAATACTATGTTGATGAGACCAGCAGTACCAGCAAATACCCGATGAAAGTCGTCAGAAAGCTCTTTGGTTCGGATGAGAAAATCACCTTCGACATCAATGAGGCCACTGATCTCTTTACTAAATTCGCTAAATCCCACGCTGTTAACCGTCTTCACTGTGACTATGAGACACTTTCACCGGTTCAGCAAAAACGCATTCTCGAACTTATCAGGGCCTAAAAAAGAGAAGCTTTTGCCCGACTCCTTCCGTGCTCTTTCTCCTGTAAAATGGAGGAAGTGACCACTAAGAAGGAGTCGAATGTGGATTTAAAAAGCTTTCAGATGCTGGAATTTATCAACTCGCGCTTAAACAATATTGAAAAGAATATTGCCCGCATCGATGAAAAACTCGACTTCTCCATCACCCTTCAAAGAAACCATCTAGTACGTGTGAAAAACGGCGAGGAAATCGACGACAGTATGATCCTGATGGGAAGACCCTATAACGACATCTCACCGCAAAGAGCGTGGAGTATCTACAATAATCCAAACATCGACTTTTTTGTCCTGGACGTGACAGCGAGAACTTTCAAAGGAACAAGACTGGATGAAGCAGTTCATATTCCGATTGAAGAATTACACGTGCGTTTCGCTGAAATCCCAAGCAAGACTGTGCCTATCCTGGTTATCTCGGAAAATGGGCTGCGCTCGATTCAGGCGTGCGAACTATTAGTGAAGAAAGGCTTCTTCAACATCAACAATGTCTCTGGCGGATATGAATTCTGGCCGGGCAAGACCACTGAGAGCACCTCCCCGAAGGGAGATGCTGAAGTATAGTTTCTATTTAAAAGCGTGATAAGCGATGACAGCTCCGGCGTAGCCAAGTAAACCCATGTAAGCGAACATGAAGGCCGGGTATTTCCAATTGCCAAGCTCGCGGCGAAGAATCGCCAGTGTGCTGATACATTGAAGGGCGAAAACGAAGAATATCAAAATACTCCATGCAACCGCATTGCTGAAAACGTGCTCACCTGTGACCGGGTCAATTTCCGCCTTCAGTCTGTCTCTTAAGCTTGCTGACTCTTCATCAACATCTCCAAGAGCATACACAGTTCCAAGAGTAGAAACGAAAAGCTCTCTTGCTCCGAAAGCAACCAGAACCCCTACTCCCATTTTCCAGTTCATCCCCATTGGTCTTAGTGCCGGCTCGATCGCTTTTCCGGCCTGCCCCAGGTAAGAGCCTTCAAGAGTCATTGCCGCCACTTCCTCTTCTGACTTATTAGCTGTCTGCTCTTCTGTCGGTTGCGGAAATGTAGAAAGAATCCAGATTAGAACTGAAAGACCAAGGATGATCGTCCCCGCTTTCTTCAGGAACACCACACCTTTTCTCACTGCTTGTTTCACTGCGAATTTAAGCGATGGTTTTTCATAATGAGGAAGATCGATGATGAAGTTGCTCGATTCACCTTTAAAAGCTGTTAGCCTGAAAATTTTTGCGATAATCAGAGCCGCAAAACTTCCAAGGAAATAAAGGAAGAAGAAAGCAAGTGCCTGCGAGTTCAGGAAACCGAAATAAGTTACGGGTGTAACGAATGTTCCAATCAATAAAACGTAAACCGGAAGACGGGCGCTACAAGTGATCATTGGGATTGTCATGATCGTCGCCACTCGCTCTTTTTGGTTCGGGATGCTTCTTGCTGCCATGATCGCCGGGATCGAACAAGCGAACCCTGACATATAAGGTAGGAACGCTTTTCCGTTGAGTCCGAATTTACTCATCAACTTGTCAGTTAAGACCGCAGCTCTTGAAATATACCCTGATTGCTCAAGGATACTTAGAAGGAAGAAGAGAATCATAATTTGAGGAAGGAAGACAACAACGCCTCCAACTCCGGCAATGATCCCGTCGATCACTAAGCTTTTTAAGAAACCTTCCGCCATGTGCGGAGCAAGCCATTCACCAAGGCCCGCGACTAAACCTTCAGACCAATCCATCACCGGGCCGGCCCAGGTGTAGATTGAATGGAAGATGAAATAGAAGATGGCGATAAAAATAAGCGTTCCCCAGAATTTGTGAAGAACGATAGTATCGATTTTTTCAGTCAGCTTGGTTTTTACTGTCGAGTGCTTGTAAATGTCGCCGATAATTGCTCTGGCCTCCGCCTGATGAGATTTGATCAGCTTCATAACTTCCAGAGCTGAACTCTCAGTGTAGTGATCATTTTCCATGAGCTCTGGCATATACTGTTTAGAGTCCGCGTGAATTTTAATTTTAGCCTTAATCCCTGACTCTTCGTTCCCAGAGCGCAAGTGAGTCCTGATGAAGTTATCCAGCTCTTTTTCATCATCATTGATTGCTGAAATAGCTAAAACCGGAAGGCCGATTTTTTTCTCAAGAATTGAAGCATGCTCTTTAGTGAACAGCAGATGGTCATTCTTATTGATGATGACCGCAATTTTTTTATTCAACAATTCCTTCACGGCCAACAATAGCGACAGCGAAGCTTCGAAACGATCAAGGTCCAGGACCATTGCGATCCCGTTGTATCTTGATAAATCTTTTAAAAGTGAAGTCGTCGTCACACCTTCATCAAGACTGGTCGGGATTAAGTTATAAATCCCTGGCAGATCTACAACACTCACTTTTTTATCGTTAATAGCATTTGAAATTAATTCCGCGCTGGCCGAATCGACCGTGACACCTGAGTAGTTTGAAACTTTTCTAAGCTGCCCGGTAAGCATGTTATAGATGGTAGACTTTCCAGAATTCGGAAAACCAACAAGTAGTACGTTTTCCATTTTATGCTCCTGCCTTTTTAACAATGATCTTATTGGCGTACTCATATCTCAAGGCAAGAAAGTTAAACTCTC
>JBEIPI010000174.1:0-3984 GCA_040377165.1 Bacteriovorax sp.
ACTACAACCCGGGTTCATGCCATTGCGACAACATTGTGATGATTGCATCGATTGCGGCCCCTCTTTATAAAATGAATATCGCCGAACTTTGGTGTGCAATCACATTGAACGCCTCACACGCGGTAGGGATCAAAAACCAGGGTGCAATCATTCCTGGTCTAAAACCTCGTTTTTCAGTCTTTAATACCGACTCAATTGATCGGATTACCTATAATTGGGGCAAGAATTTAGCTATTTAGCCTATTTTCAGGGGTGGTGGGTAAAGTTTTTTTGAGAAAGTCCGATAAGACTCATATGAAAAGAACTTTATCCTTGGCCAGACTTTTTATTTTTTCATTGCTCTTCGTGATTGCTTCATGTGGGTCTGATAATTTATCTGGAACCAAGAAAACTAATTCAAGTGGACTGACTTCTGGAGATGCAAGCTGTGCTTGTGCTGCCACCTACTCGCCAGTTTGCGGAATCAACAACATCACTTACGACAATTCATGTATCGCTTCTTGCCACAAAGTCACACAAACACTTCAAGGAAATTGTATTTGTACATACAAGCCGGTTTGCGGCGATGATGGGCAGACCTATACAGAGTGCGACGCCCAGAGAGCTATCCGCAATGGTTATATTAAATCAATTGTGAAGTTCACTGACTGTAACGCCCAACCGCTCTAGAACTAATTCATTGTCCATTCTTTCATTTTTTCGACGATCTCTTCGGCGTTGAAATCCATTGGTCCATTGCTGAAATGAACGACTTTTCCCCTGTGGAAAATGATCGTCACCGGAATCGCACTGATCTTGTAATCAGTGACGAGTTTAGCCTCTTTATCGGGAACGATGATGAACTCATCCTTTAAATTGATTTTTTTGATGATTTTTTGAATGTTCGCGACTTGATCATCTTCATCCGTATTGATCGCCACTATCTTCACCTGATCTGGTTTGAACTTGTTTTTCAGATTGATCATCGACGGCATTTCTTCCAGGCAAGGAATACACCATGAGGCCCAGAAATTCACGATCACCACCGGTGCATTTAACTGAGTCATTGAGATGGAGCTGCCATCCAGTGTTTTGTAGTTCCCATGCAAGAAAAGGTTTTCATAGGCCAGGTATTCAGTGGTTTGTTCAATGATTTTCTCATTGCTCTTAAACATCTTAAACCCGATCTGACCGGCCAAAACGGCGGCGAACACCAATATAAATATAATAAATGGTAAAAATTTCTTCATTGCTCTGGCTCCTAATACTCTTAAAATTATACTATGTTTAAACCAAGACTAAAACTGAAACCCTCGAAGTTAAAAAACCAAAAAGGTCAAACTTTTCTGGAGTTCATTTTTATTCTTATGATTCTGGTGACCATCTCCTTCGGCTTCATGCGCGGCTTCAATCGCTTAGTAGGAACACGCTGGGAACTCATGCTGAAAATTATTGCCACTCCCAACCAAAGCGATGTTAGAATTCCTTAGTACCATTCTTTAAAATTCAGCGGGAAATTTATGAATTACATCTTGTCTATTGACCAAGGAACGACTGGAACACGCTCGTGTCTAATCGATGCTTCAACTTTTACTCTTATCGGCCAGGTAAGCCGTGAGTATCCGCAAATTTATCCAAAACCTTCTTGGGTTGAACACAACCTAAACGATATCTGGTCCACTGTAGAAGTTACGGCCAGGGAAGTTTTAAAAGACTGCAACGTTCAAGGCCACCAGATCAAGGCCATTGGTATAACTAATCAGCGCGAGACCACTTGTGCCTTTGATAAAAATGGTACTCCGCTTGCTAACGCCATCGTCTGGCAGGATAGAAGAACCAATGATTTCTGCCAGGAGCTCAAAGCAAAAAAACTGGCAGAGAAGATCAAAGAAAAAACCGGGCTTCCCATCGACCCGTATTTTTCCGCTTCAAAGATGAATTGGCTTTTAAAAAACAACTCCACGGTGGCAAATGCCAATAACAAAGGTGAATTGCTTTTTGGAACGATTGATACATTCCTGCTGTTTAAATTAACCGGCCACGTCTCTCATAAAACTGATGCATCAAACGCCTCTCGCACCATGCTTATGAATTTGAAAACTTGCGACTGGGATCAGGAGATGCTGGATATTTTCGAAGTGAAGAAAGAATCGCTTCCCACCATCTCAGATTCGTTTGGTGAGTTTGGTGTGACTAAAGGTCTCTCTTTTTTACCAGATGGTATTCCGATCACAGGTATTCTTGGCGACCAACAGTCCGCTCTTTTTGGCCAGGCGGGATTCAACAAAGGTGAAATGAAGTGCACTTACGGCACGGGAGCATTCGTGCTTTTAAACACCGGAACGGATCTTATATATTCCAAGTCAGGACTCTTGACGACAGTTGAGTACCGCTACAAAGGACAGACAGTGTATGCGCTTGAGGGCTCAAGTTATATCGCTGGTGCTGCTGTTCAGTGGTTAAGGGACAATCTTCATATCATTAAAAAAAGTTCTGAAATCGAGCCGCTTGCACGTGAAGTAAAAAACATGGAAGAGTTAAAGCACATTCAATTCTTTCCATTTTTCGCCGGGATTGGCTCTCCTCACTGGAATGCGGAAGCAAAAGCGGCCATCACTGGTCTCACCCGCGATTCAAACCGTTCACACATCGCCTATGCCTGTCTTGAAGGTGTCGCCATGGCGATCAATGACCTGCTTTCAGCTATGAAAAAGGACACGGGCCTTGCCATTAAATCACTCAAGGTTGACGGCGGTGCCGCCGCGAATGCGCTTTTAATGGAGCTTCAGGCGACGATTTCTGAGACGACAATCGTAAGACCGAAAGTCATTGAGACCACCGCTTTCGGGGCTGCGATGGCCGCCGCAATCGGCGCAGGTCTAACCGACTTCAATAAACTTTCTGATACGTGGAAAAAGGACCGCGAGTTTCCGGTTGAAGAAAGCATTGCTCCTTACATCAAAGAGAAAAAAGCTCTTTGGGAAAAAACGATTTCTGTTTTTTACAGAAACTAGTTACAGCTCGTTTTTCCATCTCGGCCTTCATTTTTGCCGTAGCTGTCGTAGTGAGACTTCGCACACACAAGCATTTTGCTGGCCGGGTCCCTGTCACCCTGAACCTGATTCGTACATGCTTTCTTCACATCCGAATAGCATATAAGATATTGGCGAAGGTCCATACAACCGTGTGTCTTGAAACCATTTCTTTCTGCTGGTGGCTTCGGTGCGATGAAAGTCTGGAAATGTTTTATCGTAAAGGCCACGATATCTGACTTGGCCGCATCTTTGTTAGTGTTCACTGATGGATCATAAAAACCATACTCGACATCTGGATTACAATCCAAATACTCCTTCACACTGCGCATTCTTCCTTCTTTCACAAAAAACGCTTTGTAGTGTGCATTGGCATAATCAACCATGTTTAGCGCATATTGATTGTTGAAGGCCAGCAGTACATCTATGTTTACATCGAGGTATTCTTGCGCCTGTACCGCATTCAACGTCTCACCTGGAGGTGCCCATGGCACTGGTGTTGTTGGAGTGGTCGGCGTCGTAGGAGTCGTTGGTGTAGTCGGAGTTGTCGGTGTCGTAGGAGTCGTTGGCGTAGTTGGCGTAGTCGGAGTTGTCGGAGTTGTCGGAGTTGTTCCCGCATTTGATGCTGAAGAGACCGGATCCGGATTAGCGGCCGTGTTCCAGCTTATTTTTGTATAGGCCTCAGCATACTTTGGCAAATCGACATCAATCGTTCCTTGAATGTCATAGAGAAAACTTCCACCGAGCTGACGGATGTACATCCATCCACCTTTATCAAGCGAAGCTCCTTTGACTGCAAGATCAAGTTCTCCGGCCACAAAACGTACACTACCACCACCATCATGCACGACGAATAGTTCGGTTTTATTTTTTACAAGGCTATTGAATGTCTGGTTGATTTTCTCAGTGCTCATGGCGATGTGATATTCAGCATCGTTTAAATCCGCTTGTCTCACAGGCTCTGCCTCATATC
>JBEIPI010000026.1:0-30776 GCA_040377165.1 Bacteriovorax sp.
AGAGATGAATCTTCTTCTTCCCCGATTGGAGTCTCAAGAGAGATTGGCTCTTTAGAAATCTTTTGAACTTTTTTAACCTTATCAACTGGAAGCTCCATTTTCTCAGCAATTTCTTCCGGAGTTGGCTCACGCCCTAATTCCTGAATAAGTTGACGAGATGTACGAACCATCTTGTTGATAGTTTCAATCATGTGAACCGGGATACGGATTGTGCGGGCCTGGTCAGCGATTGCTCTTGTAATCGCCTGACGGATCCACCAAGTCGCGTATGTCGAGAACTTGTATCCACGACGGTACTCGAATTTATCTACGGCTTTCATTAGACCGATGTTTCCTTCCTGAATTAGATCCAGGAACTGAAGACCACGGTTAGTGTATTTTTTCGCGATAGAAACAACGAGACGAAGGTTGGCTTCTACAAGCTGTGCTTTTGCTTTATCGGCCTTTGTTTCACCTTCGATGATGATCTTGTAAACTTTTTCGATTTCCGAGAATTCCATACCAGCATCGATCGTTAAACGACGAAGCTTTCTTAGGATATCTTCCTGGTTACGGATAAGCTGTTCGATTTTTGCGTCAGTAGTGAAAAGGTCTTTTGCCAGCTTTCTCTTAAATGCATCGTCTTCCATGATTTTGTCATAGAGAACTTTGTACGATTCAGCATCACCAACTTCAAGGAACTTGAAGATACGATCTTGTTGATCGAACATTTCAGTGAACTGAAGGTAGTATTTTTTTACCGGCTCAACGAATGAGTTGATGATCTTTCTGTTGAAAGTTAAATCAGCAAGCTCGGCTGAAATCTCATCCATTAGTTTTTTCTGAGGAACGTCCAGGGCCTTAAGAGTCCCGTCTGCTTTCTCAGTTTCTTGAAGGATGACAGCAATCTGATCGATTACCACGTAAATTCTGTCTTTAACTTTTTTGATGTCAGCAGGCGAAGATTCATCATCAAGACCGCGCACAAGCTCTTTTACGAATTCCTGTGGGTTTTCTTGAGTCTCGATCTTCTCACGAAGCTTTCCAACTTCTTTAAGGGCGTGAGTTGAAGATAGGGCAGAAAGGATAATCTCTCTTTCTCCTTCTTCGATTTCTTTTGCGATCACAACTTCGCCTTCGCGAGTTAGAAGGGCGACTGAACCCATGCGCTTTAAATATAGTTTTACTGGATCGGTAGAAGCGGAACGTAGTTCAGCTTTTTCTTCGCGTGAAAGTGCTTCTTCGATGATTTCAGTACCGTCAAGACGGATACCTTCTTCATCTTCATCTTCTTCAACTGCAGAATCCATAACGTCGATTTTAAGTTCTAAAATACGACCCATGACCTCATCGACGTCAGAAGCCAGGACAATGCCAGCAGGTAGAGCGTCGTTGATTTCTTCGGCAGTAATGAAAGCCTGGTCCTTTCCTTTCGTCAAAAGACGATTGAACTCTTTTGAGTTCAAGAAAGCTGCCACAGCTGGTGAAATTGGGTTACTCATGTTTCGGACTCCCTTATTTAATCTTTTCGGGTTTTGAATTTTTTATAGCTTGTATATTTTTTTCCACTTCAATCAACTGAACCAAGAGCTTTGTCATTTCGTCTTCGGATTCACAAGTCAGTTGAAGTTTCTTAATTTCGTCTTTCTTATTTTTTAACTGCTCCATGTGCAGTTTATTTTTCAGGTCAAAGAGAATGCGCTGTTTTGTTTTTGCGTCAGCGTCTTTTGGTTTGTAATTATAGAACGCACTCGTTACCACTTCTCTTAAATCAATCGAGTATTCCGGAGTGTTAGTTAAATTGAGCACGACAGACTCATATTCGCCGTCATCAACTTCCATTGTGATTTTACGAATTTTTCCAATGTATTTTTTTACCTCATCATTGTTAACTAAATCAAGGATTTCATTCATTTTATCCATGTTTATCAGAGAGGGAAGTTGGACTACTTCTTGCACTAAGAGCTTCTCCATCTTTGAGAGATAAATTTCCGGGATAGAATCTTCAACGCCAAAGGCATTTTCTGTGTCTTCTTGAGGAATAAAATCTTCATCCGTATACGCTGGTTCCGCTTCTATAATTTCTTTTTTCGGTTGGATAAATTTCGGCTTCTCAGTCGCTTTACTTAAGTGATCTTCATAATTTTTAATGATTTGAGCTGGCTCAGCTCGAAGCCCTAAGCGCTTAGCAAGGGTTACAACTCGCTCGGTCGCCGAGAGGTCACTGCGCAGTGGAGCCACCACGTCAAAGGCCTTGTGGAGGATTTCGAGCTTTCTGTCGACCAGTTCTGGTATTTTGTCCGGGATCAGCTTGGCCAGGAGAATATCGAAGGCCGGGACGGCGTTATCGAGCTTCTCTTGCAATGCCAAAGGACCCTGGGCCTTAAGGAAATCGTCCGGGTCTTTTTGTGGGGTGAACTCTAAATATTTTGCGACTACACCTTTTTCGGCCAGCATTTTATTGGCCTTTTCCATAGCGATGAAGCCGGGTTTGTCTGAATCCAGGGCCAGGTAAACATTTTTTGTTAGCGAAATGGCACGCTCAAGAACTTTTTCAGTTACAGCTGTCCCCATCACCGCCACGGTGTTGGTAAAACCATTGTGATAAAGTGCGATTTGGTCCATGTTTCCTTCAACGAGAATGATTGCGTCCTTCTCTCTGATCGCATTTTTAGCAAGATGGAAGCCATAGAGAATGTTCCCCTTGTTGAACATGAAAGACTCGACCGAATTCATATATTTAGCTTTCTGATCGTCTCTGATTGCTCTCGAAGTAAAGCCTGCAACCTGGCCATATTGATCCCAGATCGGGAACATGATGCGGTCCCTGAAGGTGTCATAATAGGCTTCCGGATTATTCTTGTCCCTTCTGATTAGAACTAAGTCCAAAGCTACTGAGAGGGCGAATTCGCGCTCTTTTGGATCGGGAATAGAGCTCAGGTAATCGGTGATCGTGTTTTTGTTAGGAGCAAATCCCAGTGAGAAAGTGGTTGCGGTATCTTCGTTTAAGCCGCGGTTCTTGATGAAAGAATTGTAGGCGGGAAAAGCACCGGTCGTTGCGGTTTTGCGGTAAATGAGAGCGGCCCTGGTCAGGATTTTTTTGGCCATTTCCATTTTAGGGTTGGCCTTTTTTTCTTCCTGATAAGAATCAAAATTGATTCCCTGTTTCGAGCAGATTTCTTTTAGCGCTTCAACATAATCAAGGTGTCTGTATTTCATCACGAAGGTGATGGCATCGCCGGCGGCACCACAGGCAAAACACTTGAAGATTTTTTTAGAGTCGTTGATGTTCATCGACGGCTTCGTATCTCCGTGAAACGGACACAGTGAAACCTGCGCGGAGCCCGAGCGTTTAATCGAAAGATAATTGCCGATCACAGAGGAAATAGGAATTTCTTCTTTGATCCTTTGTTTTAGGTTTTCTAATGACATTACTTTTTTGTTCTCAACACGAAAGCTTTGATTTTAATTCCCTGCTCAAGGAAAATCTTTTCAAACCCCGTAGTATATTTTGCCAGTAAGTGGTCGGGATATTCAGCTCTCAAATCCTTACTTTCAAGAATGACTTCAAAAAGGTGAGACTGAGCTTTGATCTCGCGATCCATCCACGCGGCATAATCATCATGGTCTGTTTTAATATAGAAAATCCCGCCGGGCTTAAGCGCTTTGTGAGCGGATTTTAAGAACGGCTCCTGGATCAGTCTTTTTTTATGGTGCTTGGTTTTTGGCCACGGGTCAGGGAAGAAATAGAAAATACCATCGAGTTCGTTTTCCTCAAACATGAACTCAACTCTCTCTCCCTTAGCGCGCAGGTAACGGAAGTTTTTAAAATCAAGCGTAGCAAGTCTTTTTGCTAAAGCGAAACTTCGCTTGAAGCGGTAATCAAGGCCCACGAAATGGTGTTGTGGGTGATCAGCGCAATAGTCCATCATGAAGTGGCCAGCACCTGTTCCAATTTCTAAAAACAGTTCACCGTCGCGTTTGAAAATTTCTTTATTCCATTTTCCCTTAAAGGCTTCAGCTTCATTATCTCTTAAAACGAAATCAGAGAACGCACCCAACCTGTCATGATATGGGTTCTCATGTTTGTATTTGAAATCTTCTTTGAAAGAATAATCAACCATCGTCTCAAGCCTTTTAATTTTAATGGGTTTAGTTACCATTCAGGGGGCCCTCTAGCAATAGAATGCTTATAAACTTTTCACGCTTCTTGTAAAAATCTCGCCTTGCGGTAAAAGGGAGAACTTTTTAAGACATTCTATCTAAAACAGGCCGGGGGGTAACTGTATGAAATTGACGATTTTATCGTTTTTGGGGCTGATCAGTTTTAATTTAATGGCAGCTAGTACACCATCACAATCGATGGACCAATTCTGCGCCGACAGGTCATCAAGCACCTATGTAAAAGGCCTAACTGAGAGTTCGAGCAACTTGATGTCTTTTCGCAATCACGGCGGAATGGCCAATGGAGGAGTTTGTTGGTGGCACTCGCGCTTTCAGCGCAACGCTCTTTATTTAACAATTTATAGGCCAGCTGAAGCAAGACCGGATAAAAACGAAGCTGCAGTTATTATCGATAGAATCCGCTCTGGAAAAGAAATTATCGAGATTCCTGGCTACAGAAACTTCAGCGAGTTTAGTGCTTATCATGCGGATCAGATTCAAAAAGAATTGGAAAAATGGCAGAAGGCCGACGGGATCGGAAGATTCAATTGGGTAATTGGTCTATCAGGAAGTCATATTGTTGAAGCCTCAAAATTAAAAGAGATGATGGACGAGCTTTATGATTACGTTGAAGTTCAAAACAACATCGCTTACCAGAAACTACAGATCAAGGGAGTGACGGCGCACGCATGGCTGGTTGTGAATATGAAAAAAGTTGATGGTGGGTACGACCTGGAAGTTCTCGATAGTAACTTTCCGAATCAAACATCGATTTACACTTACCGATTGGGGCAAACTAACTTTAATCATTTTCACTATGGAGAGTTCACTCCATACCTGGAAAGAAAAGGGGAAATGGATAAAGTGATTCTAGCAGTTTTAAAGAAATGTAATCCTGAAGAGTATAGAAGAAGATCGAAAGAAGTGGCGAATAATAGCGACTATAATAATTAAAAAGGGCCCTCTTCCGAGGGCCTTTTTATAGTTCACCACATTTAGGAATTGCATTTTTGATTGCATTGAAAACAGCATTGCTGCCTAAATAAGCAAGTGCAAGAGATGATGTTGCCTTAGAAGAGTATTCGACCTCCACACCCGCACCGTTCCCCTGAAAGTCTCTTAACTCAACGGCCATTCGGGCAAGATACTCAGTTGAGCGATCTCCTGGAAAACGAATATGCAAAAATGCCGGTCTGAAAACAATGGCGTTGGCGTCTCGTTTGCTGGCCTCTTCATGAATGGTTGAATCCCAAGCGTAGGTTCCAACTTTCATTTTTTTAACCACGGTGTAGCCTTTTTTTGTTAAGTGCTTTTCTAAAAGTGCAGGGTAGTTTTGTGGCAGCTGTCCCTGGTCTACCCATGAGTAATTCGGCCCAACGGCTAAAAGTAAGTTACAGGTTTTTTCGCTGGCAAATGTTGTAGATGAAACTAGTAGCGCAGTCAGTATAAGTGCAGTTTTCATAATCTCTCCAAGGCTAGAGTTTTTTGTTGGGACTAAACTAACCCAGAGCGTCTTTTTCTTCCTTTTATTTGTTTTAAATATTTTAATAAAATGTTATATAATTACTAAATATATGATCGACGTATTTGATGCAAAAACTTACAAAACTTTCCTCATAAAACGCATGCCCACAGTGGGTGGAGAGCGAGGGCTGCGCTCTAAACTGGCCGATCACTTGGGCTGCCAGCTCTCATTTATTTCATTAGTTCTGACCACTGAAAAACACCATTTCAGTCTTGAGCACGGCCAAAGAGTATGTAAATTTTTCAATCTGAGCGAAGCCGAGACCGATTTCTTCATGCTGCTTATGTCTCGTGATAGGGCGGGCTCTAAAGAACTGGAGAGCTTCTATGAAAAGAAAATTCAGAATGTTTTAAAACAAAGACAAGAAATTAAAAACAGGATTAAGGATCATGCTTCCTTAAATAGCGATGACCAGGCCCTCTATTACAGTGACTGGTATTACACCGCTGTACATATGATTTTAAGGTGCAGGAAATCGATCAAGGCGTCTGAGCTTGCGGAGCTTTTAGGCCTTTCAATCACCAAGGTTCATGAGTGCTTAAGCTTTTTGGAGCGTACCGGGGTTGTCGTAAAAGAAAAGGGACTGTACCGGGTTACAGATGTTCGCATTCATATTGGAGAAGGGGTCCCCTGGTTAAATGCTCATCATAAAAACTGGCGCAATCGCTCTATCCTGTCGCTTGATAATAAAAAAGAAGAGGACATGCATTTCACGATGATTACCAGTATTTCAGAAAATGCTGCTAAGGAAATTAAAAAAAATATTCTGCGATTGATTCAGGATAATGAACCCATCATCAGGGATGCCGATGATAAGGTCGTTTACAATTTCAATCTGGATTTTTTCAAAATTATTTAATCAATCTTGTTGCAATTGACAACGATGGCGTATTCTTTGGAATAAACCAGCGGATTGGCAACGGGATTTTCCAAAGTGTAGGGATCGGCAAAAACCTGTTCGTCTGTGACCGATTTCAAAGAGGAAAAATCAATTGAGAATTCTTTTATCTTGTGCTTTGTTTGAGCTCCCTCATCAAGCTTCATTCTGAAATACCCGTTAGAGTCAATTACACCTCTCCAGATAAGCGCCTGGCCGTTTTCCAGAGTTCCGAGAACTCCCCAGTCACTTTTTGCTCCATCAAATGGCATGATGGAAGAAGAGCTTCCGATCAATACTCCTGGTATTGTCTTGTTGTAATAGTTGGATTTTTTGAAAACATTGATTGTGCAGAAAATGGTCTTCTTCTCGGCCAGCATCCAATGATTCTTGCGGAATTTTTCAAACTTCAACGAGTAAGTATAATCTCCAGTCTGCTCACTCCCTGCGAGAATCATGATCTCGTGATGTAATAAAACTTCTCGTTCTAAAAGGGTGGGCACTGACTTCCATAAGTCACTTTTCAGATAAATGGTGGTTTCCTGATTATTGCGAATACTATAGGCCGTACCATCCTGAACAATGCCATTGATAGATACTGGTAATGCGTCGTTTGTCATAATGACTTTAACATTTTTATTGATCTCGCGAATGTCTTCCAGTTGAGCTTTAGAATATAGTTTATCTCCCAATGTATAGATTGAGCTGAAAACCTGTTCCAGGACTCTGGAGGCCTCAATTCCATTGAGATCCCCGCCGCCACTGGTAGCTCCGCCTCGCATTCCTGCGTGGGAAGATAAAGAGAGGAGTGTAAATAGAATTACGGGCAGGATTTTTCTCATGGGAATAAAGTTAACATCAATTGTGATCAGGGGGGTGAGAGAGGGGAATATTTACAGAGTGATTAAACTTTTGACAGTTGCGATGGGGCAAAAAAAGGGGAGAATATTCATTCTCCCCTGGTGTTTTATTTGTTGAGCATGTCCGAGATGATCATGGCCGCTTTTTTTGCTAACTCAGGATCCTTGATTTTTTCGTTGATCAGTTTTTTCATGCGTTCGATTTCTGCTTTCTGAACAACGTTATTTGCATCTTCCAGTTTTGGCTTTTTGGCCGGCGCCGGAGTGCATTCTGGTTTTTTTAGAGCACCCATACATTTTATGCAGCCACTTCTGGCTTTCTCCCGTTTGAATAATGTTTTGAGACTTTTTGAAGGTGGTTTTCGATGACTTCGAATAGTTCCATGTTTGTCGTGTGAGGATCCATTCCGTACGGAAGAGCAGAATAAACCATATCGCCTGAAACTTCAGTGAAGACATACCAAGTGTTACCAAGTTTTTGAAAAAGTACTTCTGAAGTTGCTTGTGATTGTGTGTTTGTTGCTTTCATAATTTCCTCCGTGAAATTGTGATTACCTTGTCTCTTGCATTACTCTTCGTGTGTGGGCCGTCAAAACTTTAGACATTTTTTTAATTTTTTAATTTTTTTTATAAATTTTTAGACACAATCCCGAGTGTTTCTCTCGGGGAATTGCCTAATACCGAACCTGGACTCCTATGAAGGCCGAGGCCTGGGCCTTAACCCCTTGTGAAATCTCATCGCCGCCATTCCATAAACTTGGGTTTTCAGGAACATCGGTGGTTTTAAGGGTGTGAGGAAGGAATAGATTTAAATCGACTCCTAAAAGTAGATCAGTACTTGGTAGAAACTCCGTGACCTGAAAGGTAGTGCTGGTCATTGGAGAAATAGAGAATCCAGAGAAGAGTCTTTCCTCACCAAGTGTTGTACTGTCTACAAAAAGAGTGGTGCGGTGATAGTTGAAAGTAAACCCAGTGCCAATTGCCAGGCGGTACTTATCGCTCTTGAAGGCATCATAAGTAAACCAAGGGCCAAGCCTGATCATGTCCCGGCTCTCTTCAGCGGTAAGGTCATTTTTAAAATCAATATAGTTTTTTGAAGAAGTGATAAAACCAATCGCTCCAAAATAGAAGCGGTCATTTGTGTCGTGGTTTACCTTACGAGTGAAAGCTAAGCGCACACCCATTTCCGCTTTATAATCTTGCTCATCGAAAGTCGTGCCGTAAGCATAGGGCGACTTCATGTTGTTGGACATCACGAATGAGGCAGAGGCGCGAAGGAAAGAGCGGTTCTCAAAAGGATAGGTTGTAGGAATAGGCTCTTCCAAGCGGTAGTCTGTAGGGTCATGGCCCGCAAAACTGATTGGCATATTTTCTTCTTCACTGGTGCCCGTAATGACTTTCACATATTTTGCTGGGACGTAAGCTCTGTTGCCGGTGCGGTCAAACGTCGGAATGAAGTCAGGAAGTCTTCCAGCGACCAGTGTTTCATTGGGAATATAAACTCTTTGTCCTTTTCTGATAGTCTGGACGACTGTTGAATCAAGACTTGGCCCTCTTAGTAGCGGAGCTTCAAGAACAATCACGATTCCGTCATAGGCAAACGCGGTTGTTGAAAGTGTGAGGAGCGAAAAAGTTTGAAGAAATTTTTTCATAAATCCCATTCATATTTATAACCGACCATTGCGCCGATTGAATTAATAATCAATTCTTCCGGGATGACATTAACTCCCGGCCTGGTGGATGAGGTGAGAGTTAAATCATGACGGCGGTAGTGAGCACCCAAGCTCCATTTCCCATAGTACGTATCCCACATGATTTCCGTTCCCAAATCAAAAAGCATCGCTTTGAAATTTTCCACAGAGCTTCCAGATGAAGTGCGGTAGAGAGGAGCGTATTCGGCCCCTAAAAAAAGTGAGATGGCCATTGAGTCTTCGGCGTAAATATATCTTTGCAGCTGCGGCCCAAAACTTAGAGCTGAGAGTTTTACTTCATCAACATCATTTTCCCAATAGGCCAATTGATAGTTAAGCCCCAACCCGAAATTGACCGGCAGTTCTGAAATATACATTGTGCGAATCTCGTATCGATTCGATAAAGCGCTGCTGAGTTCCTGGCTGTAAATGCTGTTGATCGCACTGGTCTGCAATTGATCGAGATGCAGGTTGAACTGCGTATCAAAAAGCGCTTCTTTGTTATCACTCCTTAACGTGCTCGGAGGTGGATAAGTTATTTCCGCATCCACGTTGGGAAGAATCTTGATGTCTTTATCAATCTCTACGATCCCATCTGCAGTTGTCGCGTAAACCGGTGTGCCGGCCTTATCATAAACCACAAAAAGATCGCGTCTGGTCGGGCTGGTCTCCAGCACGTTGGCGTAAATTCCTTTAGGGAGTGAGACGGTTTTTTTATCCGAGAGACGGGTGAGAACACTGCCGGGTTTAATATACACCTGGTAAGGTTTTGCTTCATTTGCCTGAGTGTGATTTGAGGCTAAAAAGAAGGATAAAATAAAACCGAAAATCTTCATTTATTTATCGCTCCGACATAGTTTCTGCAGGCGAGAAAGGCCTCAAAGTTGGATGGGAAAGTGTAGTCCGCTGGGGTGACTTTTTCTATCGGCACCCATTTAAAAAAGAGGTGCTCTTCGTTGAGAATAATTTCTGGTTTTGTCTTCAAGTGACACAGATAAACCCTCTCAATACACTGTTTTTTCCAGCGGTCAAAAAACTCATGCTGAAAATTAATATCGATAACCGGAGCATGGATTCCAGCCTCTTCGGTCAGCTCCCTCTGAGCACCTTCCAAAAAAGACTCTTCGCCCTCAACTGAGCCGGTGATGTTTTGAAAACCGACATAGTTATTGGGAATTTGATTGTTGAATTCCAATAGCAGAAGGTGATTGTCAGCGATGACCACAACTTGGACTTTTTTCTTTAGATCTTGATCGTTCATATTTTAAAATTTTAACATAATCTGACATTTTAATATTTGAGTCATAAAAAACTGCCTCATTCGCCCCCTTTGGCCCCTTATAATTCGTTGCTACATATTGACCAAAATGGTATGTTTTTCGCTTATGGAAGATTTTATTTACAGAGTAGCGATTTCATTGCCTGCCTTTCTCTTAGCGATTGTTTGTCACGAGGCGGCTCACGCCTGGATGGCCAAGCGTTTTGGGGATCCAACTGGTGAACAATTAGGCAGACTTAGCCTGAACCCTGCCGTTCACTATGACCTGATTGGAACTGTGATTTTCCCGTTAATCGGGGCCCTGCTTGGCGGGACGATGTTTGGGTGGGCGAAACCAGTACCTGTCGATACAAGAAGATTCAGAAATATTCGCTCAGGTATTTTCTGGGTGAGCTTCGCAGGCCCTCTGGCCAATATCATCTTGATGATCCTTTCCGCTATTCTTCTGGCCTTGATCCTGACCAAGGTTTCACCAGAGTTTGAATATTTCCAGGTGTTCTCGGAAATGCTTAAGAGCGCGGTGACGATCAACGTTCTTCTGGCCGTGTTTAACTTGATTCCTTTTCCGCCGCTTGATGGATCGAAAATGGTTTCATCAATGCTTGATTACAACAACGCCCGTAAATTTGAAGAACTTCAACGTTACAGTTTTGTGTTCTTAATTATTTTAATTATGACTCCCGTACTGAGTTGGATTATGAATCCAGCGCTGATGATTAGTAACCTTATCGTGAATGTCTTCATTCACATATTTGCAGGTTTTTAATGTTAGATACATCCATCCAAGTAAAGACGGATCACTTTGACGGGCCACTCGGGCTTTTGCTTCTTCTTGTTGAAAAAGAAGAGATGAACATCCGCGAGCTGGACCTGACGAAGATCACGAAGCAGTACCTAGATTATCTGGCGCAAATGCGCGATTTAAATTTCGACGTGGCAGGGGATTACCTTTTCCTTGCTTCAACTCTGCTTTTATTGAAGTCAAAAGTTTGTATTGCTGAAGAAGAGATGAAGTCGCTTGAGTCAGAGTTCGGAGTGGAAGGATTAAACATCACTTCTCAATCTGAGTTGATCAGAAGACTTGAAGAGCTTCAGTTGTACCAGAAAATGTCAAAGAAGCTTTGGGACCTGGAAAAGAAAGGTCACGAGATTTTCGTGAAACCAAAAGTCGACAGAAAGGCGATCGTTAATTCGATTTTAACTCCGATGGATTTAAACTCGCTGACACTGACGATGGTTGATTTCCTGTTCAGACAAAGAAGAAAGTACACGGTGGTTAAACGCGACCGTCTATCGATTAAAGAAAAACTGAAATTCCTAAAGAACAACCTGAAACTTGGAGAGCAAACGACGTTTGACACTCTCTTGGAGCAGGATGGAAACGCCTTGATCGGCGACGATCAGAATCCGGAAAATCTGAAGAAAGATAAAATCGATAACATCGTTATCACTTTCATTTCACTTCTGGAGCTTGCGCGTTTAAAGCGTATCAATGTTTTCCAGAACGAAGACAGAAGCACGATTTATGTAAACGTTGTCAGGTCACTGGAAGATTTCGACGTTGACCAGGCCAACGGATTTGAAGAGGAACAGCCGACACCTCCACCTAAGGACGATGACGTTTTAGAAATAAAAGCAGCTAATCCAGAGGAAAAATTAGTCATAGAAGACCTTGGTGATTACTCGCCGGAAGAAGAGACAAAAGAAGCTTCAGCTGAGGAAATCCCGGCAGAGCTTACTGAGACCGGCCTAACTAAAGAACAAGAAGATGAATATATGGAACTATTGACGACACCTGAAAGTATCGACGATGGCTCTAAATTAATTCAATAAGAGGACTTATGGATAACATGAACAATAATTCTGACGTGCACATGGATGATATCGAGCTACCGGTGAAATATCCAGCGGCCGAGGACTTAGAACTTCCAGTTTTTGAAATGTCGACTGAAGAGACTCCAAATGAATCAGTTGAATTCACTGACAGCATCGTTTCAGACGAAGTCCTATGGCAGGCCCGCACTGGTTTAAACCCAGACACACTTTGTGGCGCTATTGAGACAATTATCTTCATGAGCGATAAACCAGTTTCAATCCAGAAGATTAAAGCTCTAATCGACGAGGAAATGCCTCTAAAAGTTATTCACGAAGCTCTTCAAAGACTTCAGGCCGAATACGAAGAAAAGCACCACGGACTACGTCTGTTGGAAGTGGCCGAAGGATACCAATACCGTACAAAAGCTACGTACTCGAAGTACGTTCAGGATATTTTCAAAATCAACTCACTGGTTCTTTCTCCAACTGCGCTGGAAGTTTTGGCGATCATCGCTTACAAGCAACCATGTTCAAAAGTTGAAGTAGATAAGATCAGAGGAGTCGACAGCGGGCACATCGTGCGCGCACTTATGGATAAGCGTTTAGTAAAAGTAACAGGCAGATCAGATGAATTAGGTCGCCCGGTTCTTTACGGAACAACTCCAGAGTTCCTGGAAGTCTTCAACCTTGCTGACCTTGCGGCCCTTCCGCCTGAGCATGAGCTGGATGAAATGTCCCGCGCATCTTCTGTTGGAAAAATCGCTGATATCAAATCGATTGTTAACGATGGCTCAGATAAAGCGAGATTCAAATTTGACGAGATTGAAGAGCTTGATATGCTTTCTGAATCAATCAAAAATATCTCGAGCGAAACTGACTTCACAGCTTCACTTAAAGTTGAAGAGAAGAAGCGTATCACTGAAGACGGAGCGGAAGTTAAATCTGCTTTCGATCTGCTTGAAGAGTTTGTTAACAAGAGACTTATCTCTGAACAAAATAAGCAGGCCATCGAGTCTCTGCTTACAACTAACGTAATTGACCCAAGAATCATTGAAGACCTGGAAGCAGGCCCATTCAACGTTCCTCATGAAGATGAAGAAGAGTTCCAGATGATCGACCTTGATACTGGACTTCCTATTGAGTACGATGCTGAATTCGACGGCGAAATCGATGAGCACGGAAACTATGAGAGTGGTTTAGACGAGAGCGAATTCGACATCATCGTTGACCTTGATTTCGATAAAGAAGAAAGCGAAGAAGAGGCCCTTTCAAAGGCCCTGGACGCAGCTTTCGAGAACCTGACAGGCGAGTCTTTAGATAGCCGTCTTTCTGACGAAGAATTCGCTTTTGGCGGAGAACTAGAAGAGAAGAGCCAGGAGATCGACGACATCACAAACGGCATGATTGAGAAGGCCCAAGACCTGGATCTTGACCTATCTTTCTTAAAAGATGACCTAAGTGATAATAAAGACGAAACTCTAGAGTAGTTGACATCTATCGGACCATGGCGTAAAACCGTGGTCCGAATCAAAATTTAACCAAAAAACCGCCGTGATGGCAGATTGGAGGACCCCGTGACTAAGTCTAAGACTAAAAAAGCCGCTATCGCTAAATTAAAGGTAGCAGAATCAGCAACTGAATTTGACCTGCGTTTACAGAAGTTTATTTCTGACTGTGGAATCACGTCTCGCCGTAAGGCCGAAATCATGATTCGTGAAGGACGTGTTTCTGTTAATGGTGAAGTTGTTACTGAGTTAGGAACAAAAGTTAACCCATATAGTGATGTGGTTATGGTCGATGGTGCTCTGGCCGATTTAAATGCTGTTGAGCCGATCTATTTAATGCTTCATAAGCCAAGAGGTTATGTGACCACTCTAAACGATCCGGAAGGACGTGAGACGGTTATGGACCTGGTAAAAGAAATCCCTGAAAGAATCTATCCTGTTGGCCGTCTCGATTATTTATCAGAAGGTCTGCTTCTAATGACTAACGATGGTGAGTTCGCCAACATGGTTATGCACCCGAAATACAACGTGACTAAAGTTTACGAAGTAAAAGTTTTCGGATCTGTGACTGAGACAATCTTAAACAAACTTAAGGCCGGAGCTTACCTTGAAGAAGGTCTGGTAAAGCCGACATCTGTTCGAGTTATTAAGCAGCTTCCAACTAAGACTTGGATCGAGTTCCGCCTGAACGAAGGACGCAACAGAGAGATCAGACGTCTGTGTGAGGCCGTAGGCCTTACAGTTGATAAACTTAAGCGTTTAGCGATCGGTGGACTTTCAGTTGAAGGTGTTGCTCCTGGAAAATTCCGTGTAATGAGCAAGGACCAGATGCTTGGGCATATCGGATTAAATCAGGATGGAACTCTTAAAAAAGTTCTTAACCAGGAAGGCTTCATATCGAGCAAGAAGACGATCGATCTTAAGAAGAAGCGTCCTCAACCAGGTACTGTGGCCGATGATGAGGCATTTAAGAAGTTCAGAAGAGAGACTTACTTCGATTCATTAAAACAAATCGCTGAACAGAAAACAAAAGTGGCCGAAAAAATCCAGACTCTTTCTGACCAGGTTTATGTTGAAGAACAAAAATCTTACTACGAGAGAAGAAAGAAGGTTGAGGCGGTTAAGACCATCATCAAAAACAACAACCTTAAAAAGACCAGCTTCAGAACTCCAAAAGCATAATAAAAAAAGCCCTCTTACGAGGGCTTTTTAATTTCAAACGAAACTCACTACAGGTAAGTTTTAGTTATCGTAGGTCACGACTTTTGATGCCGTTACGTACTCTTGTAATACATCAACCGAATACTCCAGCGCTTGCTGAGCGTATGGGATGTTGCTGTGATCTTTTAGCTCTTCAGTGAAACGCGCTTGCTTAATCAGCGATGCACACATTCTCATGAATTCCGCGCTTCCTTCAAAATATTCTTCTTCGTTTTCTGTGACCATCACATGGGCCAGCATTGTGTTTAGCGATTTAATCAGGCGCACTTGTTGTGGTGTTAGCTCGCTTCCATCAATTTCGATTTTGATCATTTGGTTTTTTGGTGAAGTCTGGGCTGACATAAAAGTTCCTCTCTAAATAGGTTCAAGGGGGTCACTGGATTCTGTATCGCCACTTTTGCCCATAGAATTTAGAACTTTATGTTGGAGCGAATAGTTCGATTTCTTACTGGACAAAGGCCGTCCGGCAATCTAATATCACCCTGCGGGATGGAGCAGTCTGGTAGCTCGTCGGGCTCATAACCCGAAGGTCATAGGTTCAAATCCTATTCCCGCAACCAAAAATTTCAAACACTTACCTCACCATTTTTGACATTATTCTTTTCATTCGCATGAATTTGGCGTGATCCCTTTTACGATTAAAACCCCAAATAGGCATAGCCGACCTTGCTCTACCTTAACTACAGCAGTTCAATTAAAACAAAGAGCGATCTAGCTATGGCCGCAGAGCTATCTTTGTATTTATTCTACGGCTTTTTTTAGCCTTACTAGGACCGAATTAGCTCTTTGCTAGACAAGGTATCTTTACGTTGCTGCTGGAAGTAGTGGGGGAGTATGATCAAATTAATGAATTTCTCAAAACTTTTGCCTCTAATTAGTCTAAGTATGTTGATGAGCTGTAGCTCCTCCAAGCTCGTCGAGCGTCCAAGGGGGGATATGGAATCTATTTATTCAGACTGCAATGTCGTGGTGATAACGGTCTCTAACCTGCGCGCTGATCGTCTTACAATGTACGGCCATGGCAGAAACACAGATCCTAAACTGTCTGCGTGGATGAGAAATGCGGTTATTTTTGACTCTAACTATGCTGTCAGCAAGTGGCCGTTTCAGGCCTTGATTTCATTGGCAACTGGAGTCTATTCTGAAAAACATCAAGTTTTTTTGAATTCATATCACAACCAATTAATTTTCAGCGAACTGAATTTAAAACAGGATATTCTGAGCAGTCAGATTCCAGTTTTAAGTGAGGTTATGAAGGCGAATGGTTACAAGACTATTTTTATGGGTGGAGATCCGCACCCTTCGTTTTATTCACCTGAAGTGGCGTTCGGCAGAGGAGTGGATGAATTTATTAGTAAGAGTCTACATAACCCAGAAGATCTGGCAGTTCTTTACAAAGCTATGGATAAAGTCCGAGCAGGTAAATTTTATGCCAATATCAACACTGTCCGCTCGCATTTCCCGCACTTCATTCTACCAAAAACCAAAGAGACTGTTTTTCAAAACCCTAAGTACAAAGGCATTCTTCCTGGTGATGAAGATGAGTTTTATCAGAATGTCTTGAACTGCTTTGATAAGCGAAATTCAAAATGCCCGATTGATTTCAATGAAATTCCAGATGAAACGATAAAGTTGATGAGATTTTCAACAGATCTTTATAACACGATTTTTTACAGCATTAGAAAAGATAATCTGGAAGATGCCCAGAGGATGGAAGATTATTATGACGAATCTGTGGCCTATAATGATCAGCTCATTGATGGGGTTTTCCAGTATCTCAATAAACACAAGCTCCTGGAAAATACGGTAGTGATTGTGACCTCTGAAATGGGGGCGACTATTAGCTCGATAAGTGACCAGTATGCAACTGGAGATGGGCGAAAAATTGATGTGACCTTTGGTTATAACTCTTATCAGGAAGCGGTCACCCGCACGCCAATGATTGTTTATCTTCCCGAGAGAGCGAAGCTGAATTTACCCCAGCTTCGAATTTCTGAAATTACGAACTCGACAGATTTATTTCCGACAGTATTAGGTCTTGTCGGCACAAGGCAGACATCCCCTGTCGATGGAATGGATCTAACTCCGTTACTTGCCGGCAGGTCAATGCACACCCGTGATTATACTACAGGGCTAAGTTTCAGACCGCAGAGAGGAGTTGAAGCTTTTGTCAGAAACAAGCATTATATCGTCTATCGCGACCAAAGAGGCATGTATGGAGTTGATGTTAGAAAAAAATTAATTATTCCTAAAAAATTCCTGGAGCTTGATTCTAATTACGCGAGCATGTTCACCGTGCTTGAGGATCATTTAAAAAAGAATCCATTAAAAGATCTTAATGCGATAAAAACAAAATTTAATGAAGCCTATTGATGAAATTTACACCATCTCTCTCAATTCTGATCATCTTATTAATCACCATGGTGAATCTCACTTCGTGTGCCATGATGAAGCAGAATAACGAAAGAAAGTATAAAAATGTTATTCTCATTAATTTATCTGGTGTGCGCAAAGATAGGCTCCCTTGGTATGGGTATTCGAGAGCGACAATGCCTTTATTAGAAAAACGCTTTAAAAATCCTGACATTTTTTCTGAACATCATTCAGTTTCCTATACGCCTCGCATTTCGCAGCAGGCGATGCTCGCAAGTGGGTCTTCATCATCCCTGGAGAAAGAACTTTTTCATTCACATGTATCCAGAAGTTCTTTTATCGTAAATAACGAGAATGATCTTCGTGCAATTGAGGCACAAGTAAAAAAAGCGGATGGGCCTTTTTTTGTTTATCTTGGATCTGAACGTTTGCTTTCGACTCGCTATTTTGTGCCAGAATCTTTTCCGCGTCAGTGGGGGGATAAAAACTACAGTGGAAACTTACCAATAACAGAAGAGGATTTTGAAAGAAAGTGGGCTTCTTATAAAAAAGATCCTCAAAAATATAATTACAAACTTCCACCAGAAGAAACTCTATCTAAATTTGCTTCTGCGGAATACAATTTTTTACTTTCACTTTTTACTTATGGCAATGAGGATGATTACAAGTTTTTTTCTGATAACTACGACAACTCTTTAACTTATCTCGACTTTTTAATGAATCAGGCCCTCGATATTTTTGAGCGTCAGGGCAAGCTCGAAGAGACCCTCATTATTTTGACGGCAGATAGTGGAAACACGCTCTTCGATTTTCATCCCTATAAATTTAAAAATGGCGGCATGGCCAGATACTTTGGGCAATTTTATTTTCTCCCGGAGGTTGTCGATATACCGTTGGTTTTTTCAATGAAGAATAAAACGGAGAGTTTTTTTAGTAAGAGTCAAAAGAATCAATTAACAAACACTACCGACGTGGCCCCGACGATACTCTCAGGTCTGGGGTTC
This sequence comes from Bacteriovorax sp., assembly GCA_040377165.1. GTDB lineage: Bacteria > Bdellovibrionota > Bacteriovoracia > Bacteriovoracales > Bacteriovoracaceae > Bacteriovorax. The sequence goes on from JBEIPI010000026.1 coordinate 18,294, forward strand.
ACTGTTCCCCGACATTATAATGGAAAAAATTTATTTGCAGATCAAGGCAGTAGGTCTGTTACATGTGGGGCTGCAAAGACGACAAGCCGAGGATTAGAAAAATACGCCAAGAGCAGGCAATATTTGTATGTAAACTCGGAAACTCGTGGAGAAATTCTGCTTAATCTGGAAAAAAATGAAGTTATTACAAAATCAGACTTTATGAAGTATCAAGAAAGTGCTGAAGAATTAGCTCAGGCCTGCCAAGAGGACCCCATCTTCAATGGGGTCCGGGTAATGAAAATTTAGCTCTATCTCTTTCTACATGTGGTGGTGAGTTTCTGGATTCCTTCTTGGATCTTTATTCGGATCTCTTTTGGAAACCTTGGTGTAGTCATAGTCTTTATAATTCAAATCGTTTTCTTCTTCATCGTGATCATACGTATATGTATTAATTGCCGTTACATGGATCACGTCCTCTTTTTTGTACGGTGTATTTTTTGGATAATGAGGTCTGATTTCATCATTTTGCTGTCGCATCACGGAGATAAACATCCCGATAGGGAAAAGAAGCCATAAACTCATAACAGCAATTGTAATAATCTGCTCAACGTTTAAAGTCATCATAGGTCCTCCGTGCGCGAGGAAAAATTCCTCAAATTCATAGGCATTAAAAAAGCCAGCAAAGAATATACCAAGCTTGCTTGACGCTGATTTTTAAAAGCCGCTATGATTATTTAAACTTTTCTCAAGGAGTATTTATGGCAGCTAAAAAAGTATCTTCTCGTTATGTTGATGGTTTTGTTATTCCAATGCCGAAAAAGGCGCTTCCTCTTTACAAAAAGATGGCCGCTCTTGGTGCAAAACTTTGGATAGAGCACGGTGCTTTAGAGTACAAAGAATGCATAAGCGAAGATGTGAACGTGGATTTTGGTCTGCCTTTTTCAAAGCTGGCAAAGTTAAAAAAGGACGAAGTTGTTGCTTTTTCATGGATTGGTTTCAAGTCAAAAGCTCATCGCAATAAAGTTAACGCAGCGGTAATGAAAGATAAACGACTGCAAAAATATATGGATCCGAAACAGATGCCTTTTGATGTGAAAAGAATGTCTTACGGTGGATTCACGGTCTTAGTAGGAAGATAGATCCTTCTTTTTAAAGATCAGGTGATAAGAGTTAACCAGAATAAATGATAAACTGAGAAACACGATTCCTGCGAAAATTGCATGATGAATGCCGTAGGAATCGCTCAGCTTTCCAATCAAAACATGCATTAGTGCAAGCATCATTGAATCTGTGGCCATCATATATGACACAGCTGTATCTAGATCATGAGGAAATTCAGAAGAAATTAGTGCAATGGCCAAGGGGTAAAAAGGGGCAATACTAAAACCTGCTACAGCAAGAAAAAGCGGGTGAATAAACAGTCCGAGGCCCAGACAAATTGCGGTCAGCAAAAGACAGCAGGAAAGTTGAAAAGGAATTGATTTGTTAAATTTGATTCCGGTAAAAAGAAGCCTTCCTAAAAGAAGCGCTATAAAAAAATAAGTCACATATAAACTCGACATCTCCAGGTTGTAATCCCAAACCCTGCGCATATAGAGCGCAAGCCTGGAGGAAATCATCACTTCGGCCGCGACAGCAAAACTCACCATGAAAGCGAGAAAGAGTTGCGGCTTAAAATTTTTCTTTTTGTTGGCCTTATGTTCTTCCACAGATCGCTTAGGTTTTTCGTGGTGTGGGTGATGGCTTTTATGAAGTGAGTATAAAAAGAGGCCAAAAGGGGCCATTGATACCAGTGCGAATGTGTATCTCCAGTTTCCTGTTAAGATACTGACCGAAGCCACCAGCATGGGAGCTATCAGGCTGGCAATTCCATACATCGCATGAAGGCCGGATAAAAGCTGCTGCTTTTTTTCCGGAGATGAGCCAAGAGGAACAAGTACATTGGGGATGAGTCCTATAATTCCGGAAGTCACTCCAAAGAGAACACTTAAGGCGAGGAAGACATAAAAATTAGGAGCGAGGGAAAGGCCGACTAAGGCAGCAGTCATACCAAGGCAGGCACCTTGTAAAATCGAGCGTCGGTCGAAAATTCGAAGGATGTGTCTGGCAAAGTGACTCGCCATAAAACCGGAGAGAGAACTGAGCGCGAACATCAATGATCCCATGGAGTCACTGACTTCAAATTCTTTTAAGATCTCAGGGAAGAGAGGGCCTCTGATATTGTCACTCAGGCCAAATACAAAAAGGCTTGCGTAGGAAATCAGGATGAGAGGCCAGATAATTTTCATAGTTAGTTAGGGGCAATTGGTAAGTGTAATCTGAAACATACTTTACCTTCATATACCTCATAACTCAATGACCCGCCATTACCATTTGCCAGAGTTTGCGAAATACTGAGACCTAATCCTGTTCCTTTTTCCATAGATTTTGTCGAGTAGAATGGCTCGAAGATCTTATCGGAGATTTCATCTGGGATCAGGGGCCCCGTGTTGATCACGCGGATATCCACGGCCTTTCTGGGAAGGTTTTCAGTTACTTTTAATTTTAGTACTGGTTCATCTTTTGATTTTGCCAGGGCATCCATGGCATTGCTTAAGAGATTGATGATAATCTGTGAGATCTGCAGTGAATTGCATTTGATGAGCGGATCGTTTGCATTATCACAAATAAAGACAACGTTCTCATTCTTAAATCTTTCTTCAAAGAGACTGAGACTCAGCTCCAGAATTTTGCTTGCTTTGACCACCTCGTGCTCAACGTGATCATTTTTACTGGCAATGATTTTCATTCCTTTAACGATCTTGGCGATCCTTTCGGTAGCGGAGTTAATCTTTGTCAGCTTCGCTTTAGTTTGTTCATCAATTTTAAGTTCATCATGAATCAGCAAAGACTTAGTCATCCCTTGAATAATAGTCAGAGGGTTATTGATTTCGTGGGCGACACCGCCGGCCATCTCTCCTAACGAAGACAGTCTTGAGGCATGAAACGTTTTAATACTTTCTTCTTCCAGCTCCCTTTTACTGGCCGCGACTTCAAGAAGGGATTTCTTTAATTCATACTCGGCAAGAAAGCGTTGTCTAAGCTCTGCTTGAACGACTCCCGCTTGGCGGATGGTATAAAGTAAACTGACTGCCGTGTAGGCAAAGAGCCACATAACATCCAGGTCAGCGCTTCTTTGATATTCAAATACAGCATAAAAGGCCTGAGGAAGAATCATCAGGATATTGAAAATGATCAAGACAGGTTTTTTATGCGAGAGAGTGACGATAGAACCCGCACTAAAAGCGATCAGAGCGATAAACGTGATCATGATCTGAACATTAATCTGGGTAAAAGAAAGAACCGAAAAAAAACCGACTGCTGACCATAGAAGTCCATTGAAAACAGCGCTGGCACTGGCGACCTTTACCGCCTGGTGAATGGATATCCTATGAGTGCTGTACAGGTTGACATTATAGAGTCTTAAAAGGGCGAGAAACCAGACGCCGGTTAACAATACGTCGATATAAATGCTGAAGTTTGGCTCGCGTTTATGAAGGAAGGCGAAAAGAACTGATGAAATTAGATAAGCGAGCGCAGTGTTTTTAGACTTAACGACGTAGTCATTCTCCACCTGATCCTGTAAATATCTCTCCTGCTCTTTTGTCGCCAAAAATTTTTACCTATAAGATTGGAACCAAATTTAGTGTGTAGATGATCTTAGTGATGAATTTCTGCAGAATAATCATCACTCTATTCTTAGGATGCTTGCGAATTTCTTGCCATTCCGGGCTATCCCACAATGTCGAGTTTGCTTGTAGGTTATCTATGTATTTATTAATCTTTTGCAGGTTTTTAGAGTCCATCGGAAGGTTTTCGACACTTACACCAACTTCGGAATTGAGGTGACGAGAAATCGGGTCAAGATTTGAGGTGGAGATCGTGATATTTTTGTCATCGGTTACAACGATTTTCGCATGAAGAAAGCCATAGGTTTTATCTCCATTTAAGAGCTCATCATCTATTCGCCCGTAAGAGTAGATTTCAAACTGTTTTTCCAGAGGAGTGCCTTTTACTTTTTTAATGATCATTTCCTGCAAAGTCGCATCGACCATTGATTGAGCGACGATGTTATCAGTGGTGGAGATAGAGTTGGCGAAAATGCGTATTTTGCGATTCGGGTCTTCTCCTGCCCATTTGATGATGAAGTCAACTTCTTCTTCAGGGACCCAGAAGTAGGGAGAAATAACATCGATAGAGTGCTTGGCATTGGCGATTTGATTATGCAGTTTGGCCACCAAAGAGTTTCCATTGCGCTTATTTTGAGGACCGTTTGGCTTAAGAAAAATTCTAGTTCTGCTGAGGTTTTGGATTTCATTGAGAACTGCAACTAATCCATCTTCGAAATCCTGATTTAGGTATCCGGATTGCTCCATCTCTTTTAACTGATCATGGAGAACGCCGTTTTCATCCCACAATTTGTTTGCGCTTGCACGCATTTTTTTGAATTGCTTTTTCACATTCGGTCGATTGGTTTTAAAGAGAAAATCTTCAAAGCGTTTATTGGCCAGATAGAAGTAGATTTTATTGTAGTGATCTTCCAGTGCATTTTGGATATTGCCCTCGGCATCTCTATGAGCTAGCCCTTTGACGATGATCTCCGCGTCCATGACCGGGTCAACCCCTTCAGTGACAGAGTGGTATTCGTCGGCCATATTGCGTCCACCGACAATTGCCATTGAATCAGTTTCTGATTGAGCATCGATCATTAAAATTTTGTCGTGGCTTCTTCGGTTGATAGTGAAGGTGGCCAGAGGAAGTTTCTCTCCCTCTGATAAGAAAAGATTCTGAACGGCCTTTATCCAGTTTGCAACATGAGCGCGCACATTAAAAAGCGGGTTAAAGAGTACCGCTTCCGCCTGAGCATACTGGCCCGTAGGATTTCCGGCCTCATCGAGGATCGGTCTTCCACTCAGTGCCACCAGCGATTTGATATCATCGTAGAATGGGGCCTTTGAAATTGAGCCAGACGAGTCGACCAAGATTCGAACTTTTACTCCGCGCTTGATCGCCATGCGAAGCTCATGTAAAAGTGCATTTCCAGAGTCATCGCTCTTAAAGATATAATAACTTAAATCGATTGTTTTTTTGGCATTTCTTATCATCATGATTTTCGCGAGAAAACCTTCTCGCGGGTCCAGCACCAGTTTTGTGGTTCCTTTAATCGATGAATCAGCACGAAGTTCAAAGTCTCTGATTGATTCAGTGACTTTTTCATATCGCTCTCTCAATTCTTTTCTGTTGCTAAGAATTCTGCTGAGTGAAGCCTCGGGAAGATCGGAAGGTATTTCAATGGAAGGCGCATTTTTTGCGACAGGATTTTTCTTTTCAAGGATAGAACTAGCGAGTTCAAGACAGTTTTGTTCGGACGCAATCTCTCGATAGCTTTCGCCAGAAAGCTGATTGGTAGTACTACATGAAAATAGCACCAGCAAAAGAAGCGTAGTTAGTAGCCTATTAAGGAGAGTCATCACGGATACTTATCGTCATTTTTACAGCATTTCTTGACAAAAAAGGCTCTTCATTGTTTTATGTGCCAAACATTTTGAACCCTCGGAAAACAACACCTATGCCACTGAATTCACAAGAGATGAAGACCAACCCTAGACGCGATTTCATGAAGCTTTCGGCCTTTGCGGCCATGGCAATGGCCATGCCTAAGAGTGCTCAAAGTGTGATCAAGAAATTACACCTGGATACCTATTCTAATATTTCCCCGATCCAGCTTTTGACTCCGGCCCAATTCGCCAGCCTGGATTTCAATGGAGACAACATCGATCGCCCTCATGATATTCTTTGGAATCTTGATGGTTATTTGAAAAAGAAAGGCGGCATTCCTCTTCCAACAGAAAAAAGAAAAGTGGTTGTTGTTGGTGGTGGGATGGCCGGTCTGATCAGCGCTTATGAACTGCGTGAGTTAAATCCAGTGGTGCTTGAGCAGGATAAAAATTTTGGTGGAAACTCAAAAGGTGAGACTTACGGTAACGCAACTTTCTCAATCGGGGCCGCTTACATCACAATTCCTGATGAAGGCTCAGATATCGAATTATTTCTAAATGACATTGGTCTCATGGAAGAAATGAAACATGAAACACCGGAAGAGACAAAATTCACTTACAAAAAATCATTGATGGCCGATTTCTGGAAAGGTGTGACTGACCCGAAGAATGCCCAAGAGTTCATCAAAGTTGATCAGGAACTAAGAAGAATTTATGACGATGCTTATCCTGATATTCCTTGGACAACTGACAGCGCGATCACGAAAGAAGAATACTTATATTTAGACTCTATTACTTTTGAAAAATGGCTTGAACTGAAGTTCGGAAAAGTACACCCGCACATCCTGGAGTATTTCCAGCTTTACTGTTGGTCATCTTTCAACGGCTCTATCGAGGAGTTATCGGCCCTGCAAGTGCTTAACTTTGTGGCCGCAGAAGTTGATGGCGTTCTTTCGCTTCCAGGCGGAAACGCGATGATTGCTCAAAGGCTTTTTGATAAAATCAATGAGACCACAACTCCGGGTTCTCTTCGAGCACAGGCCTTTGTTTTAAAAGTTCAGAAAAAGGAGAATAATAAAGTCTGGGTTACCTACGAAGACGGATTGGGGATTATTAAAACGATTGAGGCAGAAGCTTGTATCGTCTCTTCTCCAAAGTTTGTGGCGAAATTAATTGTTCAGGATTTACCTGCAGACCAGGTAAAGTTAATGGATGACCTGAGCTACCGCGGGTACATCGTCGGAAACGCGATTTTCAATCAGAAAATCGAATCGAAAGGGTTTGATGTGTACTGCTTTGAAGGCGAGAAGCCGGAAATGCCGGCCGCGATGAGACCGGTTAAACGCGCTTTTAGTGATGTGTGTTTTGGTACATGGGCGCAGAATGATGAGACTCAAAATGGAGTCCTGACAGTTTATAAAGCGATTCCTTACGATGGTGGACGCCAGTTTCTTTTTAGTCCACTGGCCCATGATAAACACAAAAAAATCATCAATGATGAATTACAGAATTTTGCCAAAACTGTCGGCGTTGATTATTCAGGATTAAAAGGTCTGCGCATGACCCGCTGGGGGCACTCTCTGCCGGTGGCCAGTAAAGGTCTTATCAATACTGGCTACCTTGAGAAAATGAGCCGTCCACTTGGAGATAAAATTTTCTTCGCTAATCAGGACAACTGGGCGAACCCGGCCTTTGAATGTTCATTCGCAGCAGCTCTTGACGCCGCGATTGAAGTGCGAAGGATCCTGGGGTAATTTTTTAACCCGGAACGAATTCACAATCACTGAAAAGCTTGAAAGTCCCATGGCCAGGCTTGCCCACATTGGAGTGAGGGACATCTTTGTCCATGGATAAAAGACTCCCGCCGCCAGTGGGATACAAAGAATATTGTAGAGAGAAGACAGGATTAGATTCTCTTTAATGATTCTCATAGTGCGTTTTGATCTGGCGAAAAAATCACCGACCAATAGTATTCTGCCATCGAGTAAAGAGACTTCAGAGGCCTCTAGGGCCACGTCTGATCCGTTGCTCATGGCGATTGAAAGATCGGCCCTCGCCAATGCCGGAGCATCATTAATTCCGTCTCCAATCATTGCGACTTTAAATCCTTTTTGCTGAAGCTCACTGATAAAGTCAGCTTTGCCTACAGGCTTCACTCCTGCTTTGATGAAGTCTTTTGTTATCCCTAGATCAGCTCCGATTTTGTGAGCGATTCCCTGGTGATCACCAGTCAACATCCAGACATTAATTTTGAGGTCATGGAGTTTTGAGATCAACGAGCGCGCTTCATTTTTTATCGGATCGGTAATGACAAAAGCAGCTGCAAGTTTTTGTTCAATGGACATAAAGACATAACTGCCGACATTGTTGGCATAAAACTCTTCAGAAATCACATCCTGAACATTCTCCTGCTTCAACAGATCGGCATTCCCCAGTGCGATTTTTTTTCCATTTATTTCAGCGACGACACCTAGTCCGGTTAAACTCTTAAACTTATCAGGGTCGAGGAGTTTTATATCTTTTTTTACTGCCGCATTAGCGACAGACTGAGAAAGCGGGTGAGTGGAGTACTGAAGTGAAGAAGCGGCCAATCTTAAAAGATTCTCTTCATTTTCATTCTTATCAAAAAGAACAATTTTTGTGAGTTCCGGTCTTCCCTCGGTGAGTGTGCCGGTTTTGTCGAAGACAATAGTGTCTATATGAGATCCTTTTTCTACAATGTCTCCACCGCTGATCAAAAGACCATTTTTTGCGGCTTCACTCGTGGAGAGCATGATTGCCATAGGGACAGCGAGCCCGAGTGCACATGGACAGGCGATTACCAGCACAGCGATCATATGAGTGAGTGACATTCCCAGGTCGCCGGTTAAAAAATACCAGATGGCAAAAGTAGCAATAGCGATCAGCAGGATGATCGGAACAAAAATTTTAACAATTTTGTCCGCGTATTGCTGGATAGGTGCTTTTTTCAGCTGCGCCTTTTCCACGAAGTGAACAATCTCTGAAATGAAAGTGCTGTGTAGTGTGGCGGTGATTTTGATTGTCACTGAACCTTCAAGGTTCATACTGCCAGCATAAACTTTCGAGCCAATGGTTTTTGAAATAGCTTGAGATTCACCGGTAAGCATCGATTCATCGGCATGAGTCTCTCCAGCGGTAATTTCACCATCGAGAGGGAATTTCTCCCCCGGGCGCAGACGAATCAGGTCGCCTTCTTTTAAGTCAATTACCGGAGTGTTGATCTCTTTTCCATCCACTAGCAGAGATGCGAATTTAATCTGCATCTTATAAAGTGAACTTAAGTTGTTTCTCGCTTTGGTTTTTGCGAGCCCATCGAGATAGTGTCCTACCAGCGAGAAAGCGATAATGAAAGCTCCGCCTTCAAAGTAGGGGTGAGCATGAGGTGAAACGATGATGAGATATAAACTGTAGAGGTATGAGCTCAATACGCCCAGACCAATCAGGGTATTCATATTGGAGTGAAATCCAATAACCGCTTTTATGTAAGGCCTGCCAAAACCAAACACCAGAATCGTTGTCAGGATGGCCTGAATTGTATTGTTGGGAATCACCATTGCAAAAAACATAGTGATGGATGCAAGAATAATAGCGATCGCGGCTTTGTAAAAATCCGGATTAAAAGCAGTATCAGTGTCCGCTTTCATTTTAGCGTTTGGGTCAATGGCGCGGTAGCCGAGTTTTTTTAAAAGAGCGTGGAAGGTTTCAATATCAAAACCTTCTTCAGTCAGGAATTCACCTGTCTCGGTGGCGAAGTTTACTTCGGCGGATTTTATCCCTTTAAGAAGTTTGGTTTCCTTCTCAATAATCCCCGAGCAGGCAGCGCAGGTCATTCCCTCAATTTTAAATTTCAAACTATTCGAGCTCAACTGATTCCACCTGAAAACCTGCTTTAGCGATAGTGTCTTTTAATATCGCAATTGTGGCCTGTTCGGAGTTGTATTTAATGTTGACCTTTCCCGTAGGAACATCAACATTCAGGTCGTGCTCAATATTGAGTCCAGCAACACCGGTCTTAATTTTATTAGCGCATCCACCACAGTGCATGCCATTAACTTTAAAAATTACTGATTTATTTGTTGTCACGTCTTCTCCTCTTTGGCGTATACTTATTGACAGCTTAACAAAAGGAATACGTTATGAAACTCGCATTTGTGACATTATTATTCTCTTTCGCTGCCTTTGGGCATGGAATGAATAAGCCGGGCCCCAATGGCGGTTACATCAGAATGCCTGGGACTTATCATGTAGAGCTAGTATCAACTGATGCCGAGACCAAGGTCTATATTCTCGATATGAATTTCAATAAGCTCCCTGTCGCTTCAGCACAGGTTTCGATGTCTCTTAAGGGCGCGAAAGACTTTCCGATAAAATGCTCTAAGGACACTGATTCATTTAAGTGTGATATCAAAGGCGGCGAGCTCAAGATGTATAAAGAGCTGACAATTAACTCAAGCAAGGCCGGTGAGCCAAGTGTTGGTTCAATTTACAAGCTTCCACTAAGTTTCAATTAATTACTTATTTATTGTACGGGTGATTGGCCACGATGGTTTGCGCGCGATAAATTTGTTCAACCAGTAAAAGTCTTGCTAGTTTGTGAGGGTAGGTGAGCTCGGAGAGCGAGAGTTTAAAATGCGCTTTTTTGATCACTGCTTCCCCGTGACCTGAAGCCCCGCCGATAATAAAGATCACACTCTGTCTTTCATAGACCCCTGAAAGCCATTTGGAAAAATCCACGCTGGTAAATTGTTTGCCTTTTTCCATCATCAAGACGATGTAGGGATTCTCATTTTTTGAGAGGTCGTCAATTTTACCCAGGACTTCACGCGCTTCTTTTTGCAGATCTTCTGCATGAGATTTTACTTCATGAATAGTGAGCTTTGGATTAGTGAGGCGTTTGAAATAATCGCGTTCAAGCTCTTCTATATTCTTGTCATTGAGTTTGCCGACAACAATAAGATGAAGATCTTTCATGTGATTGAGTTAAACCTAGAAGTAATTGCGTCCACTGTCGTCTCCACCTTTTCTCTCACTCTCTGGAGTAGAGAAGTAGTAAGACTCAGGGATATCAACAGAGATAGCGTTTTTATATAGGTGTTCAAGATCGTAGACTGTTCTCGATGGCTCGTGGAAAACGTGAACGATAAAATCACCGTAATCCAGGAGGATCCAGTCAGTGTTGGTTTTTAGTCCTTCACGTGAAAGAGCTTCAATGCCATTTAATCTCATCTGGTGAGAAATTTCTTCGGCCATCGCCGCTGCTTGAGTAGGGTTGGTTGCAGATCCGATAACAAAAAAATCCGCGATACCGGAAACTTTGCGTAGATCTAACACCTTAAGGTTTAGTCCTTTGAAGTTTCCCATAATCCAAGCTGATGCCATTGCCACGTTTAATGGTGCCTCGAAGTGTTTATCTTCGATAATAGCTGCAACTTCTTTTGATACATAATCACGATTCATCTTTTATTCCTCATCAACTGCGTGAATCCCATCAAGGTTTTTTCCACGCGCTTTTTCTTTTGTTTTTGCGGCTGCCTTTTCCATATCGATACACTTAATCATCAGAGATTTTAGCTGGTCGATATTTCTTCCCGAGACACCCGAGATCACTAATACTTTTTTATCCAGTTGCTCTTCAAAGAAGTCCTGGAATTTTTTAATTTCTTCTTCCGTCATCGCATCGATTTTAGTCAAACACACTAATTCGCGCTTATGCGCTAAATCTTCACTGTATTTTTCAAGTTCCGTGCGGACAGTTACATATTGCTCAAAGGCTTCAAATTCATCAAGACACCACGAAACATCCACCAGGTGGACTAGCGCAGAAGTCCTTTCGATATGTTTTAAAAACTTAGTCCCGAGACCTTTTCCAATGCTGGCGTCTTCAATCAGCCCAGGAATGTCAGCAACGACAAACGATCTCTCGCCTAAAGTTACAACACCAAGATTTGGCTCAAGTGTAGTGAAAGGGTAGTCTGCGATTTTAGGACGTGCGGCCGAGATAACAGAAATCAAGGTTGATTTACCGGCATTTGGAAGGCCAACAAGTGCTAGGTCTGCCAGTAGTTTTAATTCAAGATCAAGAACCAACTCAACACCGGGAAGACCTGGCTGAGCGATACGTGGTGCCTGGTTAACGGCAGATTTAAAATTGATATTTCCGCGCCCGCCATTACCGCCTTCAGCGATAACGAATTGCTCGTCGTGCTCTTTCAGGTCGGCGATAATCGCGCCTGTTTCAGCGTTTCTGATAATGGTTCCAACTGGAACGCGAAGGACTTGGTCAGCTCCGTCAGCTCCATTAAGCTGTCTGCCGGCGCCTGGTTCTCCGTCCTCTGCTTTAAAGACTTTTTTTCCACGGAATCCAATCAGTGTATTGATACCTTCATCAGCAATGAAAATAACTGAGCCTCCGCGGCCTCCGTCACCCCCGTCCGGCCCACCGAATGGAATCGACTTTTCTCTGCGAAAAGTGACGGCACCGGGACCACCGTGACCAGAAATTGCTGTAATACGTACTTCGTCTATAAACTTCATAAAATCCAAAAAAAAAGGGAATCCTTACGGATTCCCTTATAACACTTTTTGTTAACTTGCCTAGGAAAAACTAAGCTGGAACTACAGAAACTAACTTTTTATTTTTAGTGTAAAAAGTGAATTTAACTTGTCCTGGGATTAGAGCGTAGATTGTGAAATCACGACCCATACCAACACCAGTTCCTGGGAAGATTTTTGTCCCTTTTTGTCTTACGATGATGTTACCTGGGATAACATTTTCTCCACCGTATTTTTTTGTTCCACGCATTTTAGGATTTGAATCCCTGCCGTTAGATGTGGACCCGGCGGCTTTTTTGTGTGACATTGTATAACTACTAAATTATTAAATAATTATTTTAATAACATTTTAGAATTATTATATTATTTATCTATCTTATCAAAATTTACG
>JBEIPI010000055.1:0-20221 GCA_040377165.1 Bacteriovorax sp.
AGCAGTATCTTTGAATGAAGCGACAGAAAAGTATCTTGAATCCAGAAAAGATCTTATTGAACATCAATTCGAATATATAATTGGTGTTGAAGAAGCAAATGCATCTAATTTGGATTGATCACGTAAGGAGTTCACAGTTTATGTGTGAAAACTACTAAGTTTACCTTTTATGCTTATTCAGTTCTTATTCCTCTTCTTTTACCTCTAGTAAAACTTTGTAGGCCTTGTCCTTGTATTTTTTTGAAATAATATCAAACAGAGAGTCTTCTTCTTTTACATTGTATTCAGAGCTTTTTAAGTTTTGTAGGATATTTTTTTTATCTTCGTTAGAAAGCTGATTGTCATTCTTGGAAAGAGTGACTTGTGCTTCTTTTGGGGCACTTGTATTATTTGCCTTCTCTGTAGGTAGCGGTGATTCTTTTTGTTCAATGTTTATATTCTTATCAATAGAAGCCAGTTTCGGGTTTTCCTTGGTTGGCGATTCCTTATTCTCCCGAATAGCTTTTTGGATATTCTTTAGTTTTTGAGACGTTTTTACTTGAGCTTTTTTTTGTGCGTTTTGAATTAAATTGTGTGCAAGTGGATGATTTTTTTTATAGCTCGCTAAAATGGCAGAATCAAGAGAAGCGAGTTTAAAATAATACTCCTTTATTTCGGGAGAATCTCCTTTACCTTGGGATTTTAGGGCCATTATTTTATTATAGACTTCATAAGATTCTTTATGCATCTTCTTTTCTTGTTCAGAGTAAGTGCTCTTTCCGTTGGATTCTTTGCGCGAGAAGTTTTTTTCGTTATATTCAATCTTTGCAGGTGTCGCACAAAGTTTTTTCTCTAGGCACTTGCAGGAAGGGTCCAGGAGTATTTTTTTTTGGCTTTTTACTAAGCACCCTTGGGGAGGCGTGTCCTCCCCAAAAGTATTGTTTGTTAAAGATAGTATTAAACATATATATGAAGTTTTAATTAATCTATTGAAAAGCATTTTTTACCATCCTAGTTTTTACTTGCAGCTTGAGCTTCCACCATCATTTAAGCATTGGTGTGTCTTTTGAATCTTTATGTAATCCACTTTAGAGAAATATCCTTCAGTCAATTTTGTTTTCAAGTCTGCAGTTGTAAACTTAGACAAGTATTCATAATAAGCCTCTTGGGCGACTTTAGAATCCTCTTCAGTTGAGCTTTCTTTAGTTGCAGCGTAAAAACTTTTAAATAACTTAAGATTTTGATCTAACGTTTTTAAAAGCTGAAGATTCATTTGCTTATAGTTTTCTAAAAGCTTTTTCTTTTCTTCAATTTGATTAGCGGCTTGACCTGCACGTCCTTCAGGTGTTTTCATTTGCTCTAAGAGCTCTATTTGTTTTTTGCCTTCATTGCTACTGTATTCAGTTACAGCAAGGGCAATATTTTCCAAATAAGATTCTCCATTTTCCATGGCTGCAAAGACATCTAATACTTCTGATAGTACTTCTCCTTTTGGCCCTGAAAGTGAGGCGGCTTGACCTGATGAGTTGCCTTCGTCTGTAGATGAGCTACCTTCATAGTTATTAATAAGTTTTTGAAAATAATCTAGTGTGGCCTCATTTACTTCGCCACCAATTAATTGACTCGCTCGTTCAGCGGTTGTTCCCGTTAGTTTCTCAATCTCAGAGTCAAGATCAATTAGCGAAAAGTCATCTCCTGCTACTTGGAATTGCACATTGCCTGCACTTGTTTCGCCTCTAATTGTGCCTGATAAAAGAGACATAACTGCAGCGGTTTCATTGCCATATTTATCCACAAGTAGATTGATTATTTTTGTAGTAGCAGCAGTTAATTTTTTCTCTGCTTCTGTCAGTTCTTTTTGGGCCTGTTCCAGGGCCTTGGTTGCATTTTCTATGGCCTTTGCTTTGGAAGAAGCACAGCTTCCATCATCCTCTTCTGAACAAGTGATTGCGTTTGCACTCGTTAACTCTGCCTGTGCTTTAGATACTGCCGCTTGGGCCTTTTTTTGTGCTTCTTTGGCCGATTTTAATTCAGTGATAGCTGCTTTTATTTTTGCATTTGTTTCTTCTATTTTTTTCTTTTGCTCTTTTATTTTAGCATCTCTGTCGTTGAATTCTTTCCCGGCCTGAGTAAGAGCTTTTTGATCTTCAATTATTTGTTTTTCTAGTTCGTCCATCTCTTTAAAGATTCCAGCAGAGCTCGTGACGAGTTCATAAATAATGCATGATTGTGAATAGAGTTGATATGAACCATCAAGACCATTTTCTTTTGCATGAGAATTACTATTACACTTGTTGATAATAGATTCGGCCAGTTTGCTCTGGAATTTATCAGCAGCGGCCAATGCCGAAGCGCCAAACATCGAATTTTGAGCTATCATCGTTGCAGAGTAGCTTTCGGATTTATCTCCAGTCGCTGGTTTCAACAGGTTTGGGTTTTCCGCGTGAACAACTCCATTGAGGATAATATTGTTTTTATACATTGACGAGGATTGGTTAAGCTCCGAATTGTTTGGTTGCGGGTAAACTCCTCCAGTAACTGGCTCTGCTGGACGAGGGTAAACTCCGCCAGTAACTGGCTCTGCTGGACGAGGGTAAACTCCGCCAGTAACTGGCTCTGCTGGACGAGGGTAAACACCACCAGTAACCGGAGCGGAAGAACCGCTTGCTGGAGTGACAGCACCACTTTTAGTAGCAGCACTGCTAGAGTCATTTGAAAGATGGACACCGACAACAGCACCACCGTGATCTTCATCGGATTCAAGCCCTGGACTTCCCTCCCATTGAGGAGTGTCGATGACTTTACCAGTAGCAGGATCGATCCTATTGATTAAATATCCACCATCGCCATTGAGTCCTCTGTAGCCGGCAGCGCTATAGGCCAATGGATTATTCTGTTCGATAATCCCATTAGGAGTCCACGCATGTTGTCTGAGCCATTCAGTTTTATTGATATTATTTGGTAGTTTAATTTCTCCAGTATAAAGCATTCTTGCTAATACGGGGTCCGTACCAAATCCTTCCGAGGCCAATAGCGCCGCAGGATTCTCTCTATAGTATTTAGCAATCTCGGGAGGCATGTTTTCAACTCGACTTTTGATAATAGTAGTACCATCTGTTGTTTGTGTACTTAACTTTCCATTGTGGATATTTTCGTAATCCTTTGCGTATTGTGGATTATTTTTCATGAACAAGTATCTTCCATAAGCACTTTCAGGGCCGGTATCCATAAGAGCAATTCTTATATAGTCTGGCACTTTATAATTTGGGTTGAATTTCGCATTCAGTTTTAGATTTTTTTCCCAGGCAACATACTCTTCGTATGAGTTGAATGGTAGTTTTTCTGCAGGGGCCTGGTAACCATAAGACCTGTTCCAGGAAACTCCTAAGCCAGGGGCGTTTTTTGCAACTTCATCAATGGGAGTATTTTTAGTGTAAGTATAAGTGTGGCCAGAGCTGTTTCTATAGGTCGCACTGCCATCTGCATTTCTTGTAACAGTACCTCCACCAACTTCAACTACGGTTCCAGCAGGGACAGTGTCAAAATATTTGTTATAATCTCTTTGTAGATTTGACGGGGTAGAAGTAGAAGCAGAAGCTGCTGGGGCCTGATAGTTATATGCTTGTCCCCATGAGGCTCCCATGCCCGGTGCGTTTCTAGCGACATCAGCAATAGGAGTATTTTTGGTATAGGTGTATGTGACACCAGAGCTATTTCTATAAGTCGCGCTGCCGTCTGCATTTTTTGTAACAGTACCTCCACCAACTTCAACTACGGTTCCAGCAGGGACAGTATCAAAGTATTTATTATAATCACTTTGATGTTGTGCTGACGGTTGAGCGGCCTCTCCGGAGTTTGTAGCAGTTGCCGGCTGATTCGTTCTACTGCCTGAGAGGCTTTCGAATAATGAAGATTGTCTGGCAAGGTCAGGGTCTGCAGTTCCTGGAGTCACAGTTGGTGAAACAAGGGGGCCTGTATTTCCGGTAGGGAAAGGCTTGGTGGCCCCGCCTCCGGAATTTGCACTAGCTGCCGGCTGATTCGTTCTACTGCCTGAGAGGCTTTCGAATAATGAAGATTGTCTGGCAAGATCAGGGTCTGCAGTTCCTGGAGTCACAGTTGGTGAAACAAGGGGTCCAGCACTTCCGCCGGTAGGTGCAGGCTTGGTGGCCCCGCCGCCTGAATTTGCAGCAGCTGCCGGCTGATTTGTTCTACTGCCTGAGAGGCTCTCGAATAATGAAGATTGTCTGGCAAGATCAGGGTCTGCAGTTCCTGGAGTCACCGTTGGTGAAACAAGGGGTCCAGCACTTCCACCGGTAGGTGCAGGCTTAGTGGCCCGGCCAGAATTTGCAGCTGCTGCCGGCTGATTTGTTCTACTGCCTGAGAGGCTCTCGAATAATGAAGATTGTTTGGCATGATCAGGGTCTGCAGTTCCTGGAGTCACCGTTGGTGAAACAAGGGGTCCAGCACTTCCGCCGGTAGGTGCAGGCTTAGTGGCCCGGCCGGAATTTGCAGCAGCTGCCGGCTGATTCGTTCTACTGCCTGAGAGGCTCTCGAATAATGATGATTGTTTGGCATGATCAGGTTCTGCAGTTCCTGGAGTCACCGTTGGTGAAACAAGAGGTCCGGCATTTCCACCGGTAGGTGCGGGCTTAGTGGCCCGGCCGGAATTTGCAGCAGCAGGAGCAGCTGTCGGTGTATTGCTACTCTTATTGCTCCCGATTAAGCTATCCCATATACCAGCGTTTGTATCAGGTGAAGCTGCAATTAGGATAGTAAGATATGAAGCCAATTTAATTTTATTATTCATAATTCCTCGTCACTCAATATTATTTTTTAGAAATACTTTTTATATATTTTTTACGGCACTCCGAAATTTCCTCAAGACTTTTTAAGTTTCTGCATGAATACATTTTCAATGTGTTTTTAATATTTCTTGCAGATGACTCGCTCTCGAGTTTTTCTAGTTCTTGATCTTGTTTGTTCTGATCATATGAAGATGAGGATAGTTTAGGATTTGTGGAATACTTTTTTTCAAGTTGAGTCGGGTCTATTTCTTGTTTTAATGGGTCATTTTGAATATTTTGTTTTTTTAAGGTTTCAATTAACTTGTCTCCTTCGCTTTTGCTGCTTTCTGTGTTGGTTTCAGCATAAACAGGATGTGAGATTTGAAGTATGATCACTATCTTTAGAATCATCGTTTTAATTTTCATAAATATCCTTAGTCCAAAGTTGCGTTGTTATTTATATGTTAGGGTATTCTTGTTGAAATCTTGGTGAAGATTTCCCAAACCCAATTAACACCCTCATTTTACTCATAATGTTTAAAAATAATTATGCCCTAAATTTGGGGCAATGGTGTCCCGAGAGTGTTTTTCGGGACGGTAAAAAAAATTTATAGACACTAAAACGACTAAAAATTTAGATTGGAGTTGATCTGACCTCATCGTTTAGTCCACTATCCATGCAACATTTCCGCTTTCTAACCTAACTTATGCCTTGGGAGAACTAAAGAACGATAAGGTAGGTGACAGATGTCATCTCTTCACTGGTTGGTTCACGCTTCTGACAAGCTAATGACTACATTTCCTCTCTTATGGCCTTTCTCAACATAGCAGTGAGCTTCGACGACTTGCTCGAGTGTGTAAGTCCTATCGATGACTGACTTTAAATTTCCTTTTTCAATTAAGTCTTTCAAGAAAATTAAATCGCTTAATTTTTCGTCTGGTCTTCTTAGGCCTGTCGCTGAAAATTTTACTTTTTTTTCACCAGTAAATGCGGTTAGGAAGACGTGAAAAAGAACTGAGAGACTTAATACAGGGGAAAGAAAAAGTCCGTTTTCACTTAGAGATCTTTTGCAATTCGAAAAGCGGATCTTTCCGACGGTATCAAAAATTACATCATAGGATAGACCATTTAACGTAAAGTCTTCTTTCATGTAATCAATTACTTTGTCAGCACCTAAACTTTTAACCATTTCAACATTTGCTGTACTACATACTCCTGTGACTTCAGCCCCATAATACTTGGCAAGCTGAACGGCTGCAGTTCCTATACCACCTGAAGCGCCATTGATAAGGATTTTTTTTCCAGTATTAATTTTTGCGACATCCCTAAGAAAAACCAAGGCAGTCGTTGCACCGTCGATAATGGCAGTTGCTTCGGCAAAGGACATGTTCGTTGGTTTTTTCGCTATTACTTCATTTTCAGAAACACAAATGTATTCGGCATAGGCACTATTTTTAAGATCAGTTGCGGCAAAAACTTCGTCACCAACGCTGAATTTTTTCACATTTTTTCCGGTGGCAAGAACTACACCTGCTAAGTCTGTCCCTGGTATTGGCATTTTAGGTTTTGTAACACCAATAAAGAGGCGACCAATATAAGGTTTGCCTGTTCTCATTAAGCAGTGAGCGGCAGTGACAGAGGTTGCATGGATCTTAACCAAGACTTCATCTTCGTTAGGAGTAGGTTTGTTCCATTCTTTTACTTGAAGGACACTTGGGTCACCATATTGGCTACAGATAACTGCTTTCATTTTTTATCCTTTTATAAAGTGATGATAGCCTTTCTAGGCTCAAATTTGGAAGCAACTTTTTGTGGCAGCTTAGAAAAAGTACTTTTTTGCTCAAGTGTTTCAAATCTCCAATGCCAGCGAGAGTATTTAGGTAGAAGGCATCTTAATATTCAGGAAATATGTTATAATTAACAATGTTGAATATGCACTTGATTTGAGTACTTAAGGAGTTTCAAAGGATGAGATTATTAATGCTTTTCATGGCCGCTTTATCGATTGGGACAATTGAAATGGTAAATGCTGCCTCTACGACACAAAAGTCTTCAGGAAATTGTCCCGCAGGATGGGTGTGTCCCGCTACTCCTATTTACACCTCTCGGATTGGGGCCTGGTACCACCTTTATTGGAACAAACCCGGAACGCCTATGAGTCACTGGAATGAGTGGACGAGGTATAAGCCTCTCCAGGGTTATTATACTGCCGGAGACCCGGCCACTGTCTCTGCTCACTTTACAGAAATGAAAGCTGCAGGAATCGAGTATCTAATCTTTGATCATACAAATGGGATTGGAAACGACGCTGGAACAATTGAGGCAAACGGGCAGTCAATTCTTGCAACCAACGCCAAGTTGGGAGAGGGGGCACAGTTAAAAATCTCTGTGGCCATCGGCTTTGGTCTCTGGGGGGCAAAATCGCTCGACGCCCATAAAAGTGAAGTGGAGCATATCTGGAATAATTATGCTCAAAACCCTCACTATATGAAGATCAACAATAAGCCGCTCATGATTATGTATAACTCAATTGAGTCCAATGACTGTTTTAACTGTAATTGGGATGATTCGCGTTTTACCGTAAGAAGAGCTGGCGGGATGATTGATGGGACAAATCCAGTGCTTCAAAAATACGCGAGCGACGGAATTTGGGGATGGGTAATGAAGTCACCTCTGATTATAAGTCCAGAGGCCATTACGGTTATGCCGGGATGGGAGACAAAACATTTAGGCAGAAATACAACACCGATTGAACGCGATAATGGCGCTTATTATATGAAGCAATGGTTGACTGCGATTAAAAATAATCCAAGAAATATTATCGTGGCTTCATGGAATGACTGGGCCGAAGAAACATCTATTGAGCCGGGAGTGAGTGTCACTGGGCCAAAATGGGTGGACTCATATGGAACAGAAGTGCCAGATTTTTATCTGCAGATCACTTCTGCTTATGGAAATTTAAAAAAGGGATTAATGAGCGGTTATTTTTATAAAGATGAAGATGATGCCACAGTTTATTTAGTTTCCAATGGCGAGCTTGTCGCTCAGGGTGCTATGCCTCGAGGGAAAGCGGTGGTTTCTTTACCAAGCGGGACTATAAAAAAATTGTTAAGGCCAGAATCACCGTCTGGGACGACTCCAAACAATAATGGAACGGTTGATAAAATTTCTGCAGGACTTTTTAAAGTTGGTACAACTTTAGGTTATTCGAACGGTGGCAGTTACTGTCTTTTTGATAATATGACAAACTTCACTGCGCTTACTGGAAAAACCAACGCTAATGGAATTACAAATTTTCCGAGTCTTCCAACTGCGATGAAAAACGATGGTTTTTGTTTGAACAAAAATGCTAATAACTCAAAAGAACAGGTCGTAAAAATCCCACCTGGATTATTTAAGGTCGGAAACTCTCTTGGTTACGCTAACGAGGGGAATGGCTACTGTCTATTTGATACAATGGCGAATTTTACAAAGCTTTCGGGGAAGACAAACGCAGATGGTATAAAAAATTACGAGATGATCCCACCGGGAATGGTGAATCAAGGTGTTTGCAGAGGAAAATAAAATAACAAAAGGCCGGAGTTACTCCGGCCTTTTTTATGAATCTAGTTATTAATTTTAAGTACACCTGAACAAGAAACAAAACTCTCATGAACTTTTGTTTTTGTCAGAATCAATGAAACAGTATCCTGAATATCTTTTGCCCAGACATATGATTCGCTAAGAACGTGATATGACCCTTTGTTGGGCACGACGATAAATTTCGTGTACAGAGGGGCCGGACCTTGGTAAGGACGGTTTTCTTCATTTCTTCTTTCACACGCTTCTCTTTCTTCTATCGGACGGCTCGGGCAAAGCACCGGGGGATTTCCAATTTCATTGCTTTCTATTGTCGAGATGGTGATGGCCGCGGCGAAGTCAAAATCCTGAAGGGACTTTTGGATGTTGTTGATGACATCAATCTTTAACTGCTCATTCACTCTTAGGATTGATTTTTCATTGTTTTGAACGCTGAACTTTGCTGTGATTTTTGAATCTGCATTCTCAACAGTGCATTGCCCGGATAATGTGTATTTTTTTGCTTCTCCTGGGCGAGGGATGTTTCCCGGGCAGCCTTCATAACAAGCGTTCGTGGGGTCGCAGATATTTGAGTTACAGCCGAAAGCGGCCAGTGCGTTTGATGAGGCGATGACTGATAAAAAAGCGAAGGTCGTTATAATGAATCTCATGCGTTTCTCCTGTTGGTTTATGTAAACCATTTTTACTGTCAGGAGTATGTTGATATATATCCATGGGGTATTGTTGAAAGCGCAACATGAACAGACTAATTTACTGCTTTTTCAGGATTTCCAGAAAGGCCAGAAACTCATCATTTAACTGCTCAGGCTTCACCATATTCGCTTTTAAGGAAATCCCGACCGCGTAAGTGATAATCTGGGTGGTGACAAGATCAGGGTTCTTTATTCCAGTGGCCTTGATGTTGTTTAAAAACAATTCATAAACCTCGGCGGAGGTTTTTTCCAGAAGCTGCTTCACTTTTAAAGGGATGATCGAATACTCCCTGTTCGTGTAGGCCATAAAACAGCCTTTCTGGCCTTTGCAGTTCATTTTTGCTTTTGAGTAATTCTCAATATTGGCCCATCCCAGTGGTTCGGCCTTTAAGAAATCATAAAGTGGATTATTGTCGTGGTATCTTCTCAAGCTCTCAAGGAAGATATCGTCCTTGTCTTTAAATTCTGAGTAAAGCCCGGACTTATTAACCCCTGTGGCCTTTTCAAGATCGGAAAGGGAAGTGTCAGCATACCCCTTCTTCCAAAAGAGCTGGATAGCGGAGTCTAGTACGTCATTTCGGTTGAAAGCCTTTAATCGTCCCATGTACTTAAAATACCATAAAAAACCGTTCGGTTCAATATTTTTCTTGCAAAGTTTTTGGAAAGGAGTATATTTTGAACCAATCGGTTCAGAATTAAGAACCCTCTAAAAAGGAAAAAAATGTGTCTAAATTAACTAACAAAGTAGCACTTATCACAGGCGGAAATTCAGGAATTGGACTAGCGACAGCTAAACTCTTTAAAGAGCAGGGAGCGAAGGTCATTATCACTGCGAGCTCGGCCAAAACGTTTGAAAAAACAAAACTTGAGTACGGTTCACAGTTTGACGTGGTTCAGGCCGATGTCAGCAAAGTAGCGGAGCTCGATAAGCTTTACGCTCATATTAAAGCAAAATACGGAAAGATTGATGTGCTATTTGCCAATGCTGGAATTGCTGGATCTCTTCCGACAGCTGAAGTGAGTGAAGAGTATTTCGATAATATGTTTAACATCAACGTGAAGGGATTGTTCTTCACTGTTGCCAAGGCCATCCCATTACTTAATAAGGGAAGCTCGGTTGTATTGACGGCTTCAGTGGTGGCAAGTAAAGGGTTTGCCGGATCATCGGTGTATTCAGCGACTAAGGCGGCGGTGAGAAATTTTGCCCGCACATGGACAGCGGAAATTCCGGTCTCAGATATTCGTTTCAATGTTCTTTCTCCAGGACCAATCACCACTCCAATTTTTGAGAAAATGGGATTACCTGAGGAGAGACTTAATGACTTGGCAGCAAATTTACCAATCAAACGTTTGGGGCATCCGGACGAGATGGCGAAAGCAGCGCTGTTTTTAGCAAGCGATGACTCTAGTTATGTTTGTGGAGCAGAGTTAATGGCCGATGGTGGATTTGGACAGGTTTAATTTTGTGGAGGACTCCAATATGAGAGTGTTGGAGTCTCTCTTGGCTCATTGAAAATTAAACGGCACTTCGGGCAAAATAAAAGGAGGAACTTTTACATTCCTCCTTTTATAGTTGAATTTAAGTATTAACGACAGTCACCATCATTGCGTTGTTCAGGTGGAAGTTGCCCGTAAGGGTAAACTTTTCTGTTTCCAATTGAATTAGCATCCGTAACGTGACAGAAAGCATCTGTTCCGTTTGAGTAGTAGATATGAGGACCAACTGAAAATAATCCTTCAGCTTTACACAGGTTTGTAAATTGCATATTGCCTGGAACATTGTCGAAAGAAGCTAGGTCTGCTCTAATGCCATTTTTTTCAGCAATCTGAGCAATCATTCCCGGCTCTGGTACCCAGCAATAGCTGCTTCCATTTGAAAAATAAACGGCCTGAGGATTATTAGTCTTTAGCGTTTTGAATAGCACTACCGGTAAGCGCTTTAGTTCACAAACACCATCATTTCTCATGCCAATAGGCAGATTCTCAACCGTCTTTGGATCCTTTAGACCTTCTCTTAAAAACAGACGCACTTGATCAGGAGTCGAGACATGGCAAAAAGCTGAATAACCGTTAGAGAAGTAAATCTTGTTGCTGCCAATAACTTCAAATAATCCTTTATCTAGTAAATAGATTGGAGTCTTATAATTAACTGTCCCAAATGATCTTTCGTTTCCATTTCTTTCCTCACCACGAACTTCAACATTGATATTTTGTCCGTACATGATTTCTTTAGGAAGTTGAAATTTAAATCCAGAGTAATTACCACAGTCTCTGTCAGGGAGACCCATTCTGCGGTCATCGCGAACATCTAAATTGCCTTCGGCACGGATGTTTCTATTGGCAATGCCATTAATGTACACGTTAAGGTTTAGTTCTTGACGAGACCTTGTGTCACATCCCCACCCAAGGACTTCCCCTGTTGATGAGATTGTTTCAATTGCACCAAGCACTGTACTCATTGGCGGGCGAGGTGGATGTTGAGGTCTTGATTCAGTAATAGAATAATCAATTTCAATATTCTCCAAAACTCCTTCACGTTCAGAGTTGAGGCAAATATCGCTATTTCCCGCAGAATAAATTTGGATGCTAATGGGAGTTAGTTGAGAAAAAAGATTAGCAGGAGTTGAATCAAGAGCGATACCGTAGTTATCATTTACGATAAGCCTGTTATTTCTTGTCTGATCCAGTGTTCTTCCTCTCATACGGACCGTGATGCTTTCAGCTCTTGAAATATTAAGTCCAGTCTTCATTTGAAATTCTGAACCTAGACAAAAATCAGTTCTGATATATCCTGTGCGAATAAAATTCTGATCAATGCGTGTTGTGTACTGGGCAGCGAATGCCAGAGTGCTGCTCCCGAGTAGGATTGTTAACAATGCGGAATAACCAAGATTTCTATTCATTTCGAGCTCTCCTGATAGCTGTTTATGCATAATTAGAATAGGCGGAATTCAGGCTAATTTAACATAAGTAAGGAGATTTTTAATTTCAGAAGGTAATTTTTACAATGATGTATAGAACCTAGTCGAATAGGCGATTAAGGCTCACAGACCGAGACTTTGTCTAAAAAGCTCTCCATTAATTTTTCTAATTTCTTTAAATCCACTCCTGATTTAACAGCGCACTCATTTTCATTAATGGCCTTTTTTAACTCCTGAATCTGACGGGTCTTTAGGTTGTAAGAGATATTGTGCTCTTGGGTTGATCCAATAACGTGCAGGCGCAGATTGATAAGGGCCGGTAGGCGAAGGGTCTTGGAGCCGTTGTCGAGTTCTGTCACCCGAGGAGAGAGTCCTTTATGTGTGCAAGACGAGCAGTCTAAGATAATTGAAGAGGATTCCTCATCATCCAGATTCGGGTTTTTTGTAAAGACCAGCAGGTCTTTATTGTTGTTGTCTGACTTGAGTAAGCTTTCTTCTGAAATAAGAAGAGCTGTCTTTTCCGGAGCATCATAGAGTGCCCGGTAGAGTGCCGCCTGGACTTTCGCTCTTTCTCTTCCTCCGGATGGATCGGCGGGATCACTGATAAATGAATTGGCACGGGTGATTCCGATGACTCCAAAGATTTTCGTTTTGTCTTTTGGTGAGTGACTTAGCAGGTAGTTGTCAGCTCCGTATTTTGGGGTGAATTCAAAAAGTGAGGAGTCCTCTTTTTTTGACCCATCGATTGTAAAAGGGCCTTGGATGTCTCCGCATTTCTTCTTCGGATCTACTTCGAGAGCATCAGAGGGATTCAAAGACAAATCCGGCAATTTTGTTTTCATATCGAAGACCCAGCCCTCGGTGAGAACATCGTTGCGAAGGTCTGTGTAGACAAGGGGAGAGCCCGCCTAGCGGATATTTTTTGTATCGGCCGTCTGTTGAATAAATTCGACAGTTCCGTTTCCATATACGCGTGCTTTGCCGTTAGAGATAGCGATACCGGTGTGCTCGGAGACTGCAATTGAGAGAAGATCCTTTCTATTAAAATCCTCTGAAGCTTTGGCGTGCGCTCCAACGGTGCGGCCAAGCCTCGCTCTTTCACCGTAATGAGTTTCGATAATGGCATCAGGAACAATATTTAGAAAGTCATTGTGGATACTGCTGCCGCCATTCACGTCGTCCAGCATTTTTGTTTTAGCATCCATCAAGACATCTTTGGAGCCCAATTCCTGGCCACCGGCCAGTGCAAATCCGGCCAGAGACATTGCACCGGCACTTGTCCCGCTAATAGCGCCTCCGTTTTTATCCAGAATCTTGATATTTTTTTCAAGTAGTGTCCCTTTCCAGTTGTTGTAATACTCGGCCTGGTCTCCACCTCTAAAGAAGATGACGTCAGCATCTTTTATTTTATCGGCGATTTTTGGATCGTTGGCCTCATCCCTGGTCTCTGCGACGACCGCTTCAACATGAGCTGCCCCCAATGATTTAAAATAATCAGAGTACCAGGTGTCTTCTTGTTTGTAGTAAGAGAGCACGGCCACTTTGATTTTTTTGTCGCCATTGATATCGCCATTATCGATCAGGCGTTTATAGAGATCGTACGACCATGCTTTCTGATCACCTGGTTTTCCTTCCTCACCTCCGCCGGCAACAACTACAACTCCTGCAGCGAATGAGGTACTGAATTGAAGAAGGAAAATGAGTGTTAAAAAAAATATTTTGTCCATGAGTGCTGATCGGTTAAACCAGCAATATTATTAATTTAGCATAGTTAGTGATCTGAACTATGTTAATGCGTTGAATTTGCTTATTTCTTAGGTATTTTGGGCTTGTTTCATTGAGGTGTTTAAGGTTTATTAGAAGCACTAAAATTTAGGAGTTCTCTCATGATTAAGCTCTTTACTACTACTACTATCACATTACTACTTATTTCAGGCCATGCTTTTGCTTTGGATGTCGATACGGCCAACTGTAAAAAAGAAATATCAGGCGAGCCGGTGGTTTACGCTGAAGACTTCAAATGGAACATGACTCTGGAAGAAATCCGAAAAAAAGCTGATGAGCTCTATTTAACCAATAAAAGACTTCGCGACCGCGCTTACTATGATGAAAGTTTAAAGTCGTTTGTTCTTCCCAATAGTCCAGTTCAGGGCGGAGTAGTTAAAATTCCTGAGAACTTTATTACTGCAGTTACTAAGCATATTGAAAAAGCTTTTGAGAGAAAGTATGTCGATGCACTTTTATTTCCGGATATGGGGCATTCGCATTTTCTGGTTCCGCAGAAGTATTATGATAAAGAGCTGCGCGATCTTCCGGTTAATCAGATGAATATCATGTATGAGAAGATGATGGCCCATAAAGAAATGAAGGTCGTTTATCATACAGCTGAACAATTAAAAACCACGGATGCAGACGGAAATGTGCTTCCAAACAAAGTGCTTCAATGGCGTTACTACACCAGGAATTTAATCGGGCACAATAATACAAATCCTGATCTTGAATTATTTAACGCTACAGAGACGAGTGATGCCAATACCATGCATGAAATCCCGGGTTACTTCTGGTGGGGGGCAGGCTTTAATATTCACGCCAACAAAGGCGGATGCTTCTCGTTTATGAAGAACGGGAAAAAGGTGTACTTTGACCTGAGTTTAAAAGATTTAGAAACTAAACCTCAATAGTCGGGCGTTGATTCAAAAATAAGTCCTTATTCATTACTTATGCCAAAAGGAGAGTTAGGACAAACGTGCCCTAAATCTGGGGTAGTTTCAGGACTATCACCTGGTGGGGACTAGACCAATTAAGTATCTATAATTAAAGTCCTTTCCTTCTTCAGAAGAAGTCGTCACCTGCCGATATTTGTTTATAAAGCAATAACTCATTAAAATAGAGTAACTATCGAAACTCAGGGGATTTCTTATGAAAAAAGTGTCAACACTTATAACCATTTTGTCATTGTTGAGTCCCTCTCTATATGCAGAATCAACACCGGCAGGGGCTCAAGCAACATTTGTTGCTCCAGACGGAAAGAGTCATACTTATTACGATATTAACGGTAAGGCCCTTCCTATGGGAACCAGAATTTTTTTAGGTTTCGATGGTCGTGGAGGAAGTATTCTCGATGAATCAGGAAGGGCAACCGGTCAGCTGGCCTATGATTCTGCTGAAAGGGCCTCGTATTGGAGAGATAGAGAAGTTCAATCGACGGCACAAACGTCTATGGGGTTTGTGGCCGGTCCAGCCGTTTTTGGCCCTGTGGGGTCAGGCTCCAGTGCTTCAGGCCCAATTAATGTCTCAGAGGTTGCCTATGATGAGGCAGCTTACAATGAGATTAATTATCAATTAGTCGTCTTGATTTATGGAGCTAATGAAATTGGGGCAAAATCCTGCAAAGGGGTTGATGGTGAGCAACCTGCTTCACTCTCAAATTGGTGGAAAGCGGTAAAAACATACGCAGCTTCAGAGGCAAAACGCGATCTACTTTTAAGAGATAGAGTTAATTTTATGCAGGGAAAACTGCAGGCCTTAACAGAATCGAAAGGACAGGGAAAAGAGCTGCAAATTGAAGCGATTCAGGCCCAGATTGATTTACTTAATGCGAGTATTGACAGTATTGCAGGTTCATCTTTTTACAGCGCTGATGGAAAAGGGGGGCAGGCTTCTGGAAGCGGAAGAATTCCGATTAGAGAGAAACTGATTTTAGCTGCGCTTGAGTCTAACGATAAAAATAGTACAGAGAATAATAAAACAGTTAAGGCCTATAAAGAGACATTGATTGAAAACGGACTTGATGCTTCATTGAAAGTTGCGGAAGAGGCTTGTCAAAGAAAAACAAAGAAAAAAGAAACAACCTGTGAAACAGTTCAGACATCTCCAGGCCATGGAATGGAGTCAGAGGCAACTTCAGAGGAAGTTTGTACTGAAGTTGAAAAAGAAGTTTTAGATCCAGTTCCTGGTTGTGAAATTGTAAAATCGACTATACCCGAATTGAGATCTGGTCCAGTTCAGGCCTATGGAGAAATTTATCTTCTGCCAAGAATTCCAAGTAAAGAAATTAACGATAAAATGGGAAAGCTTGAAGTGACTGTGCAGTCAACAATTACTGGGCTTCCTAAATCGGATGACGCTAAATATGACTGGTCAACTCCTATGGAAAATGGAATCAAACAAATGATTGAGGCCAGAAAAAAATCTGGGGCCATTTGTCCGGGGAATACAAAAGAAACTCTTTCTAAAGCGGTAGCTGAGGCTATTTCTAAGAATATTTCAAACCCGTCAATGCTTCCGGCCGGAATTGCAGTGGCCGCAGCAGGTTTTGCTGTTGACCATGCTGCCGTTTCAAAAAGCGCTGCTGGATTTTTGATGGCCATGGGATTTGCTTCCTCTGAAGATCAGGCCAAAGAAATGGTGAATCCAAAGCCGTTAAAAGAAGGAGAGCAGGCCCCGATTACTAAGTCACAAGGACAAGTTGCTTCCGAAAATTTTGTTGAGACTTGGAATGTTGTTGACCAAATTATTGGTCAGGCCGGAAATAGAGGAGCGTATTTTGGAGAGATTTCAAATAAAGCAAGCCAACTAATGATAATGGATAAATCGAAGTTGAATGATTTGATGAACCAAAAAGCAAAATTAGAAAAATATTTGGTTGAACTTAAAAAGGCATTAGAAAATCCGACGGGAACGAAGAACACGTTGGCAAATAATATAGCGGCACCTGCAACTCCGACTAAGTCACCTGTGCAGTTGGGTGTAAACAATGTCACAACAATTGGAACAGCAGGTAGCAGTGAAGGTGGAAATATTCAGACAATTAAAGTAGGAGCAGCTCAGAACTCTGCGATTATGGATACAGCTCAGTTTAGAACTGTGGCGGCGGGTGGACCGGCCGATCCAAAAATTGATTTTGGCTATACCGCGCTTCCAAACGGAACAGTTATGAAAAATAGCCTTGGTCTTTCAAGCAATGCTATTTCGAGTGCAGATAAATTCAATAGTAGCGCTCTCGCTAATAACAAAAAAACCAAGCAGATGTTAACTCAAACATTCACCGGCCCAACAGCAGGCACAAGCGGTAGTAATAAGGTGAGTTCATTTAAAGAGAGTATGGATAAATCGTTCACAAAGGTTAAGAGTCAACCAGGATCGGGAGAGTTGTATAAAACAGCAGCGATTGCCAGCCCATTTGATATTGGCGGTGACTCTTCTTTAAAAAGCTTGTCAGATACTAACCCTTATTCAAAAAACAGTGGTCCTAATAATGGGGGCTTCTACAATAATGATTCTCCTTCATACTCGGGTGGCGGAACTCTAAGTAGCAGAGTAACGGTAAGTTCTTCTTCGTCGAAGAGTTCATCATCTGATAAAGGCAAAGGAGCGGGCCCTAGAGAAGGTGCCTCTTCATTAACTAGTGGATCTAAGCGTGCTGGTTATAAATCAGAGGAGTCCCTTCGAAATGCCAGAATTCTTGCTGATTCAATTAGAGCAAAAAGAGCAAAGGGCACTGAGCAATTTGTATCGGATGAGGAAGATTCATTATTTTCAAGAGTTACGAAAGCCTATATTAGAAACTATGAAAAAGTAGAAGATACGTCACTGGAATTATCTGAAGAATAGTTATTGTAATTTTTAAAGTTACATTATATAAGGGTTTATAATGTAATTTTGGAAGTTACAATAATGCTTGATTCCCATTTTGACACGACATTAAAGATCATGATCAACCTTGCGGTAAAGAAGGAGGAGTTAAACTCCGAATCCCTTGCCAAGAGTTTGGGCACCAATCCGGCCTTCATTAGAAAGATCATGTCAAAACTCGCCCGAGCAGGTTTGGTGGAAACCAAACGAGGACAAGCGGGGGGAGTTAAACTCTTAAAACACCCTAAAGATATTAGCCTTAAAGAAATCTATCTTGCGGCCAACGACCGCTCATCCAATAGTTCGGGCGTTAAGAAGTCCGGGCTAAGTTGCCCGGTGAGCTGTTCTGCTCAGGCCATTTTATTGAAACTATCCTCTAAGCTGGAAGCCGCCCACCTCTTGATTTTGGGAAGAATCAAACTCTCAAGCCTAACCAAAGATGTAAAAAATGAAAAATAATGACCGCGGTTTTTTTCTCCGTCTTCTGAATTTAAGTAGAGAAGAATGGCCGATTTTGATTAAGGGGATGGTTTTTCTGTTTATCAGCAGTGCCGCACTCATGGTTTACCCACAGTATATTAAGGAAATCATCGACAATGCCTTAAAGACTCAGGATCAGCATGCTTTGAACATGGCCGCTTTGATTGCGATGGGAGTTTTTGTTGTTCAGGCCGTATCGTCGAGCTTTCGCTATTACTATTTCACCATCGCTGGTGAGAAAACAGTCAAACGATTGAGATCAAAACTCTTCTCTCAAATCATCTCTCAGGAGATGCCTTTTTTTGATTTCTCAAAAACAGGTGAGCTTTTGGGAAGACTTTCTGCGGATACGGCAGTTCTTCAGAACGCTTTGAGCGTGAATATTTCGATGTTAATCAGAAATACGGTTCAGGCAATCGGAGGGATCATTCTGCTTTTTGTGACTTCGGCAAAACTGACGATGTTTATTTTGTTGCTGATACCACCTCTGGCATTTTTGGTCGCAATTTTTGGTAAAAAAGTGAAAGCAATTTCTAAATCCACTCAGGACGCATTGGCACAGTCTTCTTCAGTTGCGGAAGAAAGTCTCTCGGGAGTGAGAACCGTGAAGGCCTTTGCCCAGGAGAGTTGGGAGAGTCGCCGTTACGACGATCAATTGGAAAAATCATTCAACTTATCTCTGAATAAAATTTCAGTCATCGCGAATTTCACCGGGCTGGTGAGCGTTGTCGGGTTTCTTGCAGTGGTATTCATTGTTTGGTTCGGGGGAAGGTTGGTAATTCAGGGAGAGATGAGCGTTGGAACTCTGACTTCATATATCCTTTATGTGATGACTGTCGCCTTTTCCGTGGGATTGCTCGGGTCTTTATACACGGACTTTATGTCTTCGATCGGCGCCGGCCACAGGATTTTTGAGCTCCTGGAAAAAGCAACGGTGAAGCAGGAAAACAAAAATAAGACGCTAAAGAATATTCCCAGCGGCGCGATTGAAATTAAGAACGCCAGTTTCTCATACCCGGCCAGACCTGAAGCCCTGATCTTGAATGACTTATCTCTTAATATCAAGGCCCATGAAACGGTGGCGATTGTTGGCTCTTCGGGGGGAGGAAAATCGACGATCGCTCAGTTGTTAATGCATTTTTATGAATTAAACAGTGGTGAGATTCTGATCGGTGGTGAAAATATCAAGAATTACGATTTGTATGCCCTTCGCAATCAGATTGGGATTGTCTCTCAAGAGCCTATTCTTATCTCAGAATCCATAGAAGACAATATCCGCTACGGAAAACCCGATGCAAGTTTTGCGGAAGTGGTCGCGGCGGCGAAGCTTGCCTATGCCGATGACTTTATTACTTCATTTCCAGACGGATACTCCACGCTTGTGGGGGAAAAAGGTGTTCAGCTCTCAGGTGGACAAAAGCAAAGAGTTGCCATCGCTCGTGCAATTTTAAAAGATCCGAAAATTCTCATCCTGGATGAAGCCACCAGCGCACTCGATAGTGAGAGTGAGTCACTAGTTCAGGCGGCCTTGGAGAATTTAAGAAAGAGCCGCACAACCCTTATTATCGCTCACCGTTTATCGACGGTAAAAAAAGCAGACAGGATTTTTGTTCTCGACCAGGGCAAGATTGTAGAGGCTGGAGCGCATGAAGAGTTGATCCTGAATCGTGAAGGATTATACAGTAAACTAATTGAAAAGCAGTTTAATCATTAAACACGGAGATATTTATGGAACGCAATGTTTTATCAAGTGAGAAAATCCATCCTGACGCTTTAGCATTCATGACTAATAATCATGCTGGAGTAGTTCAGGAAGTTATCGCAGCAGTTGGCAGCAACAAAGTAGTAGTGGTAGGGATGGGGCAGAACCCGGTAGTTAAGAAGGCGCGTAAGTTTCTTGATGAAAAAGGGATAGAGTATAAATTTATTTCTCACGGAAACTATTTTTCAGGATGGAAAAAGCGCCTGGCGATTAAATTATGGAGTGGATGGCCGACATTCCCTCAGGTTTTCGTCGATGGAAAACTGATTGGCGGGTGTGATGATCTTATAAAATTTATGAAAAAGTAATTTTGTGGGCCGGCTTAAACACCGGCCCTTTTTTTTAGCAGCTGAAAATAAATCATCGTAATAAAAAGACAGCCAGAGGTA
>JBEIPI010000160.1:0-5399 GCA_040377165.1 Bacteriovorax sp.
CCATTAATCGAGCAGAAGCAATCGCTGCCATTTCAGTTACACGAACAAATTCTAATGCGAGGTTACGGTTCATCGGAGTCTCCCAAAATTTTATAATACCTAACGATTATAAAAGGGATCAGAAGCTTAGGAAAGAAAAAGGTGAGTTTTACTCACCCTCCGAGTTTATAGATTAAAAATTCTTTTGCATCCAAGGGCAGATGATCCTCTACGATTTTTCTCACAACGCCCAATGCCAATTCGACTTTTTCATCTGCGACAACATCGTCAATTTGAAAAACGAATTCATCTTCTGTCGAAAGCGGAGTATCGAGGTCTCTTTGAGTCATGACTCGACCAGTTTTTAGTCCCATGCCCTCTTCCCATTCGATAAAATGCTCCATCATAAGAACTTGAAAACGAGAAATCCCAGCACTTGCGTGCTCCCAAACATATAGATCCAGCACACCATCGGCCTTGAGCCAGTATTTTAAATTGTTCGGAAGATCGATGGATAAGTCTGTTTTATGCAGAGGCTTAATATGCGAAACAATATTGTCGAATGATAAAAATGAGCG
Source organism: Bacteriovorax sp. (assembly GCA_040377165.1). Classification (GTDB taxonomy): domain Bacteria; phylum Bdellovibrionota; class Bacteriovoracia; order Bacteriovoracales; family Bacteriovoracaceae; genus Bacteriovorax. Next base: position 558 of record JBEIPI010000160.1, read on the forward strand.
CATTTTTTCTTCAAAACTAATGCTCGATTCAAAGGAAAGTCCCAATGAAGCTTCGCGTACCCACTGGATTTTTGCCTTGATGCTTACGTTGGCGCCTCGCCAGTGAAGATCGCCCTGGATTTTTGAGCCGATTTTATAGTTATGAGTTCCGTCCTTGAAACATAACTGCATTCCGGTAAGCGAAATATCTTTAACTTCAAAGACCATTTTTGCGCCTTCGAGCTCTTTAAAAATCATAAAACCAAAGGGAAAACGTGGGAAAACTCTTTTTTCCAGTTCCTGATAATCGGTTTTAATTAAACTTAAGTGTCTTTCCAAATTTTTCTCCTAGTAAGCTTTGCTACTCTTAGGGTAAAATAAACTCACATTTAATATAAGAAGGAAAAAAATGAGTAATGAGTGGGAAATAGATAACCTTCCAAATCGCTTAACTATGTTTAGAGTGATTTTGATACCTATTATTATTTTCTCTATGTATTCGGTACAGGTGAATTACGAGTGGGCCGCCAATCACACAAAATTCCTCAACTACCTTGCGGCCTGGACCTTCGTCGCCGCCTCTATCACCGACTTCCTCGACGGATTCATTGCCAGAAAAAAGAATATTGTTACAGTATTTGGTTCCTTCCTGGATCCAATTGCCGATAAATTCCTGGTGATCTCCGCTTTGATCATGCTTCAGGCAATGAACCGAGTGAATGTTTTAATTGTGCTTATTCTAGTCCTGCGTGAAATGTACATCACCGCTCTCAGACTACTAGCAATGGAAAAAGGCATCAGTGTACCGGTTGGAACTTTGGGTAAATGGAAAACAGCTACACAAATGGTGGGGATTCCCCTTCTTATGGCCAATGATATTCCATGGGGGCTTGATATGCCGCTGATTGGAACCATCGCCATGTACCTCGCTTCAATATTTTCTCTTTACTCGGCCGGTGAATATTCCTTCGGTCTAATTAAAAAAATCCAAAAAATCAGAAAAGAAAAGAAACGCCAAAAAAAGGCAATTGGGGATACGAGTGAATCAACTACTTAATGGAAAAACAATTCTCGTAACAGTAAGCGGCCCGGATGGACCCGGTATCACCGCCAGACTGATGAGAATCATCAGCACATATAACGTTGACGTGCTCGATATGGGGCAGGCCGTGACTCACGGGCTTCTTTCTTTGAGTTTCGTTTTAGGCTTCGGCGACGACAACAGCAATGCGGGAAATGTTTTAAAAGACCTGCTCTTTGATGCCAACATGATGGGGCTTTCCCTTTCATATAAAGTCGTTGAAAAACAAGTCATCACCCCGGAAATGGAAGGTGAGAAATTCATCGTAACTTGTGTGTCTCCTTTAAAAGTGACAGCTAGTTTTGTCGCCGACCTGGCGCAAATCCTGGCCAACTATAAAATCAACATTGAACGCATCGACAAAGTAAGCCCGAAAGAGTTCTCTTCGATGGAAATTTCAACCACCATCCCGAAGACACTTGATTCAAAGGCGCTCAAAGCTGAACTGATGCAGGTTTCAACCAACCACAAAATTGATGTCGCTTTCTTAAAAGACAATGTCTTTAGAAGAAACAAACGCATGATCGTTTTTGATATGGACTCGACTCTGATTCAGGCCGAAGTTATCGATGAGCTGGCCGAATTATGCGGCGTCGGTGCGGAAGTCAAAGAAGTCACACATAGAGCGATGAACGGAGAGATTGATTTTGATGAGTCCCTCAGACTTCGCGTCTCAAAATTAAAAGGATTAAAAGTCGAGCGCATGCAGGAAGTGCTGGAGAACCTTCCACTCACTCCGGGCGTTGAAGAATTCATCAAGACCATTAAAGTTTTGGGTTATAAAGTCGCCTTGATCTCAGGGGGATTCACTTTTTTTGCCGACGCTTTAAAAAAGAAACTTGGCCTTGATTACTCTTTTGCCAATGAACTGGAAGTCAAAGATGGAGTGCTCACTGGAAATGTGACTGGCACAATCGTCAATGCTAACCAAAAAGCGATTTTAGTAAAACTGATCTCTCAGCAAGAGAATATTTCACTGGAGCAGGTTGTGGCCATCGGTGACGGTGCCAACGATCTTCCGATGCTCGCGACAGCGGGTCTGGGAATCGCCTTCCACGCAAAAGACGTCGTGAGAAAAGAGGCCCAGCAACATCTCTCTCACGGACCGATGACTTCGATTCTCTACTTCCTGGGAATCCCTGGCCCGAACAAAAATTAAGGAATATATGCTAAGAGAACTACTGCAAAGTAAAATTCATAAAGCGACAGTAACGAACGCTGACCTTTCCTATATCGGTTCAATCACCATCGACCAGGATCTTTTGGACCGCATCGATTTATGGCCGGGACAGAAAGTGACAGTAGTGAGCAACACTTCTGGAAATCGCCTGGAAACTTATGTCATCGCCGGGGCGCGCGGCAGTGGAACCATTGGAATAAACGGTGCAGCGGCCCTGCTGATAAAAAAAGGTGAAGAAGTCATCATTTTCAGTTACGCTTTAAGTGACAGACCCATTACCCCAAAATGCATTTTAGTTGATTCATATAACAAGTATGTTCAGGATCTTTAGGAATGTTTGAATCTCGCCACGAAAAACGCATCTCTCTTAAGTGCACGGACGATGACTCTCAATTTCCGATTGAGCTTTTGAATCTGTGGGATTTAACCGAGCTTGAAATCATCGGCGGAAATTTCACTTACTTCCCGCAAGACATTAGCATCCTGAAAAAACTGAAAAAAATATCGCTCATCTCAACCAAGATCTCAGTTCTTCCCAAGGAAATTTTTGAACTTCCCAACCTCACTTACCTGAGCCTGAAAAACAACCGCTTGAATGAACTTCCACAACTGGAAATGCGCTCAAGTCTAAAGCAGCTGATTCTGGGAAGAAATTATTTAAGCACAAAAACTCTCGAGAGTTTTTTCAATGAAATGCCCAATCTTCATTACCTGGATTTAGGACACAACCTGCTTGAGAGCATCCCCGAGAGCCTTTATCGCCTGCAGAAACTCAAGCGCCTCAATCTGGAGGACAACAAACTTCACGAGTTGCCGCTCAAACTTAAAGATCTTAAAGAACTGCATCACCTTTCAGTCATGAACAACCCTTTCCCGGCAAAGGAAAGAGCGAGCATCGAAAAAAATTTTAAAATTAGTTTCTAAATCTTGATACGGGCGTTTGCTTTTCTTAGTCGATCAAGCAAAGTGTGTAAAAGTGCCGTGAACCATTTAGGAAGTCCGTTTAGCGTTGCCTCTAATTTCTCGTGAGGAACGATCACCAGCACTGACTCGCTGATGGCCTTAACTGAAGCAGAACGCGGATGTTTGTCTAAAAAAGACATCTCTCCAACCAACTCTCCTGAAATAATTGTCCCAATCTGCTGAACGGTGTCGCCTTTTCTTTTTAAAACAGCAAGCGAACCCGATTGAAGATAATACATTTCTGTACTCTCCTCTCCTTCGTGCAGAAGAAAATCACCTGGATTCAGTTTGATAGATTCTTTAGACATATATTCCCCTTAAGCTTTTTGTGCGCCTAAAATTCTGAGAACTTTTTCCTGAAACTGTTTTTCATCAAACGGCTTAACCATAAAATTCTTCACTCCACTTTGAAGAATTTTAGCGATCAGGTCTTTTTCAAGAGTCCCTGAAACCACCAGGATATTATCCTTTAAGTTAAGGCTTCCCGCTTCGAATTCACCGATTAAGTCGTAGCCGGTTTTTTTCGGCATACTCATATCCAGACAGATCAAAGAGAACTTCTGGTTGCGCAGCTTTTGAGTGGCCGTAATCCCATCGTGAGCGAAGACAATGTTTTTAAAACATCCCATGTTCTCGCAGTACTCTTTTAAAATTTCGCAAATACCTTTGTCATCATCACAAATAAAAACATCACGCTGAATTTTTTTATCTAAGGCCATATCTCACCCAATCAAATTAAATATTGTCTTTAACTTTTTGTCTTAATGTAACGTAATCTTTCGCCAAAGCTTCTTTTTTAAAGATGCTATTTAAAAGTGTTGCAAGCCTGATCCCCGCCTGACGCAAGCGCAGCTCCATGGTGGGCTTCACTTTGTGGTGGTACTCATAACCAGCGCTCTCGCTTCCGCCCGTATCATAAACCACGCTTCTTAAATCCATTGACTCTTTTGCCCAGTCAAGGAATGTCCCCTTACCCAGTTCTTTTTTCTCGTCTTTGGTAAAGTGGTTTAAGTAAGTCGAATACTCTGTGTATGAAAGCTGTTCGAAATCAACGATGCTCTCATCCCAAAGTGCGTGCAGGTTTGTTTCTGTCTTAAACCACTTTAAACGCACGCTATTGCCGCCGCGGTCTTCAGCTAGTCCCACGTGAAGCGGCTGGTGAAGGTCTCCCATCATGTGCACCATGAATTTCAGGGCCTCAGCTTTTTCTTCTTTTGGTTTTTTCGGGTCTCTTAGAGTTTCTTCAAAACGGAAAAGCGCTTCGATAACGTCACCGTCTTTATTTCTTTTTTGATCAAAGTAAGTCTTCCCTGTAGGAACACTGGTGTAGTGCCACGGGGCCGAAAAATCGTATTTTCTGTTTGACCTGATTTCATCCGCCCATGTAGCGACTCTTGAAAGGTCCTCGTTTCCTAAAAGCTCTTTCACCCCTTTCTGGGCCTCAGCATTTAAGTTTCTCTGGGCGATTTCGCCAACAATTCTGTGTCCGGTTTTTCCCCACGAAAAAGCTTCCGGGGAAATGACTAAAATACTCAATGCTACTACTAGACTTTTATATGTCACACTTTGCTCCAAACAAACACTTCTTCTTAACTGTTTTTGCCACAGATGCGGGTACGAATTTTTCCCACCCATCGGC